>DAITAP010000052.1:0-12055 GCA_036824225.1 Caproicibacter sp. | reverse complement strand
ATAGGAAAAGGAGACGTCTGAAAACTCCACATGACCGATACAGCCATGGAGGACTTGAGCGCTTTCTAAATCCGGAGTCTCCGGGGGGAGATCCAGAACCTGAAAAAGGCGCTGGGCGGACGCGGCGGCGGCCTGAATCTGCGAAAGAATGTTTGTAATGTCGTTAAAGGGCTTTGCGAAGACCGCGGTATAAATCAGGAAACTGGAGATTTCTCCCACTGTCAGCGTGCCGCGGATGGCGGCGAGGCTCCCGAAAATCCCCACGGCGGCGTAGGAAAGGTTGTTGACGATTCGCGTGGACGGGTTGGAAAGCGAGGAAATAAACTGAGACCGGACGCCCGTCCGGTAGAGTTCGGAATTGAGGGCCTTGAATTTCCGAAGCGCTTTCGGTTCCTGGCGGAACGCCTCGACAGTTTTCTGGCCGGCGATGATTTCTTCGGCGTAGCCATTCAGTTTTCCCAGGGTGGACGCCTGTTCCCGGAAAAGTTTCTGTGACCGGGTCGTGATCCAGCGGGCCGTGAGGTAAGAAAGCGGGGCGGAGAGGATGACGACGAGCGTCATGCGCGCGTTGAGGGAAAGCATGAAGGCAACCGCGCCGACGATGGTGACGATTCCCTGAAGAAGGGCTGTCAGGCTCTGAAGGAGCCCGTCGGCGACGGTATCCGCGTCATTGACAAACCGGCTTACCGTATCCCCGTGCGGGGTGCGGTCAAAAAAACCGACGGGCAGAAGGGTGAGCTTCCGGAACATCGCCAGGCGCAGGCGGTTCACCGCCCGATAGGAGATGCTGCTGGTAAGATACCCTAAAAACCAAAGGAACGCGTTTCCGACAAGAAAAACCAACGCGAGAAGCGCAAGCATCCGGCCGACGGCAGGAAAGTTTACCCTGCCGGCCCCCGCCATGAAATCGACGGCTTTTCCGACAATGAGAGGCGCCGTCAGGTTGCACGCCACGCTGGCAAGGGCACAGAGCGACGATAAAAAAAGGAGGAACCGGTACCGGCCGATAAACCGGAGCAGCCTTAACAGGGTCCGCTTCATGCCTTCGCCTCCTCTGAGATCTGGGAAAGGCAGATTTCCCGGTAGGCGGGGCAGTCCCGGAACAGCCTTTCATGCGTCCCGTCCCCCGCCAGTCTGCCGCCGTCAAAGACAAGGATCCTGTCTAAGTCCTTCAGCGTTCCGACCCGCTGGGAAATGGTCAGGATGGTCTTTCCGCTATAGTTCTCTCGAATGCTTTCCCTAAGGCGGGATTCGGTCAGAAAATCCAGCGCGCTCGACGAGTCGTCCAAAATCAGGATTTCCGGGTCGGCCGCCAGGGCACGGGCGATTGTCAGGCGCTGGCGCTGACCGCCGGAAAGGTTTGCTCCCCCGCGCTCTACCTTCGTGTCATACCCTTGAGGCAGACGGCGGATAAATTCGTCCGCCTGCGCTTCCTCCGCCGCTTTTTGCACTGCGGATTTGTCCGCGCCGGGCGCGCCCCAGCGGATATTTTCCGCAATCGTGCCCGTAAAGAGGACCGCGTGCTGCGGCACCAATCCGATTTTAGCCCGTAGAACTCGGAGAGGATACTGACGGACGGGGACGCCGTCGACCAGCACGGATCCGGAAGCCGCATCATAAAAACGGCCGATCAGATTGACAAAGGTGGTCTTTCCCGAACCGGTCCCTCCGATGACACCGACCGTCTGCCCCTTCCGAATGGAGACGCTCACGTGGCTGAGAGCGCGGTCCCCCGTCCCGGCGTATGCAAAGGAAACGTCCCGAAATTCGACCGCGGGGGATTCGAGAGGGGATTCTGGCGCGCTTTCGGGGGACCGCAGTTCCGGATCCGTGTCGAGAATTTCGTTGATCCGCGCTGCGGAGGCCATGGATTTAATGAGGAGGAGGATGAGGTTGGAAACAACCAGGAGGGCGAGGAGAATCTGGTTTGCGTAATTCAGGAACGCGATGACCTGCCCCTGGGAAAGGCGTCCCGACCGGATGTCAAACCCGCTTTCCCAGAGCACCAGGACGATCATCCCGTTGACCGTCAGCGACGTAAGGGGGTTGAAAAGCGCGGAAATGCGGCCGATGGCAAGGCCCGTATCCGTGAGACTGCCGCTTGCCCGGCGGAAATTTCCGGCCTCCTGCTCCGTTTTGTGGAAGGAGCGGATTACGCGGACTCCCGAAAGATCCTGCCGAAGAAGGGAAGCAATCCGATCCAACTTTGCCTGGTAAGAACGGTAAAGGGGAGTAGCGTTCTTTGTGATAAAGTAGAGGATCGCGGCGAGGATGGGCGTCGCGGCGAGGAGAATGCAGGCAAGCTTCGCGTCGAGAAAAAACGACATCACGATCGATCCGACGCAGAGAAACGGCGCCCGCGTCAGGAGACGGATGGACATGGCGACCCAGAGCTGAAGCTGGTTCACGTCGTTTGTAATGCGGTTTGTCAGCGTTGAGGCGCCGAACCGGTCCACCTGAGCATAGGAAAAAGAAAGCGTCTTTTGGAAAACGTCGTTTCGAAGGGCTGTCCCGAATCCCTGCGAGGCGCGCGCGGCGCATCTCTGGCAGATGAGCGCGCACCCGTACCCTAAAAAGGCCATCAGAATCATGAGGCTGCCCATCCTCAGCACATAATCTTCGTCTCGCCGCGCAACGCCTTCGTTGATGATAAACGCCATGATGGTCGGCATCAGCAGCTCAGAAATCGCCTCTAAGAATTTAAAAAACGGTCCTAAAATGCATTCCTTTTTATAGTTTTTCAGATAGACTGCCAGCTTCAGCAAAAAAAATTCCTCCGTGGATCATGGATAAAGAAAACAGGATAAAATCCGCGCCGAAGGGAAAAATTTTTCCGGCGCTGCCATACCGCCCGTCATGATTTTCCATGACAGCGTTTCAAGCGAAAAGGGGATTGTGCCTTATGGAAGCGCCCTCCGCTTTTTAAGAGCGGGACCCGGCCCGCTTTCCCAAGAGGGAAGAGACGATTTCATCGGTTTTCATGGCCCTGGATCCCTTGATGAGGACCACGTCGCCAGGCTTCAGGGCTTTTTTTAATAAGCCGGCGGCTTCCGGGTTATCCCGGCAGATGTAACACTCGAGACGCGGGTTTTCCGCCAGGGCCCCTTCCGCGATCGCCTTCGCTTCGTTTCCGACCGTGACGAGGAGGTCCGTGCCGGCTTCTGCCGCGTATTTCCCAACTTCCAGGTGGGCGCTGCGGGAATATTCGCCAAGTTCCAGCATGTCGGCGAGCACCGCCGCTTTTCTTTTTCCGGGAAAGTCACGGAGGACGCCGAGACTGCTGATCGCCGCGTCCGGACTCGAATTATAGGAATCGTCGATGACGGTGATTCCGCTTTCCGACCGGCGGATCTGCATCCGCATGGAGGCAGGACGGAAACCCGAGAGGGCATTGGCCGCTTTTTTGAGGGGGACGCCGAGGTTCCAGGCCGCGGCAAGGGCCGCGAGAGCGTCGAGAACCGAGTGGATGCCGGGCAGGGGGAGAAGGACCCTGCCCGTTTCCCCGCCGGGGGAAACGAACCGGAATTCTGTTTTTTCCCCTGTCGATCGGATATTCTCAGCCCGGAAATCGCACCAGGGCCGGGTGCCGAAAAAGACGGTCCTGAAAGGAAGTTTCCCCCGAAGGGCCGAGAGCATGGGATCGTCGCCGTTTAAAAACAGGACGGACCCCGGATGGAACCGGTCGGTGATATGGAGCTTTTCTCTCAGGATATTTTTCTTGGACTTGAGCTGGCCGATATGGGAAAAGCCGATATTCGTCAGGATAGCGTCATCCGGCGAAGCCGCCTCGGCGATCCGTGCCATCTCGCCGAACTCGCTCATTCCCATTTCCAGAACGGCGGCGTCATATTCCGGAGAAAGCCGCAGAACGGTCAGCGGAAGCCCCACCTGGCTGTTCTGGTTTCCCTCGGTCTTGAGGACTTTTTTCCCCGCGGAAAGGGCGAGGGCAGCAAGTTCTTTCGTCGTTGTTTTCCCGGCGCTTCCCGTGATACCCAGAATGGGGATCTGAAACCTCTTTCTCCAGGCGGCGGCAATCTTCTGAAGCGCTTTGACCGTGTCGTCTACCCCGATTAACGCGCCGCTTCCCTTGAAAAGGCGCCCTTCCTGCGTCAGAGCGGCTGCGGCGCCGGAAGAGAACGCCTTTCCGAGATAGGCGTGGCCGTCGGTCCTTTCCCCTCTGATGGGAACAAAAAGCGCGCCTTTCCCGATTTTTCTGCTGTCCGTGGAGGCTGAAGTGACAACCGTGTCCGCGCTTCCCTCCAGCAGCGTTCCGCCGCACGCTCCGAGGATTTCCCCTATGGTCATTTTCATGGGTTTCCGCCTCACAGCCTTCCCGCGAGAACGTCCGCGACGACCTCGCGCTCATCCAAATGGTATTTTACCCCGTTGATTTCCTGGTAATCCTCATGGCCCTTTCCCGCAAGGACGATAATATCCCCGTCCCGCGCGTTCCGGATACAGTATTTAATGGCCTGTTTCCGATCCGGGATCACGACGTATTTCCCGTCCGTCCTGGAAATTCCGACCTTAATGTCGGCTATGATATCCATGACGTTCTCATAACGGGAATTGTCTGCCGTAATGACGGAAAGATCCGCCAGGCGTCCGCTTGTTTCGCCCATTTCAAACCGGCGTTCACGGTCACGGTTTCCGCCGGCGCCGAAAAGGCAGATCAAGCGGCCGGGATGGTATTCCCGCAGAGTTCCGAGAATGTTTTCCATGCTGAGCGCGTTGTGCGCGTAATCAATGAGAAGGGTGTAATTTCCCGGGACAGAAACCTGTTCCACGCGGCCCCGGACTTTTACGGATCCGAGGCCTTCCCGCATCTCCTTTTCCCCGACCGGAAAATGAAGGCATACCGCGGCGGCTCCCAGTGCGTTATAGACGCTGAACCTGCCCGGTATGTCGACGTCCACTCCGAAATTCAGACGCCCGCTCAGTTTAAAATGGACGCCGAGATAGCCGGGACGCGAAATCAGCCGATCTCCGGAAGCGCGGAGTTCGGCGCTTTCCCCGAATCCGTAGGTCTCCACGCGGCAGGTATGGCCCGCCGCGACACCGTTCCAGTTTTTATCGTCGATATTAAAAATTCCCGTCCTGCACTGGCGGAAAAGAAGGCTTTTGCAGTGCATGTATTCCGCGACGTCCTTGTGTTCATTGGGACCGATATGATCGGGTGAGAAATTGGTGAACAGACCGTAGTCAAACACAAACCCCGCTACCCTCCGATCCCGAAGCCCGATCGAGGAGGCTTCCAGCACCGCGGCCTTGCATCCGGAATCCGCCATCTGGCGCAGGTATTTCTGAACGTCATAGGATTCCGGGGTCGTGTTATCGGTTTTCACCACCTCGTCCCCAATCACAATTCCAATGGTTCCGATGAGGCCCGTTTTGATTCCTCCGGCCTCAAGAATTGAGCGGATCATATACGACGTCGTCGTTTTCCCTTTGGTGCCCGTGATGCCGATGGTTCTTAGTTGCTGTGCCGGATGTCCAAACCACTCGGCCGATATCACCGCGAGCGCATACCGGGTGTCTTCTACCATCACCAGAGGAGTGTTCCCGCACTCTACGGGCCGCTGAGCCACGATGGCGGCCGCGCCCGCTTTCGCGGCCTGGCCGGCAAATTTATGGCCGTCCGACCGGAATCCCGGAAGACATACAAAGAGGCTTCCTTTTTTTACTTTCCGGGAATCATAGACGACGGAACTGATTTCCACACCGTCCGTCTCTCTGCCGCAGGACCAGGAAAGACCCTTCAGAAGCTGGTTTAGTTTCATAACCTTTATCCCCCCAGATTTCCGCCTCCCGCGAAGAACCGGGACGCTGTCCGGTACCGATCATACAATAACGCGGCGCTTCTGTCAATCCGGAAAACGTCTCTGAAAAAGGGCGATCCGCCGTCGGTTTCCGCTTATGACACTTTCCTAAATTTGTATAAAAATATGACTTTGAGGTGAAACTGTATAGATACAAAATGCGGGAAAAATGTTATTCTAAAAAAGACAAAAGGGCATGGGTTTCCGCAATTTTTTAAAAAGGAGCGAGCGCTTATTATGAGTACAATAAGTGAAAAGCTGGAGGCTTTCGGGCTGAAAAGGGCACTGGCATACCTTGACAGCAACCCGCAGCAGAATGTACCGAAGCTGATTGGCTGGCTTCGCAAGCTTGACAAAAATAATTACTACGCGCACACTTACGACATGATCGACGGCTTTATGAAGGATCCCAATAACAACTGGAACCGCCTGATAAAAAGCGTATACACAGATATCGACCCGGCGGTGCGCAGAAAGCTGTTTGAGAATTTTCTTGTCCACTCTGCCGTGCTGGGAAGTTACCGCAGGGACAAACTGGTAGAAAAATACGACTGCAATATCCCGTGGGCGATTCTGTTTGACCCGACTTCCGCTTGCAATCTTCACTGCATCGGCTGCTGGGCCGCCGAGTACGGCCACAAGCTGAACCTCACCTTTGATCAGATGGACAGCATTGTGCAGCAGGGTAAGGAAATGGGAACTTATATGTATATCCTTTCGGGCGGAGAGCCGATGGTCCGCAAGGATGACATTCTGAAGCTCTGCGAAAAGCATAATGACTGCGTGTTCCTCGCCTTTACCAACGGCACGCTGATCGACGAAAAATTTGCCGACGGGATGCTGAGAGTCAAGAACTTCGTTCCGGCCATCAGCATCGAGGGATATGAGGAACAGACCGACGCCCGCCGCGGCAAGGGGACCTATCAGGCTGTCCTGCGCGCGATGAAGATTCTGAAGGAAAAGAAGCTTCCGTTTGGCGCGTCTCTCTGCTATACCCGGAAAAACACCGAGAATATCGGGAGCGACGATTATTTCGACTTCCTGATTCAACAGGGCTGCAAATTTGCATGGATATTCACTTACATTCCCGTCGGTGTGGACGCTGTGCCGGAACTGATGGCGACCGCCGAACAGAGAAAATTCATGTATGATCAGATCCGCAAGTTCCGTGGGTCGAAACCGATTTTCACAATGGATTTCTGGAACGACGGCGAATATGTAAACGGCTGCATCGCCGGAGGCCGCTGCTATATGCATATCAACGCAAACGGCGATATCGAGCCGTGCGCCTTTATCCATTACGCGGACAGCAATATCAAGAACAAGACGCTTCTCGAAGCCTATCAGTCACCGATGTTCATGCAGTACCGGCGCAACCAGCCGTTTAACCACAACATGCTGCGTCCCTGCCCGCTGCTGGACAATCCGGCGAGGCTCTCCCAGATGGTCAAAAAGGCCGGTGCGAAGTCGACGGATCTTGTCCATCCGGAAGACGTGGATTCCCTGACGGCCAAATGCGTTCCGGCCGCGAAGGAATGGGCAAAAGTCGCTTCCGAAATCTGGAAAGACAGCGAAGGACGTCCGCGCGCGGAGATGAAAGAAAAGAAACACGCGGAAGAAAATGCCAAAATTGAGGAAAAAGTGCACAGTAAAGCCAAAGTGTCCTGAGTTCGGGAGAAAAAAGAAAAAGATTCCGTGAATTTTACACGGGATCTTTTTTTTTATGCGCACGGCATGGGCGATCCCCGCGCGGATCCGTCAGCCGACCGGATCTTCTGCCCCTTCTTCTGCCCGATTCTCTTTAAAGGCCGAGTTCGGTCTCCGATTTTCTCAGCAGCGAGATTCTCTCCTTATAATCCGGCATATACCGGGCAACTTCCGCGTAAAATCCCGGTCCGTGGTTTTTGACTCGGATATGGGCGAGTTCGTGGACGACGATATAATCCGCCGCCTTTTCTGGAAGCAGGACGATCCGGTAGGAAAAGCAGATGCTGTTTTTCCCGCTGCAGGATCCCCACTGGGTGACGTCGGAGGTAATTTTAACGGCTGTCGGCCGGACCCCCATTTTCTCCGCGTAATATTTGACCCGCTCCCTTGCAAAGCGCGCCGCTTTCCCTTTGAGGGAGAAAATTTGTTCCTCGGTAAACGACGGGGCATTTTTGAGGCGTTCCTCGTAAAGAAGGAGATTTTTTTGAATCCACTTTTCATGTTTTTCGATAAATTCCCGGATCTTATCGTCCGTCATATAGTCTGGAACCTTGAGAAGCAGCCGCTGGCTTCCGGATACCGTAAGAGAAATTGTAGTGCGGAAAGAGCGTAGGGTTTCTATCGTATACTTCATTGTGACTTTTCTTCCCCTTTCTAGTTCTGCTGCCGATATTTTTCTCTGAAGCACCCGCGAACTGCTTTCTTCTTTGAAAGGAAAAATGGGAAGAGGGATCCGGCAAGAATTAAAAAAACGACGGCCGCTGTTCTCCCGGAAATCTTTTCCCCTCTCTCCTCTCTCCTGGGTATGTCGGGGGCAAAAAGAGGCGCAAAAAAGGCTTAGAAACAGAATATCGTCGCGGATCCAGTGACACCGGCCAAAAATCCAGAAAGAAGGAGACCTTAAATGTTCTGCGGTGAAGAATCCCTTTTTTAGAGGAATTTTAGCAGAACTTCCGGAAGGAATTTGGGGCTTCAATTTTAAAGGGGGGGAGAGGTGTTAGAAAAAAATGCCGCGAGGATAAGACTTAGAGCCTTTTTTTTGATGGAACTGTCCTTTCCTTGCGGAGCAGGCAGGAAAGGACTTGTAAAAAGCATAACACAGCTTTTAAGTATATCACCGCTGCAGGAAAGAATCAACAGAGGGAAAAGCTTGCCGGGGCGTTGTATGGCCGCCTTTTAGCCGGTCTCTCAGAGAGAGAGATGCCGCGGGCTAATTATGCTTTCTAGATGACTTCGTAGTTATCTTTATATCATGGCTAAAATACGCTGTTTTACTGGGATAGCGCCGTTTTAGGTGTACTTAAAATCTGCTGTAATTCGTTAGAAAATGCGGGTTTACACGGCAGGTGTGGAGGTCTTGACCATATTGTTGCATTTTTTGCTTTGTATGAATAAAATAGCAAATATTCTCATAGAATAAAGTGTACACTATTGACATAATGTACGTAAATTATTATCATGGGAGGGTTAGGGAGATGAATGATATGTTGACGATGAATTCAACAGACGTTCGAAAGAATTGGAGCGAGGTAGTAGATAGGGCAGTCCGTGAAAAACCACAGTTTATCAAGCGGACACGGGATTATCTGATGCTTTCCGATGTTAATTTTATGGAATTGCTGCTGGATACCTATCATTTCACGGCAAAGGAAG
The DNA here is from genome assembly GCA_036824225.1 of Caproicibacter sp. Taxonomy (GTDB): domain Bacteria; phylum Bacillota; class Clostridia; order Oscillospirales; family Acutalibacteraceae; genus Thermocaproicibacter. Next base: position 2,876 of record DAITAP010000052.1, on the reverse strand, counting down.
AGACGGAAGACGATAGTTCGGTTACACTTTCTTTAAATGAGATTGACTTGGTAGAAAACGGAAAAGATGAAAAAGAAGCGAAACAGAGGTTGGCAGAATCAATCCTTGAATATTCTGAAGACTTTTACATTGATTTTAACTATTGGGGTACGGCTCCAAACCGCAAGACTCATATTCCCTATGTGTTCAAAGCTCTGATCTTAGGCAATGCTGAAAAGATTGGAGAGCTTATTACATGCCAAAGTGGAAAGAACTGAAACGTTTTTGTGATAATGACAAATGGGAATTATATAAGCGGACAGATCATTTCTACTATCGGAAATGTGATGAAGATGGGAATGTCAGACATACCAAAGTATCAAAAGTCAGCGGAGAAATTCATAAAGCCATGTGGCAAACAATTTTGAAAAAACAATTACAGGTTACACAGAAATATTTTAATAGACACATATAGTAAAAACAGATTGCTAAGCTAGAAAGCAGTAAAAAGCGTGCCAGGATATAAGAAAATGGCGTTTTATTGCCGCTAAAACAAATTGGGAGATCTAATCTGTAATATTCTGAAAATCCATCCCTTCTCACAACTTGACATCTTCTTCCATGGAGGATAAAATGAAAAAAGTCCTTTCGTTACTCTGCTTTTCGAAAGACCGGAAAGGAAAATGATGGGGGAGAGAGAGATGGAGAATAATACCCTGTATGAATCTCTTCTTGGGAGACGATCGATCCGCTCTTTTAAGCCGGATCCCATCCCCAGTGAGAGTATGGAAAAAATCCTGAAAGCCGCAAAATACGCCCCGTCCGCTATGGGAATGCAGAACAGGTTTTTTACCGTCGTTCAGGATCAGAACCTTTTGAAGGATATCGTCTCCGCGACGAAAAAGGCGGGGGGTGGTTTTGTAGCAGGTCATGTGCCGTTTTACGGGGCGCCGGCTGCAGTTGTCGTTTCCGGTCCGGAAAATTTCCGGTTCAGCCGGGAAAACACGGCGTGCGCTATCATGAACCTGATGCTGGCGGCTTTTTCGTTTGGCATAGGGAGCTGCTATATTTGCTCGGTTCTCCCCGGCCTCCGCGATCCTCAAATTCTTTCCCGGCTGCACCTGCCCTACAATTATCTTCCGTTTGGAAGCGTCAGTCTCGGGTATCCGGCCGGGAAAGAACCGCAGCCGAAACGCCGCCGGGAGGATGACGTCTTCTTTCTCCGATGAATTTTCAGAATGCGATAAAAAAAAGACCGGGCAGGCTTTCAGCCTGCCCTAACAGAGACCACACTTTCTCTTTGTGCGGTGAAAAATAAGCGTTTTCTCTGCCTAAGGTCATCTTTCCCCGGCGAGCTTAATATTATTTCCGTTATATTTTGCCTGCTTTTTAGGAAGAGCGTTTCCTTCAGTCGATAAAAAATTTTTTCATGGGATAAAAAAAAGAACTTTCAAGGGAGGAGCGCTATGAAAATAAGGCTGATTGCGCTGGATATGGACGGGACCGCTCTGAAAACAGACGGGACTGTTTCCGAAAGGCTTCTTCGCGCGGTGGAAGCGGCGTCAAGGATCGGCGTGATTGTTGTCCCGGCAACGGGACGAGTGAAAAAGATGCTGCCAGAGCCTTTTCGGAATCTCCCGAGTATCCGGTATGCCATTACCTCAAACGGCGCGGCGGTCTGGGATCTCCGGACAGGGGAGATCCTTTATTCCAACCCCATGTCCACAGAGGACTCGCTTTCAGCCATCCGCTTTTTTTCATCGCGCGGCCTTATGACGGAAGCATACTGCAGAGGGGTTTCCTATTCCGAAAAAAGTGATTTCATCCGGCTTCAAAAACTACATCTTCCGGAAAAGGTCTATCAATACATTCTCAAATCGCAGAATTTTGTAGAGAATCTTTCCGCCTTTCTTGCTTCGAACGGTTTTTCTGTTGAGAAAATAAACATTCCCTATGTACCGGAAACGGTTCGGCGCGAATTGATCAGCCGGTTGAGCTGTACGGGAAGATATACGGTTACAAGCTCCGGATCCGTCAATCTTGAAGTGAACTCCTCCACCTGCAGCAAAGGGGACGCTCTCGGAAAATTATGCCTCAAAGTAGGAGTCAGTCCTTCTCAGGTGATGGCCATCGGGGATTCGGATAACGATGTGACCATGCTGAAATACGCGGGATTTGCCGTCGCAATGGAAAACGCGGTCCCTTCGGCGCGTCAGACCGCCGATTTTATCACGGGAACCAATGACAGCGACGGAGCCGCATATGCTGTCGAAAATTTTGCCCTTTCGGGGGACAGCGGGAAAGTTTAACGCCCCAGCGCGGATCCGTATATTTTTTCCAGGCTTTCATGCTTGGGAGAGACAATCAGGCTGACGTATTCTCCGTCTTTTTTGACACCGCACTCTTTGAGGACGGCGTATTCCTTCGGAAGGTAATCTTTCATTTCCGTCTGCTTCTGTTTGTAGCGCTGCTCGAGCTTTTCCCGGATGCGCCCGGCCGCCGCTTCGTCAATCCCTTCGGCGAGGAAGATTTCGTCGCCTTTGGTCCCCGTGGAATCCAGGCAGGCCGCGAACTGCCGCACGTCGTCCGGATTGATTCCATAATCCGGCATCAGGTTGTCTTTTGTAAGATCCATGAGCTCCGAGTTTTCGGCGGCCTCTTTCATTTTAAGAAGGACCTTTGGGAGATCGGCGTGCCGCGGCACGCTTTTTTTATGGCATGCGGAAAGAAATAATACCGCAAAGATAGCTGCAGCAAGTAAAACGATCATCTTTTTCATTGCTATTCCCCTCGTATAATAAGATTTGCAGACGGTTTTAAGTGTGTCTGCTTGGTACACTTAGTTGGCGTTGGCAGGCTTTGCGATGCCCATGATATAATGCTGTTAGGTCGGCAGG
>DAITAP010000051.1:0-12147 GCA_036824225.1 Caproicibacter sp. | reverse complement strand
GGGGTCACATTTGCCCGCTCCCAGAAAACCGTCTGGCTGCCGCTCGCGAGTTTTTCCGGCATAAAATCAAAGACCAGAAACGGACGGACGCCGATCTCCATCAGGAAATCGTAAACCTCATCCGCATACTGCCAGCTGTAGAGGGGATTTCCGCCGGCGTCTTCACGGTAAATCGCCAAGTCATTCTGCAGCAGGCCGTGAAAGCGGAGGTAGCGGAATCCGCATTCCCGCACCGCCATGGCGACGTGCTCCTGCAGATCCCGCCTCAGGAGGAGCCCCGCGCGGCCGATTCCCGCGCACAGGCTGTAGGAGCGTCCATTTCTTTTCTTGACGGCCAGACGGTCGACCCGGATCTCCCTCAATTCCGTCCTTCCTTTCGTCTGTTTCTTCAGGGAATCTCGAGAATATCGGCTGCCGCAAAGTTGCGATCCGCACGCGTCTCATTCGGCTTCCGGCCCCCGGTTCTCCGCGTCTAGCCCAGATCTTCCACCTTATCCGGCGTTATCTTCCTTAGATCCGAGCACCCCGTCATTTTCATCGCGTCTTTCAGTTCCGCGATGATTTTTTCCGTGTAGATCCGGACCCCTTCCCTGCCGCCGCCGCACGCGGCGATGACATAGGGCCTGCCGATCAGCACGGCGTCCGCGCCGAGGGCGAGGGCCTTATAAACGTCGAGTCCTGTCCGGAATCCGCCGTCGATAAAGATTTTAACTTTTCCCCGGACCGCCTTCACAATCCGCGGGAGAACCTCGACGGTAGCGGGCGTCTGGTCGATGACGCGCCCGCCATGGTTGGAAACGACGATGCCGTAGGCTCCGGCCAGAGCCGCTTCCAGGGCGGCTCCGGGGGTCATAATTCCTTTGATGAGGAACGGAATCCCCGCGTACCGGATGGTTTCGGAAAGTTCCCCGGCGGTTTTCGCCCGGACCGGCTTGCCCGCGGCGGCAAGGAGGGGGAGTCCTGCCGAGTCGATATCCATGGCGATCGCCATGGCGCCGCTTGCCTTGATGAGATCGATTTTGTGGAACAGGGTTTTCCGATCCCAGGGCTTTACGGTAGGCACGGCGCGCCCTCCCGCGGCCCGGACCGCGGAAAGCGGATCCGTAAGGTAGTTATCCGGAGCGCCGTCCCCCGTGAAGGCGGCGCATCCGGCGTCGATGCAGCCGGGGACGAGCGCTTCGGCGTAGGTCCGCTCATTCAGGTATCCGTTATAATTATTGCCAAGGCCGCTGATGGGCGCTGCGAACACCGGCGCCGCGAATTTTTTTCCAAAAAATTCGGCGGACGGGTCCTGCCCGCGATCTTCATAGATTAAATTCATGTTGATTTTAATGTCCGCAAGCCGCTTGAAATTGCGGATAAACGATGCTCCGGTTCCCTTTCCGCCCGTACCGGGGATTTCCCCTCTGCAGGCGACGCCGTTGCATTCCCGGCAGACCCGGCAGTTTGGAGCCATATTTTTTCTCGCGTTCCGCAGGATTTCCTGATATGTCATGGTATCCCTCCAAAGTTCCACTCCGTAGAAGTTTATGGTGCTTTTCGTCCGTGATTCAGTTATAAAGTATAGCATCCGGCGTCCGGCCCGTCAACGGACGTACCTTCCGGCCGCCTTAACTTTTTATAAAAAATATGGTATGATAAAACCGTTTGCCGCTGCCATCTGCGAGAAACGGGGCTTTGAAAATGATAAAAACAGTTGTTTTTGATATGGACGGCCTGATGTTTGATACGGAACGGATGACTGCCCGGATTTGGAACGAGCTCGGAAGGGAATACGGCGTTCAAAATCTGTCTTCCCTCATGCCGGAGACAATGGGCGCGAACCATGAGCGCATCCGCGGGATATGCCGCAGAAAGGTAGGGCGGGAATTTCCGTTTGAAACGTTTCTCAGGCGCACGAGGGAGCGGGCCGACGAGATTGTCGCCCGGGAGGGGATCCCGGTCAAACCGGGACTTTTCGAACTTCTGGATTTCCTAAAGAAGGGTGGATATACCATAGCCGCCGCGTCCTCGACGGAGCGGACGCGGGTTCTCCGCTATTTTAGGATAGCCGGGGTAATCGGTTATTTTCAGGCTGTCATCTGCGGCGATATGGTCAGAAAGAGCAAACCGGATCCGGATATTTACCTTGCCGCCGCCAAGGCGACCGGAACCGCGCCGGAGGAGTGCATGGCGCTGGAAGATTCACCGAACGGGTGCCTTTCCGCGTCCCGGGCCGGAATGAAAGCAGTCATGGTGCCGGATCTCGTCAGGCCGGACAAGAAACTTCATTCCATCCTTTCCGCCTGCGTCCCGACCCTAAGGGATGTGATTCCCCTCCTTTCCGGGGAAGCGGCGACCGGGCCCCGCCCGGCGGAGGCAGTACCGGAAGGGAACGGGAAAGAAGCCGGATCCTGAACCGGAAAAAAGCAGTCCGGCTTATTGTCAAAGAAGCATTAGGAGACGAGTTTGTTGATGGAAAAATATGATGTTGTGGTGGTCGGTGCAGGACCGGCGGGAATATTTACCGCGCTGGAACTGGACAGACTTGTGCCTGATATGAAGATCCTTATTGTGGATATCGGAAGCGCGATTGACCATCGGTACTGCCCGGCGCGTATGACGGGAACCTGCGCGCACTGCTCTACGTGCAGTATTATGAACGGATGGGCCGGGGCCGGTGCGTTTTCCGACGGAAAGCTGTCGCTTTCTGAACAGGTCGGCGGGAATATCACAAAATACATGAGCGTCCAGAAAGCCCGGGAGCTCATTCATTATGTAGACGGGATTTACCTCCATTTTGGTGCGCCGGATAAAGTCTACGGAAAGAACGACAAGTTTGCGGAAAAAGTAGCTTATGAGGCCCGGAAGGAAAATATTCAGCTGATTCCCTGTCCGGTCCGCCATATGGGGACGGAATATTCTTACCAGGTTTTAAAAGCCATGTATGAGTATCTGTCCTCCCGGCCAAATTTTGAATTCCGCGAGAAGACAACGGCAAAACGCATCCTTACGGACCAGGGCGAGGTCTGCGGCGTGCTGCTTGAGCGGCCCGACGGGACGGAGGAAACGGTGGAATCTCCCCGCGTCGTGCTGGCGCCCGGCCGCGGCGGCGCCCAGTGGCTCAGCCGGGTGGCGAAGGAAAACAGCCTTTCCATTGCGAATAACGAAGTGGACATCGGGGTCCGCGTCGAAGTGCCGAACGCCGTCCTCGATCCCCTGACGAAAAACCTGTACGAAGCAAAGCTTATTTATTATTCGGATACGTTTGAGAACAAGGTGCGCACGTTCTGCATGAACCCCGGCGGGATTGTAAGCGAGGAACGCTACAATACCGGTTCGGGAGGAAGCATCGCCGTGGTAAACGGGCATTCCTATGCCGATGAGTCCCGCCGTACGGAAAACACCAATTTTGCCTTGCTGGTATCCACGCGCTTTACGGAGCCCTTTCATCAGCCTATCGAATACGGCAGGTATATCGCGCAGCTGGGAAACATGCTGACGGGGGGCGGCATTATGGTCCAGCGGCTCGGGGATCTGCTGCTGGGAAGGCGCACCGATGCGACGCGCCTTGAGAAATCGACGACGATTCCGACCCTCAAGACGGCGGTGCCGGGGGATCTCTCGTTTGTTCTGCCGCACCGGCATCTGACCAGTATTGTGGAGTCGCTGCGCGCGTTTAACAAGCTGGCGCCCGGCCTTTATTCGAAGAACACTCTCCTTTATGGCGTGGAGGTGAAATTCTACTCCTCCAAAATAGCGGTGAAGAAAAATTTTGAGACTCAGGTTAAAAACCTGTACGCCATCGGGGACGGCGCGGGGATCACCCGCGGACTGATGCAGGCTTCCGTTACCGGCGTTGTCGTCGCACGCGATATCGCGGCGCGAAGTGGGATAAAACCCGCGGATCCGCTCCGCTGCGGAGTCAGAACAGGCGCACGCCGCACCCCGGATTCCGGAGATCCATCCTAAAGATCCGGATCCTGTCCGCCGCCCCCAAAAAGCCAGAGAAGAAAAAGCGGGCGCTTCCGGAAACAGAAACCGGAAGTGCCCGCTTTTTAGAGGATCAGCCCGCTGCGGCCTGGGACATTCCCCTGACCGCGGACTGGATGGTACGGAAAATCAGGTCATGCCCCTGTTGATTGGGGTGAATTCCGTCTTCGCAGAGAAGGCTCTGATAGTTAAATTTCTGAAGAAACGCGCTGCTGATGTCAATGAGCGGGACTTCCAGTTCTTTTGCGAGACGGCATACCGCGAGGTTGTACATTTCGTGCCAGCGGTAAATCCGTTCCACGTCCCCAAGCCAGTGAAGAATATTCTGAGCGTTCAGGCCGCGCGAAATCCAGGCAAAATACCGCTTGTCGTCGATGGGCGGCAGGGACAGGACAACCGGTTTGCTGCCGCTTTTCCGGACGACGTCGATCATCTCCGAATATTTCTGCGTGAAAACGCCAATCGGAGTTTTCGGGCGGTGCTCCGCGTCTGGATCCGCCGAAACTTCAGCCCAGTTAAAATCGCAGTCATTTCCGCCGAACTCGAGGGCAACATATCCGTATTTCCCGAGTTCGTCCTGATGACGGAGCAAAGTTTCCAGCCCTTTCGTAACCGTGCATCCGAATTTTGAGTAGTTATGGATGGTCACGCCTATGCTGCTCTTTATCAGATTGACAAAGCAGCTTTTTAAAAGGGTGTATCTTTTTACAGCGCTGTCAAATACAACGCCTTTTGTCAGGGAATCCCCAAAAACACAAACAGATTTATTCATGAAATCAGCCCTCCTTTTGAGGGATTTTATAATATTACAGACGCTCATACCTTATATTAAATACTATATAATGCATTGACTGGCATGTCAATGCAAAATTAAAAAAATTTCCGAAAAAGTGGAAGAGAAATTGCAGGAGGACATCCCTTTCCAAAGCGGAAGATGGCGGGAAAATCCGGACAGGGTCTTCCGTAGATTCCGCATTCCGGTCATCGGCCTGGCTTTCCTCTCCGCCGTGGACGGCTTCTCTGCTGAGAAGGCGGAAACGGAACCCTGTTTTCCGGAAGGTCGTCCTTTCGGCGGAAAGAGCGCGGAACATAAAAAAACGGGATGCGGATTTAATTGAGCTCCTGCTGCTTTTATTTTGGCAGCCTCAATATTTCTTTCCTGGACAGTTCGAAGTTCTAGTCCGCCAAACTCAAAAAATCGTACGGTTTTTAAAAAGACGAAACCATGGCTTCTGATACAATTTTTTTCGACTGCATCCGCAGATAAGGCCTTTTGTTTAAATGCTGTTAGAGAATTTCAATGCGAGGAATTCTGGAAGGGAAGGGACGTATATTTTTCCAGCACGAATGAGCCTTGAAAGTTGTTTTTTAAAGGAAGATGTACTATCATAGGAATATCAGGAATACCAGAAAAGGCGGGGATGAAAACGGCGTTTACCTATACCGGATATCCGGAATTCATGCGCGAACTTCATTCCCTTGCGGATCCTGAGTTTGCCGATTTTCAAAGGCGCCTGATTCCAGGGGAGAAAGTCCTGGGAGTCCGGACGCCGGAGCTGCGGGCTCTGGCAAAACGGATTGTGTGCGGGGACTGGCGCCGTTTCCTTTCGGAAGCGCACGGCGATTTTCTGGAAGAGGTGATGGTTCAGGCTCTTGTCATCGGGGGTGCCCCGATGAATTACGGCGAGGCCCTCTCCCGCGCGGAGGGGTTTGTACCGAAAATCAGAAGTTGGGCGGCATGTGATATCTGTGGATCCTCCTTTCGATTTCTAAAAAAGGATCCCGAACGATCCCTCTCGTTTCTGGAAAGCTGTCTTTCCAGCGCAGATGAATTTACAGTCCGCTTCGGGGTTACCTTATTGATGGCATTTTTTATAAGGAAAGAATATCTCCCGCGCCTGTTTGGGGATTTCGACCGAGCCCGGAACAGCGGATATTATGCCGGAATGGCTATCGCGTGGGCCGTCTCTGTCTGTTTTATCCGATTTCCCCGGGAAACGGGGCAGTACCTTCGGCACGCCCGTCTGGATCACTGGACGTATCATAAGACGCTGCAAAAAATCATGGAATCCCGCCGCATAGAACCGGCGGTGAAAGAAAAAATAAAACTGATGAAACGATAGACGGGAAAGGATGTTTTTTATGCTGGATGATCGAAAATGTGCTGTCATTGGCTGCGGCTTTGTGGGGGCGACTTCCGCTTTCAGCCTTATGCAGAGCGGGCTGTTTTCCGAAATGGTCCTGATTGATGTCAACAGAGACCGCGCCGAGGGGGAAGCGATGGATCTGGGCGATGGACTCCCGTTTGCGAAACCCATGGAAATCTATGCGGGGGACTACGGCGATATCGGGGACTGCGGTCTTGTGATTGTCACGGCCGGCGCGAACCAGAAGCCCGGTGAAACCAGGCTGGATCTTGTCCATAAGAATCTGGGGATTTTTAAACAGATAATCCCGGAAATTGTCAGACACAATCCGGATACGACCCTTCTGATTGTATCCAACCCCGTTGATATTCTGACCTACGCTGCCTGGAAGCTTTCCGGCTTTCCGTCCCGCCGCGTGATTGGATCAGGCACCGTTCTCGACACAGCGCGGCTTAAATATCTGCTGGGCCGCCATCTGAACGTAGACAGCCGCGGCGTTCACGCGTACATTATCGGCGAGCATGGAGACAGCGAGCTTGCCGTCTGGAGCAGCGCGAATATTTCCGGCGTGGAACTTCACAGCTTCTGCAGACAGTGCAGCCCTTCCAGGCATCTTGAAAACATGCAGAAGCTATATGAAGATGTCCGCGACAGCGCCTATAAAATCATAAAAAAGAAAGGCGCGACCTATTATGGTATCGCCATGGCGGTCCGCCGTATTGCCGAGTGCATTTTAAGGGACGAACATTCCATTCTTCCGGTTTCCAGTCTGGTAGAAGGCCACTATGGACTGCACGGAATCTGCATGGGCCTTCCCGCCATTGTCGGAAGAAAAGGCATAGAAAAGATCGTGGATATTCCGCTCAATACGACAGAGCAGGCCGAACTGAATCGATCCGCCGAGGCACTGAAAAAGGTTTTGGATTCCCTCGATTTGCCGCGGTAACCGCTGCTTAACGGGGAGGCTCCCCCGTAAGCAGAGGAGAATCCGGATCATGCCGCGCGGCTGCTTTCGCGGAACCGGTCGCATAGCAGTAGACGCATCCGTTTCTGCACGTGTCGTAGGCGCCGATGTCCACGCTGGCGGCACAATTGCAGAACGGGCGCTGACCGCGGTCTTTTGGAAGGCGCAGGGGGCGTCCCGTAACCGCCCGGATTCTTTCCGCGTCAATACACGCGCCATCCCGTATGCCGTATTTTAAGAACCGGTTTTTTTCGCAGCAGGTTCTAAGACAGATTCCATACCGGGTGGCGATACGGGAAAAACCGGCCGAAATCTGTTCCATTTTATCCCCGGAGACTCTCGAAAGTCCCAGTCCTCTGGAACCGCGCCTTGCTTTTGCATACAGGTCGACAAAACTGAAGATGCATTCCTGCGTACAGCCTTTCAGGGCACTGCAGAGCTGTTCAAACTGCGTAAGGTGCCATTCGGGGGTAAGCTCCGGGGTGCATATCACCGGGTCGTACCGCCAGACGACGCGTTCCGGACCTATGGATCGGCTGAGGCGCCGGAAAGTTTCCACAATCTCCCGCTTCGGCGGGAGATTTCTTTCCCACTGCCGCCCATAGGGGGTCAGGGTGAACTGAAAATAGAACGGAAATCCGGATTTCTCCAGAATTTTCAGCTTTCCCATCATGGGAGCTGGGTTTTTTGTCCAGAATACGATGCAGTCGACATCCCTGGGCGAAAGGGACACGCGGGAAACCTGCGAGGGACGAAACGGATTTCGCGTCATCACATAGCCTGCTGCGATGCGCTTGAAAAACCAGCCTGCATAGCAGGCGGGGATATCCGTCCTCCTGCTTGCGCTGATCACCATTTCTGGATCCTTCCTTTCTAATGAAGGCTGCCGCGAAAGCCGGGGCGCTTTTTTAGCCGGGGACCGTTTTCGGCAGGAGAAAAAAATTCCAAAAGACAAAAGGGGAAGAAAATCATCCTGTAGCGCCACAGTCTTGAGGAAAGAAGGTGATTGAAAAAGCAGAAGGAACCCTTTTCCTTACCTAAGCTCAATCCGCGGAGCTATTTCGTGTCCCCAGAATACTGCATCGCGATAGGCTTGTCAACAGCAGCTCTTCAACATCCGCTTTTTTCGTCCTCCGGAAACCTTTTCCGTCCGGATTCCGAGAGGGACAAAACGGGCGCGGCATAGCCGGCCCTCGCGCCGTGATTTCTTCTTCCAGGACCGCGGCCGGCGTTTTTTCCCGGCAGCTGCTCTGGGAATACACCCTTTTCCTGCGGCCAATCCTTTAAGCAGGGCGGCTTTTCGTCTGTATTTTTTCTCCTGGCTTTATACCGTCAGATATTTTCAGGGACGCTTCAAATTTTTATAAACTATCTTTTTTCCCGCAGGAGGGTGTGATACAATATGCTGGATCCCTAAAAAACAAAGTAGAAAATTAATTTTGAAAAGGACTGGTCTGCATGTGGAATGTCAGGGAAATGCGGAAAGAGGACTGGGACGCCGTCACAGCCATTTACCGCCAGGGCATGGAAACCAATCTCGCAACGTTTGAGACGGTTTGTCCGCCTTATGAAAAATGGGACGCAGCCCATCTGCCGTTTGGCCGTTTCGTATGCGTGGGCGGCAATACCATCGCCGGGTGGGTCGTGCTTTCTCCCACGTCGCAGCGAGCCTGTTTTTCCGGCGTCGCGGAAATCAGCATTTATATTGCCAACTGGGCAAAACGGCAGGGGGTGGGAACCCTGTTGCTTCACAAGGTCATTGAGTCCTCGGAGCAGCACGGGATCTGGACGCTGCAGTCGAGTATCATGCGCAATAATGAACCGAGCCTTTCCCTGCACGCGAAATGCGGGTTTCGGGCCGTGGGATACCGGGAGAGAATTGCCCGGGACCGTCAGGGCCACTGGCGCGATACCGTTTTAATGGAACGAAGAAGCCCCCTCCCGGAATACGGGGAGGTTGTGGCGGTTCTGAATCAGAAAGTCGAAAGCTCCTGTGGGGCGCCATGAAAATCGGTATTTTCGATTCCGGAATCGGAGGGCTGACGGTCCTTCACCAGGCGATGCGCGTCCTGCCGGAGGAACGCTATCTGTACTATGCCGACGCCGACCATGTCCCCTATGGGGAAAAGACAAAAGGGCAGATCATCCGCTATGCGGATCAGGCAATCGGCTTTCTTCGGGATCTCGGCGCGAAAGCGGATGTCGTCGCCTGCAATACGGCGACAAGTGCGGCAATCGGATTTCTGCGCAAGAAATACCGGTTTCCCATCCTGGGGATGGAGCCCGCCGTCAAGCCGGCGGTTGAGACCTGCAAGGGAAAAAGAGTGATGGTTGTTGCCACGCCTGTGACGGTTCGGGAGGACAAGCTTAAGAACCTGCTTCAGAGGGTTGACAGGGAACACGCGGCCGACCTTTTAGCTCTGCCCGGTTTGGTTTCTTTTGCCGAGCGCGAAGAATTTGATACCTGGCGCGTGCGGGAATACCTGGAGGAGGCCTTTCGGCCGTATGATCTTACAAAATACTCCGCGCTGGTCCTCGGATGTACGCACTTTAACTATTTTAAGGATACCTTCGCGGGGATATTTCCTCCGGGAGTCGCGCTGATCGACGGATGCAGGGGTACGGTCAACAATCTGGCGCGCATTCTGCGGGAAATGGGCCTGCAGGGTCCGGGGGAACCGGGCGCCGATTATTTTATTTCGGGAAGAAAAGTAGAAGACGCCCCGACTCTGCAGAAAATAGGGCGACTTCATCGACGGCTTGAGAAGATGCTGCGGTATTAGAGGGAGCTTTCGGATCCTCCCGCGCGAAGAAAATCCCGGATGGAGTCCATTTTTGCTTCACAGTCCCGGATCCCGAGTTCGTAGATCTTTTTCAGGTTTTCGATACTTTTTTCGTAACGGCTTGTCAGAAGTGGGACACTGGGGCGGACCAGGAGAGCGTCGCCTGTTTTTTCCAGACGGGCGCAGATGTCCAGCTCGCTGTTATAGGTTTCCGGGCGGCGCATCATGGTGTCCACAAAAGCTGGATACTCGCCGTACCGCACGTTCAGGACCGCCCGCGGAAATTCGGGATGCGGGGATTTCCGATAAGCGGCGTCCCGGGTCAGCACGATGATGTTTTTCTGGTTCCCATCGAAAAGGGAGCGTTCAATGGGAATGGGCATCGAGCAGCCGCCGTCTAAGAGATCATATCCCCGGAAGGTTACAATGTTGGATATGATCGGAAGCGAACAGGACGCCCGGATCGGTGTGAAGTTTTCATCCATATCTGCTTTTCCGAAAAAAACGGGACGTCCTGTTTTCAGATCCGTCGCGCCCGCTTTCAGTTCGGTCCTGGATTTATAAAACGCGCCGTAGTCAAACGGATCGAGCCGGTGAAACATTTCTCCAAAGATAAAGTCAAAATTAAAGAGGGATCCCGTCCTGCGCAGGTTTTCCACGCTGACATACCGTTCGTCAGCGGAGTACTGAAGGGTGGCCTGCCCGGAAATATACTCGAGTGCGTTCAGTGCCCCGGCCGAAACCCCGTAAACGACGGGAAAGGTAATTTTATTTTCGCTCAGCGCTGTCAGCACTCCGCTGGTATACCAGCCGCGCATGCCGCCGCCTTCCAGCACAAGTCCGATAGGCATGACTGCTTCACGCTCCTTTTTTCTTATTCTGCCCTCAAGTTTATCCGATTCTTCCTTCTATTATAAAAGAAACCCCGTTCTGAAACAACCCCGCCGTAAAATTTTGACATTCATCAAAATCCGCATGGTCAAAAGGGGGAATAAGGTATCCGTAAGATTATCGTGATTCCAGATTCTTTTAAAGGGAGTCTTTCTTCGCTCGAATTCTGCCAAATTGCGAAAAAGGTCCTCTCCGGCATCCTTCCGGAATGCCATGCCCGTTTCATTCCGGCAGCGGACGGCGGGGAAGGAACCGTGGATGCGCTGCTGACGGCGGTCGGAGGGAAGAAGATCCGCCTGGGGGTGGAAGGCCCTCTGGGGGAAAAAGTCCCGTCCTTTTTCGGGATCCTGCCGGACGGGACCGCGGTCATTGAGTCCGCAGCGGCGGCAGGTCTTCCGCTGACCCACGGAAAGCGGCTGGTCATGAAGGCGACAACTTACGGCGTGGGACAGTTGATTCGGGCTGCCCTGGACCGAGGCTGCCGGAAACTTCTGGTCGGAATGGGGGGAACCGCCACCAACGACGGCGGAACCGGGCTTGCCGCCGCGCTCGGGGCCAGGTTTCTGGATCAGGACGGACGCGAGTTCCTGCCGGCGGGCGGTACGCTTTCCAAAATCCGGAAGATTGACCTTAAAAACATAGATCCGCGTGTCCGGAAAACAGAAATCACTGCTATGTGCGATGTCGGCAGCCCCCTCTGCGGGGAAAACGGGGCTGCCGCCGTCTTCGGGCCGCAAAAAGGAGCCAGCGCGGCCGAAGTGACAGAATTGGACGACGGACTTCACCATCTCGCAGATCTCATCCGGCGCGCCTTTTCCGTCGATGTTCTGAACCTTCCGGGAGGCGGCGCCGCGGGGGGAATGGGAGCGGGAATGGCCGCTTTCTGCGGCGCGAGACTTCAAAAGGGAATTGAAACGGTTCTCGGCGCGGTGCATTTTGACGAACTGCTTCCAGGAACGGACCTGGTTGTGACCGGGGAAGGGTGTCTGGACGGGCAGTCCCTTCAAGGCAAAGTGATTTCCGGCATCGCAGCCCATACATCCCGTCAGAATATCCCGCTGATTGCTGTTGCGGGGGATGTGAAAATTTCCGCAGAAACCGCCGCGGAACATGGAATCGGGGCGGCTTTCAGCATCAACCGGGTATCAGGGCCATTTGAAATTCTCCGGGAAAGAAGCTCCCGGGATCTTGAGGAAACCCTGGAAAATATTTTCCGGCTCTGCCGGATTGTCCAGAAAGGAGAATCCGCTTAAATCCCGTGAAATTCCCGGAAAGTCTTCGGAGCGAGTCGCTTTTAAGCTAAGACTCACCTTTTAAAAAAGTCGGATCCGTTTTCCCAGAAGAAAACGGATCCGACTTTGCCCGGCATGGAGGCAATTTCAAAGTCTGC
>DAITAP010000050.1:0-12189 GCA_036824225.1 Caproicibacter sp. | reverse complement strand
AGCTGCAGTAATAGCAGAGGCTCAGCTTCTCGCGGACGTTCAGGAACAGCTTGGAATTCGGCGTTCCGCCGTAAAGCGCGCTGAAAAGCTTGCACGCCGGCACCTCTTCCTCCGGTTCCGCGCACCCGGTTCGAAAACCAAGGACCATCTTGCACTGGGCGACGTCCATTTTCTCCGTGACGTCGCGGACCTTGTCCGCGGACTTCACGGCCTCGCTCCCGCAGGGAACCGTATGATTCCGGCCCAGGTTATGAAAAGCGGCGAAAAAGTCGGAATAGACGGGGGACGGATCGCAGTCCCCCACCACCATGATTTCGGCTCTCGCGTGATGGATGACGTCGTTCCACACGGCCGTCAGATCCTCGCGCTTCAGGTTCTCGACGTCTTCGCGGCTACCAAACCGCCCGATGCCGTAAGGCTCCCCGGCGCAAAGGATCTCTTCGCAGCGGCGCATCGCGTAAAGCCTCTTGTCGTTATATTCCGAGTCGATCTGCTCGATCATCTGCCGGCGCTCCTGCTCAAACCCCTCTTCCGGAAACATCCCGTTTTCGAACGGGGGATCAAACACGATGCTGCAGAGCAGACTCGACAGTTCGGAACAGACGCTCTCCCCCTCGAGGGAATAACGGTCGGCGATCCCGGAAGCGGAAACGGACAGGGCCTGGACGTCCCCCAGTTTCTGAACGTCGGCGTCCAGCTGGGCGCCGTACAGCTCCTCCAGGTGCCGGTTGAGCGCGGTAAAGTCCGGGTATTTTCTGCTCGCGCGCGTCAGAAGGAACGGCAGAATCGCGCGCGCTGCCGCGTTCTTCTTTTCAAGCGGCAGCAGAAAATGCACGGACATGCGGATCGTCTTGAAGCGGTCGTCCCGGATACTCCGGAAATGGACGCCGTCACAGACGGTGCGCTGTTCAATTCCCGTCATCTTTTCATCTCCAAAAAATTCTTTTCGTATTGGGAAATCGAGTATCATTATAACACAATCCGCCGCTTTAGGAAAGAATGAATCTATCCCCGGACGCCGCTTCCGCAGAGAGGCCGTTGCGGAAAAGGAAAAAGAATGATATAATGGCGAAGTCTCTCTATCGGGAGAAAAAGCGGGGTGTTTTCTTTTGAAGCGATCCCGGAACCGGACTGCCGCCGCGGAGCTCGGACTGACAATAGCAACCATCCTCTGGGGAACGTCTTTCGCGGTCGTGAAAGACGCCGTGGAAAGCGTGCCCGCGGCCCATATTATCGCGGCGCGGTTCGGGCCCGCGGCCATTCTGCTCGCGCTCGTCTTTCACGGGAGGCTGAATAAGCTGACCTTTTCCGACTGGAAGGCGGGCGCCTTCGTCGGTCTTCTGAACCTCGCTTCCTATGAGCTTCAGACCTGGGGAGCAAAATACACGACGGCGGGCAAGAACGCTTTTCTTACTTCCATCTACTGCGTCGCGGTCCCGTTTTTCTACTGGATCGCGAAGCGGCAAAAGCCGGGCCTTTTAAGCATCGTCTCCGCTTTCCTCTGCGCTCTGGGAGCAGGCGTCCTTTCTCTCCGCGGAAACCTTACCGCCAGTCCCGGGGATCTGCTTTCCCTTGGAAGCGGCTTCGCTTTTGCCGCCCAGATTGTCGCCGTCGGTATTTTAACCGAAACGCGCGACCCTATCCTTCTGACGATAACCCAGTGCGCCGCGACGGCGCTTTTCGCGGCGCCCGTGGCGCTTTTTACCGAAAAAACACCGCGGGTCCTTCCAGCGCGTGCCCTGCTCGAGCTAACCTATCTCTCTGTCTTCGTGACAATGCTCGCGTTTCTTCTCCAGGTAGTAAGCCAGAAATATATCCGGCCGGACCGGGCCTCCCTTATCATGTCGCTCGAATCCGTTTTCGGGGCCTTGAGCGGGATCCTTTTCCTTGGGGAAACCGCATCTCCCCGGACCATCCTGGGTTCCGCGCTGATTTTCTCCGCCATTCTGCTTCCCAGGATAAGGCTCCCGCTCCGCCCGCGCGGCCTTCCCGGTTCCTGACGGCCGCTTTCCGGGCGCACGGAAAAGGGCGGAGCACCCGGATCAGCGCGTCGGTCAGAAAAACCACGGCGGCGACCGCGGCGAGAAAAAGAAGAGTGGAAATAACCCGGGCGGCTTTCGCCTTCTTTTCGCTCTGCGGCGCGCCGCTTTTCGCTTCTTCCTTTTCCGCCGTTTTTTTCTCATTCCGGACAACCCCAATCCCCCGGAGAATTTCGGTGCTTCTGGAAAGGGCGCCGAAAGGAACATAGACTTGGATCCCGGAAGACCGGCTGCTTCCAAGCACGACTCCGGAGACGCCGCCCGCCTTTTCAAGGTACGGGACGCCGGCGTCCGAAAGCGCCCCCAGGATCGGACCGCTTTCTTCCCGGGACGCGTTTATCAGGAGGACCGGATCGTCCTCCCGCACCGGGCGAAGGCGCCCGCTTCCGCAATAGGGGCAGTGCTTTTCTCCGGAACATAAGGCATGGCAGTCGGGGCAGTACCGCATTTTTTCACATTCCTTTCCTTTTTTCCATCATACCACAACCGGTGCCGGAAGCGCCAGAAAATTTTGAAAAGACCCGACCCGTCAGCGCAGGACGGGCTCTAACTGAACTCCTTCCAACGCCTTGTGGACCGCGGGAAGCAGGAGTTTAAAATCCGCGACAAGGGAAAAAGGCTTTTTTTCCGGGTTATCCTGCCGCATGGGTACAAAATAGATGTTTTTTGTGTTCATCAGCCTTCCAATATTGGATGCCGAAGCGGCAAGCGCGTCGTTGGTCGCCGGGGCGAGGACAACGGGCAGCCCGATGCGGAGGCTGGACTTTACCGCCATGGTAACGGGGGTATCCGTGATCCCGTTCGCGATTTTTGCCAAAGTGTTTCCCGTACAGGGCATCACAACCATCAGGTCAACCATTTTTTTGGGTCCGATCGGCTCCGCCTCCACGATGCTTTTGATGACTTTTCTTCCGCAGAGATCCTCGACTTCCCAGACAAAATCCTCAGCCCGTCCGAAACGGGTGTCTGTGTGGAAGGCGTTAAACGACATGATGGGGAGGACATGGTACCCTTCCCCGCGCACGTGCCTCAGTTCATCGATTGCCTGCCGGAACGTGCAGAAGGATCCGCACATGGCAAAGCCTAAAGTCTGTTCCATATCAGTCACTCTCCCCCAGCATATGACAGACCGTATCCCGGATAATTTTCCCCGCCGTGCGGGGCGCCACCCTTCCCGGAAGGGACGGGGCGAGAATCGCCTTCAGGCCAATTTTTTCCGCCGCGTCGAAATCCACTCCTCCCGGCGCGGAGGCAAGATCGATGAGAAGGGAACAGCCTTCCAGCCTGGTCAGGACACGCCGGGTAAAAATCATGGCCGGGATGGTATTAAAGACCAGGTCATAGCTCTCCGTTTCCCCGATTTTTCCGGTCGGGACCGGAGAATACCCGTAGGAAGCGATATAGGCGAGATCGGATTCTCTGCGGGCGCTTGCCGAAACGGAGGCCCCGATTCCCCGCAGCATGTGCGCGAGTATTTTTCCGACCCTTCCGTACCCGGCGACCAGGCATCTGCTGCCGCTTATGGTCGCCGGGTATTCCCGCATGGCGATTTCAATGGCTCCTTCGGCGGTCGGGACGGCGTTGCGGACCGCAAACTCATCCCGCAGATAATAATCTTCCGCTCTGATTTCCTTCCACAGTCCGCTTGTCTTATAAAGCCGCTGCATCATTCCCCCGAAGACACGCTTTCCGCGCATCAGCTCGGCAAAGCTGTCATCGAGGGGGATTTTGTCATAGCTGTAATCCGTTTTCAGATACCTTCCGTCGTCCGTCACGGGAAGCGGAAGAATGATGACCTTGCATCGTTCGGCGATTTCCGGAAGCGTCGCCTTTTTCACGCCGTTCTGAAATGAGATCCCGTCGAAGCCGCACGCGTAGACCTCAAACCCCGCGGAGACAAGGGACTCCGCAAGCGCGATCTGCCTCGCGTCTCCCCCGGCGACCCCCATCGTTCGAATATCCGACATTCCAAAAGACCTCCATCCGCCATAAGTTTTTCACGACATAATATGGAACGGTCAGGCGTAATGTGATTTTAGGCAAAAAGGCCTTTCCCGGCCGCTTTGGCTGAAATTATTCTGAAACGTGTTTATTCTGCCGACGTTTGGCAATATACTTATTTAAGACGTCTTTCCGCGGATATCCGCGGATTTCTGAAATAGGGAGTGCGGTTATGAACAACGGCGATATACTGTCGAGAGTAAAAAGAATTCATTTCGTAGGGATCGGGGGATCGGGCATGTGCCCGATTGCCGAAATCCTGTTCCATAAAGGGTACCAGCTGACAGGTTCCGACACCAGCGAATCCGATACCCTCGAGCGGATCCGGGGATACGGTATCCCTGTCCATATGGGCCAGAAAGCAGAGAACGTCGACGGGGCTCAGCTTGTAGTATATACCGCGGCTGTCAAGCAGGATAACCCGGAACTTGTCGCCGCGCGGAAAAAAGGAATTCCCGTCCTGGAGCGTTCCGTGATGCTGGGGATTCTGACAAGCAGATTTCCCACGCCCGTCGCGGTTTCCGGGACGCACGGCAAGACGACGACGTCGGCGATGATCACCGAGATCCTTCTGGAAGCGGGGAAAGACCCTTCCGCCATCATCGGCGGCAAGTTTCCACTGATCGGCGGAAACGGGCGCGTCGGGAAATCCGGCATCATCGTCTGCGAAGCCTGTGAATACGTCGATACTTTCCTGCAGCTCCACCCGGCGGTTTCCGTCATTCTGAATATTGACAACGATCACCTTGATTATTTTGGGACGGTAGAGAACACCATCCGCTCCTTCCACCAGTTTGCCAAACAGACCAGCAGAGCCATTTTCGTGAACGGTGACAACGCGAACGCCATGAAGTCCGTGGAAGGGATCCACAACGCGGAGATCCGGACCTACGGTTTTGGAAAGAAGAACGACTATTCCGCCGCCGAGATTCAGGATACTTACCGCGCCCGCGAACGGTTCTCCCTTTTAAAAGGCGGCAGAAAAGCGGCCCAAATCACCCTGAGCGTTCCCGGAAAGCACAATATCTTCAACGCGCTCGCTTCGTTCGCGGTTTGTGACCTCCTGGGCGTCGACGCCGCGGACATCGCGAAAAGCCTGCACGCCTTTACCGGGGTCCACCGCCGCTTTGAACGGCTGGGCGAGTTCGGCGGGATCACCATCGCGGACGATTTCGCCCACCATCCCACGGAGCTCAGGGCCACGCTGACGGCCGCAAAGCAGATGGGCTTTTCCCGCATCTGGGCGGTTTTTCAGCCGCATACCTATTCGAGAACCTATCTCCTGCTCGACGATTTCGCGAGAGCGCTTCGCCTTGCCGACAAGGTCGTGCTTTCCGAGATCCTCGCCGTCCGGGAAACAAACACCTATCATATCTATTCCAAGGATCTCGCCGCAAAAATACCGGGATCTGTCTGGTTCCCTACTTTTGAGGAAATCGCGGATTATGTGGTCCGGAACGCCCGCGAAGGCGATTTGATTCTGACCCTCGGCGGCGGGGATATTTATAAATGCGCCCACCGGATCGTCGAAAAGTACCGGGCGATGGAAAAATGAGAAGCTGAATTTTAGGAAAGGGAGAAGGCGGCAGCTTTCCGGAAAATTCCGGAAAACTGCCGCCTTCTCCCTTTTTCTTTTCCGTCAGAGGATCCCCGTTTTTTCCAGATACCGCACCAAATCCCGTGTGCCCTGAAACCGGACCCCCCGGATTCCCAGACGCCGGGCCCCGTCGACGTTTTCCTCCAGATCGTCGATAAACAGGCATTCTTCCGCTTTGAGGCCGTACCGGCCGAGAAGCCTGCGGTAAAGAGCCGGATCCGGCTTTACAAGATGTTCCCGGGCGGAAATCACGATGCCGTCAAAATACCGGAAGATCCTCTCTTTCCCGCAGTAGGCGTAAAAGGACAGCCCGGCGTTTGAAAGCAGATAAAGCCCGTATCCTTTCGCTTTCAGGCGCCCCACCGTCTTTTCCATTCCCGGCGTCGCCTCAAAATGGCTGGGCCATTCCGCAACGGCCCTTCTGACTTCCGTGGCGTATTCGGGAATTCTTTTCTGGACTTTCCTGACCGCTTCCTCCTCGGTGATCGCGCCGGCGTCCAGCAGTTTCCATTCCGGCCCTTCAAAGAGTTCCCGGACGACAGCGGCGGCCGCTTCCCGGTTCCCCGTAATCTTCCTCATATACTTTTTCGGGTTATAGACGGAAAGGACGTTTCCCATGTCAAAAATGAGATTCCGAATCAACGCCTTTCCCCCCTTTTCTCCCTGTCCCGGGCGAGAATTTTCTTCAAGTACTGCCCGGTATAGGACTCCGGGACTTCGGCAACCTGCTCCGGCGTTCCGGCGGCAACGACGCGGCCCCCGGCGTCCCCGCCCTCCGGGCCCAGATCGATAACATAGTCCGCGGTCTTGATAAGGTCCAGGTTATGCTCGATGACGATGACGGTGTTGCCGCTGTCCACGAGCTTCTGAAGGATGTCGACCAGTTTTCGGACGTCGTCGGTGTGGAGTCCCGTGGTCGGCTCATCCAGAATATAAATGGTCCGGCCCGTCGCGCGCCTGCCCAGTTCCGCGGCCAGCTTGACGCGCTGCGCCTCCCCGCCGGAAAGGGTCGTTGCCGGCTGGCCAATCTTGATATACCCGAGTCCGACGTCCTCCAGCGTCTGAAGCTTTCTTTTGATTCTCGGGACGTTCGAGAAAAAGGAAAGTCCTTCCTCCACCGTCATTTCGAGAACGTCATAGATATTTTTGCCCTTATATTTGATTTCGAGGGTTTCCCGGTTATAGCGCTTTCCCTTGCAGACTTCGCACGGGACGTAAACGTCCGGCAGAAAATTCATCTCGATTTTGATGATCCCGTCGCCCTGGCAGGCTTCGCAGCGCCCTCCTTTGACGTTAAAGGAAAAACGGCCCGATGTGTAGCCACGCATTTTCGCGTCCGGCGTGGACGCGTAAAGGACGCGGATATCCGTAAAAACCCCGGTATAGGTAGCCGGATTGGAGCGCGGGGTGCGACCGATGGGAGACTGATCGATCTGGATAACCTTGTCCAGGGCGCTTAAACCGGTGATTTTCCGGAACGATCCGGGTCGTTCCCGCGCGCCGTTCAGCTTGGCCGCGAGATACTGGTACAGGACATCGTCGATGAGGGAGGATTTTCCAGACCCGGAGACGCCTGTGACGCAGATAAACTCCCCCAGAGGGATTTCCACGTCGATGTTTTTCAGGTTGTTCTGGGAAGCGCCGAAAATGACAAGTTTTTTCCCATTTCCCTTTCTGCGGACCCGGGGTACCTCGATCCGTTTTCTGCCGCTTAAATACTGGCCGGTAATCGACTCCTTGCAGTTGACGATATCCTGGACCTTTCCGCTGAAGACGACTTTTCCCCCGTGGAGGCCGGCCCCGGGCCCAATGTCCACAATATAGTCGGAAGCCCACATGGTTTCCTCGTCGTGCTCCACCACAATGACCGTGTTGCCGAGATCGCGAAGATGCTTGAGCGTCGCGAGCAGTTTGGCGTTGTCCCGCTGGTGAAGGCCGATGCTGGGCTCGTCCAGAATATAGAGGATCCCCGTAAGGGAAGATCCGATCTGCGTAGCGAGCCGGATCCTCTGGCTTTCCCCGCCGGACAGCGTTCCCGCGGACCGTGAAAGGGTCAGGTATTCGAGACCTACATCCTTCAAAAATCCGAGGCGATCCCTAATTTCTTTTAAAATAAGCCGGGCAATGGCGTTTTCGCGATCGCTCAGCTTTAAATTGCGAATGAAGTCCAGCTCTTTCGAGATGGGCATGTCGCAGAAATCGGCGATACTGATGCCGCCTACCGTGACAGCCAGGCTGACGGGCGAAAGGCGCCTGCCGTGGCATGCGTCGCAGGGAATGGCGCTCATATAGGACTGAATTTCATCCCGGATCCAGCTGCTCTGCGTATCGTGAAACCGGCGTTCCAGATTGTTCACGATTCCCTCAAATTCGGTTTCATAGGAGGTCCGGCCATAGCCGCCGTCGCGCGTGACCCGGATCTTTTCCCCCTTGGTCCCGTAAAGGAGGACATCCAGAATTTTTGGAGGGAGATTTTTTATCGGGGTATCGAGAGAAAAGTGATAATGCCTGGAAAGCGCTTTCAGGTACATGGCGGCAATGGTATTGCCCTCCATGGCCCATCCCCCGGCTTTCAGCCCTCCCTGGTTGATGGAGAGGGATTTGTCGGGAAAGATAAGATCCGGGTTGACTTTCAGAAAAACCCCGAGTCCGGCGCATTTGGGACAGGCGCCGAACGGGCTGTTGAAGGAAAACATCCGCGGCGTCAGTTCTTCCACGCTGATTCCATGCTCGGGACAGGCGTAGTTTTGAGAAAAAAGGGAATCCTTCCCTCCTAAAGCGCTGACGAGAACGAGGCCGCCCGAAAGCGAGGAGGCGGTTTCGACGGAATCCGCGAGGCGGGTCCGGATCCCGGGATGAATGACCAGGCGGTCTACGACAACTTCAATCGTGTGTTTTTTATTCTTTTCAAGTTGGATGGATTCCGAGAGGTCGTAAAGGATCCCATCGGCGCGCACGCGCGCGAACCCGCCGCGCCTCGCGCTGTCCAGCTCCTTTTCATGGGTGCCTTTCCTCCCGCGTACGACGGGAGCGAGGACGAGAATTTTGGTCCCTTCCGGCATGGCGAGCACCTGGTCCACAATCTGATCGACAGTCTGCTGACGGATTTCCCGGCCGCAGACCGGGCAGTGCGGAATTCCGATCCGCGCCCACAGAAGCCGGAGATAATCGTAAATCTCCGTGACGGTCCCCACGGTGGAACGGGGGTTTTTGGAAGTTGTCTTCTGATCGATGGAAATAGCCGGAGAAAGTCCGTCGATGGAATCGACGTCCGGCTTTTTCACCTGCCCCAGAAACTGGCGCGCATAGGCGGAAAGCGATTCCACATATCTGCGGCGGCCTTCCGCGTAAATGGTGTCAAACGCGAGCGAGGATTTTCCGGATCCGGAAAGTCCTGTAAACACAATCAGTTTGTCCCTCGGCAGCTTTAAATCGATATTTTTCAGGTTGTGTTCCCGTGCTCCCTTGATTACAATGGTTTTTGCTGGCATAGATTCCTCCGTGGCAGCCGTTATTTCCCTTCCAGCTGCCTGATTTTATCCCGCAGGTAAGCCGCGTGTTCAAATTCCAGCAGCTTTGCCGCGTCTTTCATTTCCCGGGTCAGCTGGCTTATCAGGTTCTTTTTCTCTCCTTTGGTCAGCTTCCTGCGCTTCTCGGCGCCTTTGCCTTCCCTGGACGGGGTGCTGATTTCAATGATATCCGCAACCGGCTTGACAATGGTTTTCGGGACAATCCCGTTTTTCTCATCGAACGCCTTCTGGATCCGGCGGCGACGTTCCGTTTCCCGTATGGCGGCCTCCATGGATGGCGTAACCGTGTCGGCGTACATGATGACTCTGCCTTCCGCGTTCCGGGCCGCGCGCCCGACCGTCTGGATAAGAGAGCGCTCGCTGCGCAGAAATCCTTCCTTGTCGGCGTCCAGAATGGCGACCAGCGAAACTTCCGGAAGATCCAGCCCTTCTCTTAACAGGTTGATTCCGACCAGCACGTCAAACTTTCCGAGCCGCAGGTCGCGGATAATCTTCATGCGCTCGACGGTATCAATATCATAATGCATATAGCGCACGCGGATCCCCATCCCCTGAAGGTAGGAAGTAAGGTCTTCCGCCATTTTTTTTGTCAGGGTCGTTATCAGGACGCGCTGCTTTTTTCTGGCGCGGACGTTGATTTCCGAAATCAAGTCATCGATCTGTCCCTCTGTCGGCCTTACCGTGATTTCCGGATCAATGAGCCCGGTCGGCCGAATCACCTGCTCGACTACCTGAGCCGATTTCTCCAGTTCAAAATCCCCTGGCGTCGCGCTCACGAAGATCACCTGGTTAATATGGCGGTAGAATTCGTCAAAGTCCAGGGGCCGGTTGTCATAGGCCGACGGAAGTCGGAACCCGTAGTCGACCAGGGCTTTCTTGCGTGCCTGATCACCCGCGTGCATGGAGCGCACCTGCGGGAGCGTGACGTGGGACTCGTCCACAAACATCAGAAAGTCTTTCGGAAAATAATCGAGCAGGGTAAACGGAGAACTGCCGGGAGCCCTGCCGGAAAGAACGCGGGAGTAGTTCTCGATTCCCTTGCAGAACCCAATTTCCGACAGCATCTCCATGTCATAGCGGGTCCGCTCCTCAATTCGCTGCGCTTCGATGAGCTTGTTTTTACTTTTAAAATAGCGGACGCGTTCTTCCATCTCCCGCTCAATATCCGTGATCGCGCGGTTCATTTTTTCCTTTGGGACGATATAGTGGGAGGCCGGATAAATGGCCACGTGTTTTAAATCTGCCTTAACTTCGCCCGTTACCGGGTTGATTTCACGGATGCGGTCGATTTCGTCTCCGAAAAACTCAACCCTCACGGCGTCTTCGCTTGACTGAACGGGAAAGATTTCCACAATATCGCCGCGGACGCGGAACTTGTTGCGGGTAAAGTTGACATCATTTCGTTCATACTGAATTTCAACGAGCTTTCGAAGAAGTTCGTCGCGGCTTTTTTTCATGCCGGGCCTCAGCGAAATGACCATGGTCCGATAATCGATGGGGTCTCCGAGGCTGTAAATGCAGGAAACGCTTGACACAATGATGACGTCCCGCCGTTCGGAAAGAGCAGACGTCGCCGAATGCCTCAGCTTGTCGATTTCGTCGTTGATGGCAGAATCTTTTTCAATATAGGTGTCGGTTGTCGGGATATACGCTTCCGGCTGATAGTAGTCATAATAACTTACAAAATACTCCACGGCGTTTTCCGGGAAGAATTCCCGGAATTCGGAGCAGAGCTGCGCTGCCAGCGTCTTGTTGTGAGAAAGAACAAGCGTCGGCCGGTTCATCTGCGCTATCACGTTTGCCATCGTAAACGTCTTTCCGGACCCCGTCACACCCAGGAGGGTCTGCTCGCGATCTCCCGCGCGGAGCCCGTCTACCAGCTGCCGTACCGCCTTCGGCTGATCCCCGGCCGGTTTGTACTTGGAAACAAGCTTAAAATCCATTCCCGGTTTGAATCCACTTCCTAAAAATCAAATTGAATTTCAGCCGAAAAATACCCGGCTCCCTTTTTTCTTTCCCGTCTCATGGATCCCTGACGGAGGAAAAAAGGCGGCCGCGGTGTTCTTCAGGCCGTCCGACGTCCCGCCTTTTACCGTTTTCTGCTTCCGGGCTTGACCGGCGCGGGCGCCCCCGCCCTGCAGAGCGGGCAGTCTTCCGGCGCCCAGGACTGTATATTAAGCGATACTGCGGCATGAAACGGCACGGAAAAGCCGATTTTTCCCCCGGTGCGGTCTACGACAGCCGCGACTCCCGCCACGACGCCGCCTTCCCCCCGGACGACATTCATGACTTCCCGGACAGAACCGCCCGTTGTCACCACGTCTTCCACGACAAGGACTTTCTGGCCGGGACGCACCCGAAACCCGCGTCTCAGCGTCATTTTCCCGTCCGCACCCCGTTCGGTAAAGAAGTTCTCGCAGCAAAGAGCTCTGCTTACTTCATACGCCATCTGAACGGCACCCATCGCCGGCCCGACGACGATCTCAATTCCCTTCCCCTGCCAGGGTCCGGCCAGCGCGCCGCAGATCTCCTCGCTGTATTTCGGATTGCGGAAAACAGCGGCGCACTGAAGATAACGGTCGCTGTGCCTGCCGGAAGTCAGCAGAAAATGGCCTTTCTGCAGAACCCCGGCCTCATTCAGAATTTGAAGCGCCCTTTCTTCTGTCATTCTCATAACCCCTTCTTCGGAAAGCTGTACTTTTTATTATATCCTAAAAAGGCCGGTTTGAAAAGGCTTCCCTCCTTTTCCCGCCCAACACTGCATGGATAAGCACAAGGAGCGCCGTCGTTTTTCGATTTCTGTCTGCAGGGATTCCCCCAGTTCCCATCCGCCTTTAAAATATAGAAGCCGTACCGGGCCGGATTTTTAAAGCGAAGAAGGGAGGAAAAAGGGACAAGGGACCTTTTTCCAGGGGTTCTGTCCTCTTTTTGGGGAACGACGTTTCCTTAGCTACCGCAGAACTTTTTGAATTTCCTCTTCCGGACAGCTTAAATACGCCGCGATCCTAAGAACAGGCATGCC
>DAITAP010000049.1:0-12363 GCA_036824225.1 Caproicibacter sp. | reverse complement strand
AGTCAGATAGGCATTGGGGGCTTTCCGCATTCTTTCAAACTGTAAAACTCGGGCCGCGCCGGAAAAGCCGGGGGAATATGACCTTTTCCCCGCTTTATGGTATAATGTGGGGAACGGGGGGGAAGCCATGCTTCATTTTATATTCGGACGTTCCGGGAGCGGAAAAACCTTTACGGTTCGGAGGATGCTTCAAAAAGCGGCGCAGTCCGGGAAAAGCGGACTGATGCTCCTTGTGCCGGAACAGGCTTCCTTTGAGAACGAGCGCGGGATGCTCCGCCTTCTGGGCGCGAAGGGAGCCCGTCGCGTCTCCGTGACAAGCTTTTCCCGCCTGGTGGACGCAGTCCAGCGCCGGTGCGGTGGTTTTGCCGGGCGGAGGCTGGACGACGGGGGCCGGAGCATTTTCATGAGCCTTGCGATCGAGCAGGTGCGGGATCATCTGAAAATTTACCGGAAAAACGCGGAGACCACGGAACTTGTCGCCCTGATGCTCAGTATTTCGGCGGAGTTTAAAATGTGCGCCGTGGGGGCGGGACAGCTTAAAAAGGCAGCGGCCCGCCTGCCGGACGGAACGCTGCGGCAGAAGCTTCAGGAGATCACGCTGATTCTTTCCGCGTACGACGCCATGGTAGCCCGGAGTTTTATCGACCCGCTCGATGATCTGGATAAACTGAGAGGAATTCTTTCCCAGCATGATTTCTTTTCCGGACGGACGGTCGTCGTGGATTCCTTCCAGAGCTTTACGGGACAGGAATATCGTATTCTGGAGCTGATTTTAAGACAGGCGGATGACGTCTTTGTCACGCTGTGCGCGGACGGCCTGGGGACGCCCGCAGACGATACCGGGCTGTTTGCGATTGCGAGGCGCACGGCGAAAATCCTCCTGCGCCTCGCAGCGGAAAACGGCGTGCGCGCCGCGCCGCCTGTCACCCTGGAACCCGGCCGCCGTTTCCGGAACCCGGCGCTGGCCGCGCTGGAATCCGGCGCTTACCGGCCGGTGCGCGGGGTCTGGAAAGGGGACTGCGGCGGCGCCGCGGTCTATGAGGCGAAAAACCGTTACGACGAGGCGGAGTTTGTGTCCGCCGCCATCCGCCATCTTGTGATGGAAAAGGGATATCGGTACCGGGATTTTGCGGTGATTGCCCGCTCAACGGAGCCTTACCGGGGAATTCTGGACACGGCGCTGGAGCGCTGCCGGATCCCGTATTTTATGGACCTTCCCCAGCCTGTCGATTCCGAACCGCTGATGCGCCTGGTCCTGTCGGCTTTTCGGGCCGTGGAAGGCGGATACCGTTCGGACGACCTTTTCCTGTACCTCAAAACGGGGCTTACAGGCGTTCCTGCCGATCAGATTTCGGAACTTGAGAACTATACGTTTGTCTGGAATCTCTCGGGAAAAAAATGGAAGGAAGCCTGGACGGATCATCCGGAGGGCTTCGGAGCGGAATTTACCGCCGGAGACACCGAGCTTTTAAGGCGCGTCAACGATTCCAGGGAAAAAACCATCCAGCCGCTTCTGCGCCTTGAGAAATCCACGTCCGGGAAAAAGACGGGCGAAGAGATGGCGGCTGCGGCCTACCGGCTGCTGGAAGACGTGGACGCGGCGGAAAACCTCCGCGCCTTTTCGGAAAAGATCGCCCGGCAGTCGGATCCCGCCGCCGCGGAGCGGGAACTAAGGACCTGGGATCTTCTTATGAACGTCCTGGATCAGACGGCTCTCGGGATAGGAAAAACGAAAATCACCCGGGAAAGGTATCTCGAGCTTCTCCGCCTTGTGATACAGTCGGGCAGCATCGCCAGTATCCCGCAGGGTCTGGACGAGGTTACGGTCGGGGATGCCGACCGGATCCGCGCCGCGGGCCCCAGAGTCGTTTTCCTTATCGGCGCGGCGCGCGGAGAGTTCCCAATGGTCCCGGGAGGAGGAGATCTATTGAGCGGCCGGGAAAGGCGTGAGCTCATCCGCCTGGGGGTGCCTCTCCGCGATACCGGGGAGGACATGGCCTTAAGAGAGCGGTTTCTGGCTTATCTTGCGATGAGCGCGCCGTCGGAAAGGCTCTATGTTACCTACCCCGTTTCGGACGAGACCGGACGAGAGATGTCTCCGTCGTCCATCCCGGGCGAAACGCGCTCGATTCTGGAGAAAGTCCCCGTTTTCCAGAAAGACAGGATGGATCCGGCCTGGGTTGCCTGCGCGGAAGCCCCCGCGATGGAACTGACGGCGCGGGAATGGAATTCGGGAAATGTCCTTTCCGCGTCACTCAAGGCTTTGTTTCGGGAAAGGGGAGAAGAAGGCCGCCTGGAAGCCATGGACCGGGCCGCGGGCCGCGCGCCGGTCCGCTTTTCCAGCCGGGAAACCGCGAGAAGGCTTTTTGGGGACAAAATGCGTGTTTCCGCAACGCAGATCGAAAAATTCTATCTCTGCCGCTTTCAGTATTTCTGCCGGTACGGACTGGGTGTCAAAGAGCGGCAGGCGGCGCAGCTGAACGCGCTCGAATACGGGAGCCTGATGCATTTTCTCCTCGAGAAGATGTTCCGGCATGTCGGGGCGCAGAAGATCTGCAGAATGTCTCCCCGGGAGCTGCGGAAACAGATTGTCCGGTTTCTGGACGAATACGTCGAAGAGGCGTTTGGGGGAATCGAAAGCAGGACTCCGCGCTTTGCCTATCTGGTAGGGAGGATAGCGGACGCCGCTCAGATTGTTTCCCTGCATATCGCCCGGGAGCTCTGCCAGAGCTCTTTCCGGCCCGTGGACTTTGAGCTCGCGATAGGCGATTCGGTCGGCCCGCTCCGGATCCCCCTTCAAGACGGTGGGGAAGTGCTCGTCGACGGGAAAATCGACCGGGTGGATCTGATGGACCTCGGCGGCGTCCGGTATCTCCGCGTTGTCGACTACAAGACCGGGAAAAAGGAGTTTAGAATTTCGGATCTCCTTTACGGCATGAACATGCAGATGTTGATTTACCTTGGGGCTCTTTGTGAAAACGGCTGGAAGCGGTACGGAAAATTTATCCCTGCCGGAGTGCTGTATGCCCCGGCAAACCGTCCCGCCATCTTTCTGGGACGCGACGCGCCGGAAAGCGAAGTCAGGAAAAAGGCGGAGCGGCAGCTCAGGATGGACGGGCTTATTTTGAGCGATCCCGAGATTGTCTCCGGCATGGATCGGGAAGCGGACGGCCGGTATATTCCCGTGGCCCTGAAAGACGGCGTTCCGGACCGCCGTGGACGGGATCACGCGGTTTCCCCGTCGGAACTCCATGCGATTCTCGGGTATCTCCGGTCCCTCGTTTCCGATATGGCGGAGGAGTTAAGGAAAGGGGATGTCGCCGCCGTGCCGCTTAACGGGGACCGGTACAGCGCGTGCAGGTGGTGTCCGTATTTTACCGTGTGCGGGCACGAGCGGGACGATCCCGAGCGCGAGATGCGGAAATGGGATCGGGACGCCGCGATGGAAGAACTGAAAAAAGCGGAAGGGAGCGGCAAAGCGTGAGCAGACAGTGGACAAAAGGGCAGAAGGACGCGATCAAGGCCCGGGGCGGCACGCTGCTTGTCTCGGCGGCTGCGGGATCCGGAAAGACGGCGGTCCTGGTCCAGCGCGTGCTGGAGCTCCTGACGGACCCGGATCACCCGTCCGACGCGGATCGGCTCCTGGTCGTCACGTTTACCCGGGCCGCCGCCAGCGAAATGAGCAGCCGGATTGAAGCAGAAATCGCCCGCATTCTGGAGAAGGATCCCGGGAACCCGCGCATGCGCCGGCAGCAGCTCCTGCTGCCCCGGGCGCATATCAGCACGATCGACAGTTTCTGTTCTGATCTGGTTCGGGAAAACTTCTACCGCCTCGGTGTCGCGCCGGACTTTCGGATTCTGGACGGCAGCGAGGATTCCGTCCTGCGTTCGGAGGCGGCGGATGAGGCGTTACGGGAATTCTACGAGAAAGGGGACGCGGCGTTCTACGCGTTTGTCGAGGCCTTTTCTTCCGGGCGCGATGACTCCGGCGTCGCGAAGACCGTGAACCGGCTGTATGATTTTGTCCGATCCCATCCGTTCCCGCTCTCCTGGATGAGGGACAAGGCCTCCCTTTATGATACGCGCCTGCCTGCGGAAAAGACGGACTGGGGAAAAACGGTCTTGTCCTTTGCGGAAGACGCCGTCGAGTACTGTATTTCCGTAACCGGGGATTCCCTTGCGCGGATGGCAGAGGATGGGAAAATATCGGCCGCTTACCGGGACGGGTATTTGTCCGACCTTGCCGGACTAAAGGGCCTTGCCGCGGCGCTAAGGGGCGGAACATGGGATGGGGCCGCCTCCGCTTTCCATAATTTCACTTTTCAAAAACTCGGGTCCCTCCGCGGGTACGCCGGAAGCGCGCTAAAAAACAGGCTTTCCGACTCGAGATCCGAAGTCAAGGCGACGGTGAGGAAAACGGCCGCGCTTTTCTCCCCGACCGGAAAACAGTGCCGGGAAGATATCGCCCGGACGGGGCCTGTGATCCGAAAGCTGTTCGAAGTGACAAAGCGCTTTGCCGAGATTCTTTCCAAAATGAAAAAGGAGCGCCGCGCCGTGGATTTCAGCGACCTCGAGCATCTGGCTCTCCGACTGCTCGTCCGGGAAACAGACTCGGGATACGAGCGGACGCAGGTGGCGAAGGAACTGGCAGATTCGTTGGATGAGATCATGGTGGATGAATATCAGGACACCAACGAAACGCAGGATCTGATTTTCCGGGCGGTGTCCCGGGAGGAAAAGAACCTGTTCCTCGTCGGAGACGTCAAACAGAGCATCTACCGGTTCCGGCAGGCCATGCCGCAGATTTTTCTGAAGCGCCGCCGCGCGTGGCCGATTTACGATCGGAAGAAAAACCGGTATCCCGCCTGTGTGGTCCTGGACCGGAATTTCCGCAGCAGGGCGGGCGTGACGGACGCTGTCAATTTTGTTTTCCGCCAGCTGATGAGCCGTAAGACCGGGGATCTCGACTATACGAAGTCCGAGGAACTTGTCCCCGCGGCGGAGTATCCGCCGGACGGCGGGGAAGCGGCAGAGCTGGACGTTCTCGACCTTTCCGGTTCCGCGGGAGAGCAGGACGCGATTGAGGCGGAATGCCGTCTGATCGCGGAAAAAATCCGCGCCTTCATGGACGGCAGGCCGCGGGTCCTGGAAAACGGGAAACAAAGGCCGGCGGGATACCGCGATTTCTGCATTCTTCTAAGAAGCGCCAACCGCCCGGCACATGATTATGTCCGGAACCTGACGGCGATGGGCCTTCCCGCGTGGGCGGATACTTCGGGGGGCTTTTTCGAGGAAAGCGAGATCGGCACGGCCCTCTCCCTTCTGCGCGTGATTGACAATCCGATGCAGGACGTCCCGCTTCTTTCCGTGATGATGAGCCCCATTTACGGGTTCACCGCGGACGAGATGGCGGGAATTCGGATAAAAACGCGTTCCGGGCACCTGTATCCTGCCGTGGCGGCCGCCGCGAAGGAGGGCGGAAAGGCCGCGGATTTCCTTTTTCAGATCGACGAGTTCCGGACTCTGGCGGCTACGATGCCGTCCGATCAGCTGATCCGTGCCGTATTTGAGAAAACCGGATATCCAGACCTCGTCGAAGCCATGCCGAATGGGGACCTGCGCCTCTCCAATCTCCGCCTTCTCCTCGAGTATGCCGGAAAATACGAAGCGTCTGGCTATCATGGGCTGACCGGCTTTCTCCGGTTTCTTGACCGGATGCAGCAGAGCCGGGGGGATCTTGCCGCGGCCTCTGCGGTCGGCGGAACCGCCGACGTCGTCCGGGTGATGAGCATCCACCGTGCGAAGGGACTGGAGTTTCCCTGCTGCTTCCTTGCGGGCTGCTCCCACCGTTTTAACCGGGAAAAACCGGCCGTCCTGCTGCATCCCGAACTCGGACTGGGCATCCGCCTGCGGGGAAAAAACGGCGTGTTCTATGATACGATGCCGCGCGAAGCGGTCGCGCTCGAGATCGAGCGCGACGAGATGAGCGAGGAACTGCGCATCCTGTATGTCGCCATGACCCGGGCAAAGGAAAAGCTGTTCCTTGTCACGTCGCTCAAAGACGCGAAGAAGACTCTCGCCGGCCTTGCGCCGCGCCTGACGGACGGACCGCGTCTCGAGCCGTATACCGTCCGTTCCGCCTCCAGCATTTCAGACTGGCTGCTTCTCTGCGCCCTGCGCCATCCGGACGGCCGCGCGCTCAGGGAGGCGGCGGGTGTGCCGGAAAGCGCCGTCCTGCCGGCAGGGGAACGGTGGAAAATTGACCTAATCCGTCCATCTTCTCCCGCACCCCCCGCCGCGGGAAAAGTCGCTGCCGCGGCGGCGCCGGACCGGAAGCTGATGGACAGGCTGTCTTCCGCCCTCGACTACTCCTATCCCTATGACGGGTTAAAGGGCGTCCGCGCGAAAGTATCCGCTTCCGAACTCGCGGAAAAGCCGTTCCTGTCCCGGTACGCCGCTTCTTCCCGGCCGGCTTTTTTAAGCGAGCGGAGCCTTACGGCCTCGGAACGCGGCACGGCGCTTCACGCTTTCCTGCAGTTTGCGGATTACCGCAGGGCTCTCGGGGACATGCGCGGCGAGCTGCATCGCCTCTCTGCGGAAAATTTCATGACCGAAGCGCAGGCCCAGGCCGTCGATGTATCCCGCGCCAGGGCTTTCCTTTCTAGCCCGCTTGCAAAACGGATTGTAAATTCCCCGCACGCGGAACGGGAGTTCCGCTTTACCGTGGAAATCCCGGCCGGCCGCGTCAGTCCGGGTCTGCCGCCCGGCCTCCGGAAAGAACCCGTTGTCCTGCAGGGCGAAGCGGATTGTGTCTTTGAGGAAGGGGACGGCCTGGTCCTCGTGGACTATAAGACGGATCGGATCGCCGATCCCGCCGCCCTGTGGGCCCGGTACCGGGAGCAGCTGGATCTTTACCGGTTCGCCCTGGAGCAGTGCACCGGGAAAAAGGTCAGGGAATGCCTCCTGTATTCTTTCTATCTTGACGCCGAGGTCCGGCGCCCGTCACCCGGACCCCGCGGATCCCCGGAAAACGAGCCTTCTTCGTCAACTACCACTCCCTAAAGTCCGCAGCATGCAGGGCTGATCGATCTTCTGATTCAAGGTGCTCCTTTCGTTCTAAACAAATCGGCTGGCATCCAGAAGTTTCCTTTGATCCTTGTCTTTTTGCGCAGAACTTATGAGGAAATCCGCATTTTCTCCTCCTTTCTTTGGGATCATAATATCACAAACCAGCAATTCCTATCCTGCTGCTGACAAAACAGCGTCGATGGATTTAAGACAAGTGTTTTATACCCCATGGATGGACTCTTGTTTTTAAAGAACTTTGAACTGCCCTAGAAAAATACCATGAGGCAAAAAAACAGGCCCTGTAAAAACAAGGGGGCCTCATCCATCCTATTCCTAAAGTCACGGGAATTCCGGCCCGGATTCAGGAAAAACCGGACTTTCTAAATGCGGCGTTTTCCACCGTTTCTGCTGCCTTTTTCCGGATTTTCTGCAAAAAGCGGAGGAGGAAGTCCTTTTTAGGAAGCGGACAGATCTTCCAGGAATCAGAAAAATTATTTGACATTTCATTGGTATCGATGTATAATCAATCAATGTAAAAAACAAAGAGAAATCGGGCGAAAGTCTGGGATTTCCACCTGTGGGGTATCCTTCCGGCACGGGTCAATACTTTCGGCTGCCTTTCTGGGGAAAGGCAGGCACGGTATTGGCGCGCGGGCGGAATCAGCCTCCGCGCCTTTTCTCTGTGTCAATGGATAGGATTGTTTTGGAGGTGCTTCATTATTAGCAGCAAGGAACTTCAGACCAACGAGCAGATCCATGACCGGCAGGTGCGGGTGATCGGCCCGACCGGTTCTCAGCTTGGCCTGATGTCGGCGGCCCAGGCTCTGCAGAGGGCGCGGGAGATGGATCTCGATTTGGTAAAGATCGCCCCGAAAGCGAAGCCGCCGGTCTGCAAAATCATCGACTACGGGAAATTCCGGTTTGAACAGGCCAAGCGCGAAAAGGAAGCGCGGAAAAGCCAGCGCACCGTAGGGATCAAGGAAATCCGCCTTTCGCTCAATATTGATACGCATGATTTCAATACGAAAGTCGGTCACGCTCAGCGCTTTCTGAAAGAAGGCAATAAAATCAAGGTTTCCATCCGGTTCCGCGGCCGTGAAATGGGTCATCCGGAACAGGGACATGAAATCATGCGCCGCTTTGCCGAGGCTCTCAGCGACCTGGCAAACATCGAGAAGCCCTCCAGACTGGAGGGGCGCAATATGCTGATGTTCCTTGCATGCAAGCCTGCAAAGCAGTAGAAACGATAAGGAAGGGGTATTTTATGCCTAAAATCAAGACACATACCGGCGCAAAAAAGCGCTTTAAAATAACGAAGAAAGGGAAAGTCCTGCGCGCTCAAGCGTTCAAGTCGCACATTCTGAACAAGAAAACCACAAAGCGCACGAGGAATCTTCGGAAGACCGTCGTTGCCGACAAGACGAATGTCGCGCAGATTAAGCGGCTGATCCCCTATAAATAAGGAATGCGGCCGGAAAAGACGGAAACCAACCACTTTGGAGGTAACAGAAGATGGCACGAGTAAAGGGCGCGCTGATGACGCGCAAAAGAAGAAAAAAGACATTAAAGCTCGCAAAGGGCTATTTTGGTTCCAAGAGCAGACATTTCAAGATGGCCAAACAGGCCGTGATGAAATCCGGCAATTACTCCTATATCGGCCGCAAGGCGAGAAAGAGGGATTTCCGGCGCCTGTGGATTACGAGAATTTCCGCGGCGTGCCGCGCGAACGGAATCAGCTATTCGGTTTTCATGAACGGTCTGAAAAAGGATGGATCCGCGCTGAATCGGAAAATGCTTGCGGAGATTGCCGTCGCGGACGGTCCCGCGTTCAAAAGCCTTGTGGAGAAGGCAAAATCAGCGCGTTAAAATGAGGAATTTGCGCCCGGCTGCTCATTCCGGGCGCTTGTTTTTTTATGGGAGGGATGGAAAAGATGCCCGATGAGATCACAAGCCGCCGCAACGCGATTATCCGGGAAATGGTAAAAATTTCCCGATCCGCGTCGTACCGGAGGGAAAAGAACCTGTTTCTGGCGGAGGGCGCGCGGCTCTGCTCGGACGCGGCGAAAAGCGGCCTTCGGATTCCCGTCCTGCTCGATACGGAAAAGGCTTCCCAAAAATACGCCGGATATCTTTCCGCCATCCGTCCTTCGGCGGAATCGGAATATCGGGTCTCTTCTTCCGTCGCTTCCCTTCTGTCCGATACGAAAACGAATCAGGGAATTTTCTGCCTCTGCTTTCTGCCGGATCCCCCCGCTTCCTTTCCCAGCCCGGAAAGTGGGAAACATTGTCTGGTCCTCGAAAACATCCAGGATCCGGCAAATCTCGGCGCCGTTCTCCGCACAGCGGAGGCACTGGGATTCGGGAGCGTGCTCCTGACGGGGCAGTGCTGTGACGCTTTCAGCAGGAAAGCCCTGCGGGCCTCGATGGGAGCCGTTTTCCGCCTTCCTTTCTTTACTTTTCCGGATTCGTCCGGCACGGTACGGCGCCTCAACGAAAACGGGTTTTCCACCTTTGCCGCCGTTCCGGACAGGAATGCCCTCCCGGTGACGGAGCTTTGCTTCGACCGGCCTTCCGCAGCCGTTGTCGGGAACGAAGGAAGCGGGCTTCTGCCCGAGACCGAGCGTGCCTGTTTAAGGCGCATTACCATCCCGATGGGGGGGCGCGCCGAGTCGCTGAATGCGGCGGCGGCGTCGGCCATTCTGATGTGGGAAATGACGCGGGGAAACGGAAAAAAGGAAAGTTCCGCCCGGAAAGGGAAAGCATAGACGGGAAAGGGAGGGATTCCCCCGATCCCGGATGGGAGAAAAATTTTTCTTGACGGCGCGGAATCTGATGCTATGATAGAAGATAACGGCGGGCGGCCCGGAACGCGGCAAAGCGCCCTTTTCCCGCGCGGCGCCGGTTTTTCCGGCGCTTTCTTCTTTCGGAAGGCGCGGGCTTTTTAAAAAGGGTGTGTCCTTCCCCGGAAAGAGAAAACCATTTTCCCCGCGGTGGAAGACTTTAAGGCCGCAGCCTGAGATACCAAAAACGAGGTGGTTTTATGTCAAAGCTGGTCATCGTAGAATCGCCGGCTAAGGCTAAAACGATAAAAAAATATCTGGGCCCCGGGTATGACGTAGTCGCGTCGATGGGGCATGTCCGCGATCTGCCCAAAAACCGTCTGAGCGTGGACGTGAAAAATGATTTTAAGCCGAAATATGCGATTATCAAGGGAAAGGAAAAACTGGTAAAGGAATTAAAAAGCAAGGCGAAAAAGAGCGATTCCGTCCTTCTCGCGACCGACCCGGATCGGGAAGGGGAAGCGATCTCATGGCACCTTGCCTATATCCTTGGCCTGAACACGCAGGATAAAAACCGCGTGACCTTTAACGAAATCACCAAAACGGGCATCACCGCCGGCATGAAAAGCCCGCGCAGCATTGACCTAAACCTGGTCAACGCCCAGCAGGCCCGACGGATTCTGGATCGTCTTGTCGGATATAAGCTCAGCCCGTTTCTGTCGCAGAAAATCCGCAGGGGGCTGTCGGCGGGCCGCGTTCAGTCCGTGGCGCTTCGCATCATCGTCGACCGGGAAGAGGAAATCCGGGCGTTCAAGCCCGAGGAATACTGGACCATCGAGGCAAAGCTGTCTCCGGGTAGTTCCGGAAAAGTCTTTACGGCTTCCTTTTACGGCGACGAAAGCGGAAAGATCAGAATTTCGGGAAAAGAGGAATGCGACAAAATCCTCGCCGGCTTAAAGGGAGCGGACTTTGTCGTTTCCGGCGTAAAAAAAGGGACGCGCAGGCGTTCTCCGGTCCCTCCGTTTTCCACATCCACCATGCAGCAGGAAGCTTCCCGCAGGCTCGGGTTTCAGGCGCGCCGGACCATGAAGACGGCTCAGGAGCTTTACGAGGGCGTGGAAGTGAAAGGGATGGGGGCCATCGGCCTTATCACCTATATGAGGACGGACTCGCTCCGGATTTCGGAAGAGGCAATTCAAGCGGCGGCCGAGTATATCCGCGGCCGGTGGGGTGAAAATTATCTTCCGGAAAAGGAGCGCCATTATAAATCCCGCGCCGGTGCCCAGAATGGGCACGAGGCGATCCGCCCGACCGTGCCCTCCCTTTCCCCGGACAAGGTGAAGGATAGCCTCACGCTGGATCAGTATAAACTTTACCGGCTCATCTGGGACCGCTTCCTTGCAAGCCAGATGGCCAACAGCCTGCAGCACACGGTTCAGGTGGATATCCAGGCCGGAAAATACCGGTTTAAGGCCTCCGGGCACACCGTGGCATTTGACGGGTTTACCGTGCTGTACGAAGAGGCGAAGGACGAGGAAAAGGAAAAGGAAGACGGAACGCTCCCCGAGATGAAAAAAGGGATGGCGCTGGAAAAGAGAGACGTTTCGGGCAGCCGGCATTTTACGGAACCGCCTCCGCGCTATACGGAAGCCTCGCTCATCAAGACGCTGGAAGAAAACGGGATCGGGCGCCCTTCCACCTACGCGACGACCATTTCCACTTTAACCGGGCGCGAATATGTGGTCCGCGACGGGAAGGCCTTAAAGCCGACGGAACTCGGTGAGGTCGTAACCAAGCTGATGAAAAAGAGGTTCCCGAAGATTGTCAACGTCAAATTCACGGCGCAGGTGGAGGATGAGCTCGACAGCGTCCAGAACGGGAAAGCCGACTGGGTGGATCAGCTACATCATTTCTACGGGGATTTTGACAAGACCCTGGAAACCGCGAAGGAAGAAATGAAAGGGGTGAAAATCCCGCTCAAGGACGAGGTCACCGATATCATCTGCGAGAAGTGCGGCAGGCCCATGGTCGTCAAGGTCGGCCGGTATGGGAAATTCCTGGCGTGTTCCGGATACCCGGAATGCAAAAACACGAAAAAATATATGGAGTATAACGGAGCCATCTGCCCGAAGTGCGGCGGAAAAGTCGTGATCCGGCACTCGAAGAAAGGGCGCATTTTCTATGGCTGTTCCAATTATCCCAAATGCGACTTTATCTCGTGGGACGAGCCGACGAAAAAGCTGTGCCCCAAATGCGGGAAGACCCTTTTGAAAAAGAAAGGGAAGCATCCCAGGTACTACTGCGTTACGCCGGGCTGCGGCTATGAGGAACAGGGGGAAGAATGAAGAGCGTCCAGGTCATCGGCGCGGGCCTTGCCGGCTGCGAGGCCGCGTGGCAGATCGCGCGGCTCGGGGTGAGGGCCGAGCTTTACGAAATGAAGCCGGTCCGCTTTTCGCCCGCGCATCACAGTCCTCTCCTCGCGGAGCTTGTTTGTTCCAATTCCTTTAAGGCGGAG
>DAITAP010000048.1:0-12369 GCA_036824225.1 Caproicibacter sp. | reverse complement strand
ATCAATGTTCAGGTCGTCAAGGAAGTCGCAACGGGCGTCAACCTTTATGAAGCGGGAAAACTGGACGGCACTGCCGTTACCGGCGATTACCTCACCCTCTATAAGGGAAAACCCGATTTGAAGACGGTTCAGACACTCCGCATGACGAACCTGGAAATGGGCATCAGCTCCAATAAGGATCTTCAGAATGAAAATCTCCGCAAGGCGCTGTCCTACGCGGTGGACCGTAAGGAACTGGTCACTTCCATCCTGAACGGCGACGGGGTTCCTGCCGTAGGCGTTATCCCGGACGGAATCGCCGTCAACCCGGATAACGGAAAGAGCATCAAGGATGATTTCGGGACGCTTGTGACGAACGACGACGCGAAGGCGAAGGAATATTTCCAGAAAGCTCTTAGCGAGCTTGGGAAAAAGAGCGTTTCCCTCAAGCTGATAACCAGCGACACGGATCAGGATATTAAAATCGGCCAGTACCTGCAAAGCGTCTTTGAGAAAAAGCTTCCCGGACTGAAAATTGAGCTTTCCAATGTCCCGGCGTCCGTCCGATTCAAGGAAATGATGAGCTATAAGTTTGATCTGGCTCTCGGCGGCTGGACCGGCGAGTATGATCCGACTTCGTACATTCAGCAGCACGAAACCAGCTTTGAGCATAACCACAGCCAGTGGAAATCCCAGGAACTGACGGATCTCGTTAAGAAGCTGCAGACAACCGACGGCAACGACTTTACGCTCCGCTGGCAGCACCTCAAAGAGGGCAATCAGTATCTGATTGATCATCAGGTTGTTATTCCCCTGGTACAGGCGGCGAAAAGCTATCTTGTCAATCCCAAGCTGAAAGGCTACACGACCCATGTGCTCGGGACCCCCATCGATGTTACACGCGCCTATTTTGAAGACTGATAATTTTTCTGCCTGACCAGCGCGGGAATCGTCATGCAAGAGGCGATTCCCGCTTCCCTGATCAATTTCTCGCGGGAAAGGAGCGAATGAATGAAAAAAAGATGGCTCCGCTTTATTGTCCAGCGGCTTCTTTATATGGCGCTGACTCTCTGGATCATCATCACG
Source organism: Caproicibacter sp. (assembly GCA_036824225.1). Classification (GTDB taxonomy): domain Bacteria; phylum Bacillota; class Clostridia; order Oscillospirales; family Acutalibacteraceae; genus Thermocaproicibacter. The sequence continues at coordinate 11,304 of DAITAP010000048.1, read as the reverse complement.
ATAACGTTTCTGCTGATGAGTTTTCTTCCCGGCACGCCCTATAACAACCAGGATCGGCTCACGGCCGAGCAGCTACAGATGCTCGATCAGAAATACGGTCTGAACCAGCCGCTTTTCAGGCGCTATCTGACTTATCTCAACAACATCCTGCACGGCGATTTTGGAATTTCGCTGCAGTTTTCCGATCAGAAAGTGACGACGCTTCTGGGAAGCCGGATCGGGGTTTCGATGCAGCTTGGGATTCAGGCGGCCGTGTTCGGCACGGTCGTCGGCGTGATTCTGGGAACTATTTCCGCCATGAAGCACAATACGTGGATTGATACTTTCTGTTCCCTTTTTGCCATTTTGGGACGTTCGGCGCCGAACTTTGTCGTGGCGGTACTCCTTCAGTTTGTCTTCGCGGTGTCGCTCAAGATGCTGCCCATCGGGCTCTGGGAAGACGGGTTCCAGTCCACGATCCTTCCGACGCTGGCTCTTTCCATCTCGCCCATGGCGGATTCCGCGCGGTTTATCCGCACGGAGATGCTGGAGGTCCTGAGCAGCGACTATATCGAATTTGCCCGGGCCAAAGGCATGAGCGAATTTCACCTGGTGGTATTTCACGGCCTGCGCAACGCGATTATTCCGCTTATTACCATTCTTGGGCCGATTACCGTCAGCCTGATGACCGGATCGCTGGTTGTGGAGAACATCTTTGCCGTGCCGGGGATCGGAGAGCAGTTTACAAAATCCGTCCTTACCAACGATTATTACACGATTATGGCCATGACGATTCTCTTTTCGGCTTTGCTGGTTGTGGTCATTTTCATCACGGATATCCTCTATCAGATTATTGATCCGCGTGTCCGGATAGGAGGGGAAAAGGCATGAGAGTAGATCCGGCAACGATTCCGGCGTCGCTTTTTCGCTTCCGTCCCGCGCAGAGAGAGGCGGAGCAGGATGCGGGCGCGGCGTCCCCTTCCTTCTGGAAGGATGCCTGGCTGAGGCTCTGCCGGAACCGGGCGGCCGTAGTTTCCATGGCGCTGCTCCTTTTCATTATCGCCGTGGCCTTTTTGGCGCCGGTTCTGGCCCCTTATGACCCCAACACGCAGAATATCCCGCGGGAAAACCTTCCGCCGCGGATCCCGGGGATCCAAATCCCGGGATTCAACGGATATTCGTCCCTTGCGGGAAAATCGGTCGACCGCTATGCGCTGGCCGGCGTCCCGGACGGCGTGAATTATTTTTTCGGGACGGATGAATTCGGACGCGATCTCTTTTCCCGCACGCTTTACGGGACGCGGATTTCCCTGGTTATCGCGTTTGTCGCCGCCGTCCTTGACCTGACCATCGGCGTCGTTTACGGCCTGACCAGCGCGATGAAGGGCGGCAGGACAGACAACATAATGCAGCGCCTGCTGGAAATCCTCTCGGGAATTCCGGGGCTTGTGCTGGTGGTTCTGATGCTTCTTATCTTCAGCCCCGGCCTCACCTCCATCATTTTCGCGCTGGCGATCTCCTCGTGGATTCCCATGGCGCGCATGGTGCGCGCCCAGACGCTCCGGATCAAGAATATGGAATATGTCCTGGCCGCAAGGGCCCTTGGAACTTCGGAGGTCCGCATTGCGCTATCCCATGTGCTGCCGAATATTGCGGGGATCGTCGTGGTCCGGACGATGTTTTCCATCCCGGCCGCTATTTTCTTTGAAACATTTCTAAGCTTTATCGGCGTCGGAATGAAAGTGCCGAATGCCTCGCTCGGGACACTTTTAAACAGCGGATATAAGGTTTTCCGGATTTATCCCTATCAGATGTGGATCCCCGCCGTCGTCCTGTGCGTGATTATGCTGGTGTTCAACCTGTTTGCCGACGGTCTCCGGGATGCGCTCGATCCGAGAATGAAAGAAGAATAATCTGCTTCCCCAGAAACCTGGAGCGCGGAAAGGAAGGTTGTAGTCTTATGTCCCATGTGCGTCTGGAAGTTAAAAATCTGTCCGTATCCTTTTCCACCTTTTCCGGGAGAGTCCATGCGGTGCGGGGGGTCAGCTTTTCGCTGCACGACGGAGAAACTCTGGCAATTGTCGGCGAATCCGGAAGCGGCAAAACGGTTACCTGCCGTTCGGTGATGAGGCTTCTCGCCAAAAACGCTTCGATAGATTCCGGTGAAATTCTTTTGAACGGAACCGATCTCCTGAAGCTGAGCGAACGGGAGATGCAGAGCGTGCGGGGCAGGGATGTCGCCATGGTGTTTCAGGATCCCATGACTTCTCTGGATCCGACCATGAAAATTGGCAGGCAGATTGAGGAGGCCATCACGCTTCACCAGAAAATCGGCAGAAGAGAGGCCCGCAGAAAAGTGCTGGAGCTGCTTCGCCTTGTGGGAATCGAGGATCCGAAAAGGCGCAGCAGGCAGTATCCCCATGAATTTTCAGGCGGACAGAGGCAGCGCATCGTGATCGCAACCGCCATCGCCTGTAATCCGCAGGTCCTGATAGCCGACGAACCGACGACGTCCCTCGACGTCACGATGCAGGCACAGATTATCGATCTCATGAAAGAACTGCAGAAGAAGATCGATACTTCCGTTATTTTCATTACCCATGACCTGGGCGTGGTTGCCAATGTCGCGGACCGCGTGGCAGTGATGTACGCGGGAAAAATCGTCGAGATCGGGCTTGCGGACGAGATCTTCTATGATCCCCGCCATCCCTATACGTGGGGTCTGCTCCACGCCATGCCGACCCTCGACACCCATATGTCGTCCCTTTATACCATTCCCGGATCGCCTCCGACCCTGCTGGAGCCGGTTCCGGAAGGCGACGCCTTTGCGCCGCGGAACGCCTACGCGCTTGCCGTGGACGAGAAATACGAACCTCCGCTTTTCAAGGTGAGCGATACGCACTACGCGGCCACATGGCTTCTCGATCCCCGGGCGCCCAAGGCGGTGCCGCCGGAAATCCTGTCAAAACGCAGGGAAAAATATCTCGAAAGGAGAAAGCGGGATGCCGGATGAGAATATTCTCGAAGTTCAGGACCTGGTCCATGTCTACCAGACGGGAAACAGAAATGTCCCGGCGGTAAACGGCGTCAGCTTTTCCATCCGGAAGGGGGAAACTTTTGGGCTGGTCGGCGAATCCGGATGCGGAAAAACGACGACGGGCCGGATGATTGTAAAACTCTTAAAGATTACTTTGGGAACGGTGCGGTATCACGGAAAGGATATTACGCATATCCGGGGAAAAAAAGATCTGATGCGCTTCCGCAGGGAAGTGCAGATGATTTTTCAGGATCCTTACGCTTCCCTGGATCCTCGGAAAAAAGTCAGGGATATCATCGCGGAAGGAATCGATGCGCATCACCTGGCCGCCTCGAGGCAGGAGCGGGACGAACGCGTGGCGGAGCTGCTGGAGACAGTGGGCCTGAACCGCAGTTTTGCTTCCCGGTATCCCCATGAGTTTTCCGGCGGTCAGCGGCAGCGGATCGGAATCGCGCGGGCCCTGGCTCTCCGGCCGGAATTTATAGTCTGCGACGAGCCAATTTCCGCGCTGGACGTCTCCATCCAGGCTCAGGTTGTGAACCTCCTGAAAAAGCTCCAGACGGAAAAGAACCTTACCTATCTGTTTATCGCCCATGATCTATCCATGGTGAAATACATTTCCGACCGCATCGGGGTGATGTACCGCGGCAGGCTGGTTGAGACTGGTCCGGCGGACGAGGTTTACGAGCACCCGATTCATCCCTATACGAAAAGTCTTATTTCCGCCATACCCCGTCCGGATCCCATGTCGGAGCGGGTCAGAAGGCGCGTTCCCTATGTTCCGGGACCGGACCGCGGAATTTCATGCCGTCTGAGGGAGTATGCGCGGGGCCATTATGTCCGCTGTGATGAAGCGGGAAATTTTTAAGCTGGAGGGTTATTTATGAACAGACGAGAAAAGATCGTAAAATTTATTGACGAATCGGGAGATACGTATAAAAAAATTGCCCTGGATATTCATGATCACCCGGAAGTAAGCAATCATGAATTTTTTGCCTGCAAAAGGCTTTCCGAACAGCTTTCCCGGGAAGGCTTTGAAATCAAGGTGAATGTGGCGGAACATCCCACAGGCTTTACCGCTTCCTACCGCGCGAAGAAACCCGGACCGGTGCTGGTCTTCCTCGCGGAATACGACGCGCTTCCCGGACTGGGACACGGCTGCGGGCATAACATTTTCGGATCCACTTCCATTCTGGCGGCGTCCGCTCTGAAACAGGTTATCGAGGAAACAGGGGGCGAAGTCCGGGTATATGGGACGCCCGGGGAGGAAGGCGGAGAAAACGGAAGCGCGAAGGGAAGCTTTGTCCGCGACGGATTTTTCCGTGATGTGGATGCGGCGCTGTGCGTCCATCCGGGCGCGGATAAGCACGTCCTGACGGGAAAATCCCTGGGATGCGCCCCGGTGGATATTGAGTTCTGGGGGAGGTCGGCCCATGCGGCCGGCGCGCCGGAAAAGGGGATTAACGCGCTGAACGCGCTGATCGAGGTTTTTAATTCCATCAACGCTCTGCGCCAGCACCTGACTTCCGATGTAAAAATCCATGGAATTATCACGAACGGGGGGACCGTGCCCAATGTGGTCCCGGATTACGCCAAGGCGAAATTCTATCTGCGCGCGGCGACGGCTCCCAGGCTGGATGAAGTCTACAAAAAAGTTGAAAATATCGTCCGGGGAGCGGCGCTCGCGACAGGCACAAAGGGCCGGATGCAGCCTTACCAGAACCGGGTGGAAAATATGATCCCGACGCCCTCCTTTGACGCCGTATACGCGAAAAACCTTTCCCTATTTGGGCAGACCGCGGAGCCGGTGAAAGACGCCATCCCCAAAGGTTCCAGCGACGTGGGGAATGTATCGCAGGTGATTCCGGTGATTCAGCCCACCATCAGCATTTCCGACCGGCCGATCGGAGGCCATACGGTGGAGATGAAAAATGCCGCCCGATCGAAAAAAGGGCTTGACGCTATCCTGCTGGGCGCGAAAGTCCTCGCCTACACGGCGCTTGATCTTCTGGAAAATCCAAAACTTCTTAAGTCCATTCAGGAAGAGCACCGCCGTCTGGTCGAAGAACAGAAGGAGGAGAACACAGAGGCTGCCGCTTCTTAAAAAAAAAGCAATGGAAAAGGGAGCTCTCTCTTTGCGAAGAGAGCTCCCTTTTCTGTCTTCTCTATGAAAAATTCCCGCTTTTCAGAAAGCCATTTAGGGCCGCCGCGTCCGAATATCCTTCGCGGTACATTCTGTCCAGAAGAATTTTATTTTTTGTGAGGGTCTTTAGTCCGCAGGTACTTGCCGGCGCGATTAACAGTGCGCGTCCCGCCTTTTCGGATTCTCTCGCGAAGGCGACACCGTCGTTATATTTTCGGTAACGATCCAGAAGGCTTTCCGCGGCCTTTGGATATTTTCTGCCGAGCAGCCTGGCGGCACGGATATCCTTTTTCTGCGTCCGTACAAAGTTAAGCGGTTTGGATAAAATTACGACCGCTTTTTCACATCCGTCCTCAAACGCCTTTTTTAGAGGCACCGGATCCGCCAGACCGCCGTCGTAGTAGGGAATTCCGTCGATCCAATAAGGGCGGCAGGCCAGGGGAAGACAGGAAGATGCCTTCAGAATATCGTACTGATCCTGCCTCATGTCGCTTTTGTCAAAATAAACGGCTTTGCCGGTCAGAGCATTGAGGGCGACAACTTTCATCACGCTTTTTGAATTTTCCAGTTCCTTAAAATCGAGGGGATCCTCGCCGCCAGACTGGGAAAGCTGGCCGTAAATGTAATCAAGGCCCAGGTAGGAGCCTGTGGAAAACAGGTTGCGGATCCCCATATACTGCCTGCGGGAAGCGTATTTGGTATAAAACCGATAGTTCCTTCCCTTTTGCTTTCCAAGATAGGACGCGAGATTGGCGCTGCCCGCCGATACACCGATGCAGTAATCAAACTGGATCCCATGCTCCAGGCAGTAATCCAGTACACCGGCGCCGTAAATTCCCCTCAGACCGCCTCCCACATCGACAACTCCCGTCATTTTCCGGTTCATCCCTTCGCAAAATCGACAGCATTTTCTTTTTATTCTACCATTTCCCGCCGGAACAGACAAGCCGGAAATCGCTTGGGAGCAGAGAGAAAGAGAGAGAAGAAGGCCCTTCCGATTTTAAGAAAAGGGCATTAGCAGGATGATCGGCCTTGGTAGCCGGGAATTTATGGTATAATGAAAAGGAATTTAAAAAATGCTCGGAGAAGGGGTAAAAAAAATGGAAAATACCGTAATTGGAATTTTGATTCCTTTTCTGGGAACCACACTCGGCGCGGCCTGCATTTTCTTTCTGCGCGGGGCGATCAATGAAAATCTGCAGAAAGCGCTTGTCGGGTTTGCGGCGGGCGTCATGGTGGCGGCCTCGGTCTGGTCGCTTCTGATACCGGCAATGGACATGTCTTCCGGGTTGGGAAAACTTTCTTTCCTCCCCGCTCTGGTCGGATTCTGCGTCGGCATTCTGTTTCTTCTTCTGCTCGACTCCCTGATCCCTCATCTGCATCTGCACGCGGACAAGCCGGAAGGAATCCGCGCAGAATGGAAGAGGACCACGATGCTGGTTCTGGCGGTTACCATTCATAATGTCCCGGAAGGGATGGCGGTGGGAGCTGTTTTTGCCGGGATGCTGGCTGACAGCGGGACCATTTCGGCCGCCGCGGCGTTTTCGCTTTCCATCGGCATCGCCATTCAGAATTTCCCGGAGGGAGCGATTATTTCCATGCCGCTTTACGGCGCGGGGGAGAAAAAAAGCAAAGCTTTTCTGAATGGGACGCTGTCCGGGGTCGTCGAGCCAATCGGCGCGGTACTGACAATTCTTCTTTCCCGGATCATGGTGCCTATTCTGCCTTATCTGCTGGCGTTTGCTGCGGGAGCGATGATCTATGTGGTCGTGGAGGAGATGATCCCGGAAGCTTCCGAGGGGGAACATTCCAACCTGGGGACGATCGGTTTCGCCGTCGGATTTGCGCTGATGATGGTTTTGGACGTAGCGCTAGGCTAGAGAAGGGCGCGGCGAATCCGCCCGGTGTCAGCCGCCAAAACACAGGACGGCAGCGAAAAGCCCTGCCCGAAAAAGGAGAGGGGCTTTTTTTCTGCCCTAAAAGGGAATCAGCGTTTTACCGCGCCGATCAAACGATTCGCTCGGAACCGGTTTCCTCTTTTTCTTTCAGGGAATCTTCGAGAAAGCGCTCTCTCCTAAAAATATGGAAAACCGTTACCAATCCATTACAATTTCTTTACAGAAATATTAGGTAGTTCCGCGGTTGATTCGGATAGACTTCCCCCGGGCTTTAGAGTATACTGAAAAGAAAAGCGAACAGAAATTCTCTCGGAACACGGGAAATCCGGAGGAATTGAGGAAGATGATGATGGAGAGTGTAAAAAAGACAAGTCCGTTCCGCTATGCTTTCGGGATGTTCGGGACCTCCATTCCGGTCAACATGTTCAAGACCTATGCGGCTATTTTTTATGTGGACAGTCTCGGCCTCTCGACGAAGAACTATTCTCTGATCCTCTTTATCTATACGTTTGTCGACGCGATAGACAACCCGGTTTACGGTTTCCTTTCCGACCGGACGCGCACGCCGTTCGGGAGAAGGCGTCCGTGGCTTGTGATTGGCGTTCCGTGCCTGGCGCTTGCGTTTATCCTGTTTTTCAATCCACCCGCGCTTGCCGGGCAGAACACCCTGTTTGTCTATATGCTGCTGATGTATATTCTGACGGGAACTTTGGATTCCCTCATCAACGCAAATTACGGTGCCCTGTTTCCGGAACTCTTCCGGGATGATCTCGAGCGGGCGAAGACCAATTCCATGCGCCAGGCATTTCAGCTTGTGGCGATGGTGATCAGCATCGCGCTGACTCCCATTGTGACAAAGCGGATTGGATATCACTGGACGGCGGTCGTTTATGGGGCGCTGGCGGTCGCGGTGATTCTGTACTGTGCGTTTGGGTGCCGGGAACTTCCCCAGGCCCAGGAAATGGAGAAGCCAAAGCTTTTGCCGGCTCTCAAAGCGATTCTCACAAACCCGAAATTCTGGATTTTCGGGTTTGCCAATGCGTTTTACAGCGCCACCATGTCTCTTGTGATGCAGGCGGTGCCGTTTTTCGTAAAATATTCCCTTCACCTTGACAGCGGAAAATCGACGATCCTCCTCGCGTCCGTTCTGGGGGTTGCCGTGGCGGGCGTCGCGGTGTGGGTGCTGCTTATCCGGAAAATGACGCTGATGCCGGCCTGGAGAACCGCTCTCATTATCCTGGCCGCGGGATTTCTTCCGCTTTATTCCGCGAAGGATCTCCCGTCGGCGGTTGGGATCTGCTGTATCGTCGGTTTCGGGTTTGCCGGGGCGATTTCCACGATGGATCTGATCGGCGCTCGAATCATGGACGAAGACACGAAAAAATACCATGTGCGCAGGGAAGGAATTTATTCCAGCACGATGGGGTTCATGAACCGCCTCAACGGGTTCTTTACCAGCCTCGCGTTTCTGCTGGTTAACCGCCTTTACGGTTTTGAAAGCGGGGTAAAGCCGGGACCGGACCCGGACGGGGCGTCCCGTTTTCTCATGATCCTTTTCCCGGTTGCCGCGATGGCGTGCAGCTGTCTTTTCTCCTTTTTTCTTCACTTCGAGGACGGCGCGGCCGGAAAGGGGCCCGTCCGGAAGACGGAAACGGAGGCCGGAAACCATGGGTGAGAGGTACCTTATTGTAAATGCTGATGATTTTGGAATGTGTGAGAGTACGGACAGGGCGATCCTGAGGCTTTTCCGGGAAAAGGAAATCACTTCCACGACCATCCTGGGCCCCGCGCCGCATTCTAATGAGGCAATCCGGGAAGCTGCGGAACATAAGCTGCCGGCCGGGGTGCACTGGGCGTTGAATTCCGATTTTGAGCGGGAACCCTGGCATTCGGTCGCGCCTTCCGGGAAAGTGCCTTCGCTGGACTGCGGAGACGGCCTTCCCCACGATCTGGGCCTGCTCGCAAAACGGGCAAAATCCAGGGAGGTAACGGCCGAACTGGATGCCCAGGTTCAAAAAATGATCCGGGGCGGCTGTCCGCCGGATCACGCGGACAACCACTGCGGGACTCTTTACGGCATCAACGGCCGGCTTTTTTTCCTGAACGCTTTCCGTCTCTGCCGAAAGTACCGCCTGCCGTTTCGCCTGCCGGGCCGGCCGGAATTCCTGAAAAGGGAGTTCGGAGAAAAATGGCCGCGCCGCGTCCAGGCCCTTTATTACATGGTCATTCATACAGCGAAAGGGATGGGCGTGGATCTTCTCGACGGCCTGATTACCAACCCGTGGCCTGTGAGAAAGATTCCAGGCTATGAGGCTCTGCGCGCTTATTATCTTAAGTGGGCCGCGTCGACGGAGGAAGGGATCACGGAAATGTTTCTGCATCCCGCGTGTCCGGACTCCAGGATGGAAGCTCTCACGCCGGAATGGGCCAAGCGCGAGATGGAATATCGATTTTTATTGAGCGGCGATCTTCGGAAGCTGGCCGAAAAAGAGGATATCCGCCTGGTTTCGTGGGGGCAGGCGCCGTTCCGGTCCAGGAAAAGGAGCCGCGGTTCCGGAAAACAGCCCGGCGGGCCGCAGGTTTCGAAGGGCTGATGCTTTTTCGCTTGGAAATCATGGGGGTGTCTTTTTTGCAGAATGTCCGGGAAACGGAAATTCCGGTATGGATTGAGAAATCGCGGGAGGGGACCTATTTTGAAGTCCCCTTCGAAGTGCCCGACGACGTGGAGAGGTTGGAAATTTCCTATGATTATCGAAGAAGGGATTTTCGTCAGGAAGGCGGAAGCGAGTATGACCCCGAAATCAATATCGTGGATCTGGCGGTCCGGGATGAAACGGGCGGGTTCCGGGGCGCTTCCGGGTCGGAGAGAAAGGAAATCTATTTCACCGAAAACGAGGCGACGCCCGGCTATCTCTGTGGAAAAATCGGCAAAGGGACCTGGGCGCTTGTTCTTGGCGCCTATCGGATTGCGAGGGAGGGATGTAGCGTCAAGGTCCGGATCCGGGCTGCCTTCCGGCATCGGGTTCTGCTAAAGGGAGATCTGCACCTCCATACCTGGAACTCCGACGGGAAATACAGCGTGGAAGACGTGGAAAAGGCAGCGCGGCTCCACGGGATGGATTTTATTTTTCTGACCGATCACAACACCTTTTCCCAGAACGACCAGATCCATTCTTCCGATGCCCTGGTCGTGCTGCCCGGCATGGAGTGGACCCATTACAGGGGACACGCCAATTTTCTCGGCGTAAAACGCCCCGTGGAACGGATTTTCGCAAACGACAAAAAAACCGTTTCCTCCATTTTCCGGGAGGCGGAGAAGAGGGGCGCCATGGTGATTCTCAATCATCCGTTCTGCCGCTTCTGTCCGTGGAAATGGGGCTTTGACGTCCCTTTCGACGGGGTGGAAATCTGGAACGGTCCGATGAAGGAATCGGAATATGACGCTATCCGGTGGTGGGATGAGCAGCTGAAAAAGGGAAGAAAACTTCCCGCCGTGGGGGGAAGCGACGCCCACCGCTCCGAGCTTTTCCGGATGATAGGCACCCCGACGGATTTTGTCTACAGCGATTCGAGAGGGGCTTCCGATATCATGAAGGCGATCCGCGGCGGAAGTCTTTTTATCAGCTATATCCCGGAAGGGCCGACGATCGATCTGAAAGCAGGCGGCGCTTCGATGGGCGGGACAGCCCCATCGCCGGACGTCCGGTCAGGCGTTCTGAAAATCGGAAGGATCAGGCCCGGGGATACCGTCAGACTGATTTCCAATCGGGGAGTGGAAAAGGAACTGACCATCCGGAACCAGAGCGCGGAAACCATGGATTTCCGCGCGGAGGGAAGAAAATATTTCCGGGCGGAGGTCTGGCGCACCCTTTTCCCCGGCGTCACGGCGCTCGCTTCGATTTCTAACCCCGTTTACCTGATTTAAGGAAAGGGAGGACTTCGGCCGGCGCCGCGGTCCGCCGGGCGTTCCGGACGTTTTCTCTCTCTCCGGAAAGAAAAAATCCGGGAAGGCGGACGGCTTTTCGAGGTAGATTAAGAAAGGTCCGGCCGGATTTAAAAATCCCGGCCGGACCTTTTCGGAAAGCGGAAGGGAATTTTCCGTCAGTCTTCGATTGCCGCTTTTCTCGAGTTGATCTCGCGGAAGAGACGGATGTCCATTTTCGGGGTTCTGTCGTAAAAATAAATTCCGTTGCGTTCCTGCTCGACGTCGGTCAGCTGGGTATAGCAGAAGCCGAAAATCCGTGGGT
>DAITAP010000047.1:0-12608 GCA_036824225.1 Caproicibacter sp. | reverse complement strand
AGAGCCGGTCGGTCTCGTTCCGGTAGAACAGCCCCGTTTCGGTCCGGACCAGGTTATTATGAAAATCGGTAACCGCCCGCAGGGAAATATTCTCCCATCTGCAGTGCTTTTCCCTCAGAGTCAGCTCATCAAGCAGCGCACAGCTTTTCAGCGGTATGTCCGGCACTCCCCGGATCGAGATGCGCATTCGGATTATGGGCTTTCCCGGATATATGGAAAAATCATACCGAAGATCAAATTTCTGCCGGGAGATCGTTAACCGGGCCAGCAGATGCTTTGGGGCAAATCCGCAGTCATCGTCTCCCGCGCCTTCCAGCGAAAGCGACGGCTTTCCGTCTGAAACGGCCGCAGCAGGATCTAAGTCCTCCTTTTCGGGCAGGGTCAGGATCTCTCCAGATTTTCCATCCCTGACGGCAAGAGGGATCGGACCTCCTGCACCAATCCTCCAGGTACGCTCGATTTTGGAATTCCTAACGGACAGAAGATCGCGGGTCAGTTCCGCGGTGCAGTCTTCATAGGAAAGACGCCGGACCGGCGCCGCAGGGAAACGATTTTCTCTCAGGTGATTTACTTCTGCCATTTGGAATTCCCCCATTCTGGATTTTATGGAACGGATTTTTCCTGTTCTGCTGGCGGATTAAATTTTCTCAAAGCTTCTTCCCCGCGCCTCTCGGAATCCTAGATTCCGTTCGGATTGAACTTGAAAACTGCGCCTGTCCTAAGTATAATGATGTTCAAGCAGAACAGTCAAGCCGTTCAATGTCAGGTTTCAAGGAGGGAAGTCAGAGATGAAAATATCCGATCTGGATCGGGCTGAGTATAAAAATATTGTCGTCTATACGCTGGAAGGCAATCATAACAACCTGCCTGTTTTTATTCGAAAGGTACATCCGAATGAACTTTCCCCGCTCCACCGGCACGAGATGATTCAGATGAATTATGTAATGCGCGGGAAGCTGCTCCACCGCATTAACCATTCGCAGTACGAGCTTGTCAAGGGAGACATTTTCATCATTCCTCCTTTTATCCCGCATCAGCTGGTAGATGTCCCGGGAGCTGATTTTGAACTGATTGAACTCGAATTTTCCACAGAATTTATTCTGGGAAACTACAGCAGACAGACGCGGGACGTGGACGCGAATTCAACCTTTTTCGATTTCTATTACATAGAACCCTTTCTCGTCTCGGAGCGCAATGTGAGACCGCGTCTGAACCTGACAGGTGACAAGCAGCTGAAGGTAGAATCCCTGCTGGAAGAAATTTATTCTGAATACAATCAGAAAAAAGACAGTTACCTTCTCGCAATCAAAGCGGATATTCTCAAACTGCTTGTCTTGGTCGGCCGGTATTTTCGGGAAAGTGTTTCTCAGCAGTCCGAGATTATGGCAATGTATGACCGTCATCGCGACGCTATCATGAAGGCAATTCAATTTATCGACCATCATTATACGGAATCGATTTCCATTGAATTGATTTCCCGGGTGGCAATGCTTTCCCAATCCTATTTCAGTTATCTTTTCAAGCTGATCACCAATAAGACATTTGTAGAATATCTTAATTCAAGGCGCATCGAAAACGCGATGGATCTGCTGAAAAGCACGGATAAGCTTGTGGTGGACATCTGCTTCGATTCCGGTTTTAAAAATGTAAACCATTTTAATCGTACGTTTAAGAACGCCGTAGGCATAACACCGACAGAATTCCGGAAAGCAAACCGTTCCTGACGTTGAGAGTTTTATACGAGCGCAGGCGGCCATTCTTTTGAAAAGGATGTCCGTCTGCTTGTGTCTTTGTCCGTTTAAAGGATTTTGGCTGCCACTTTCCGAACAGCGGCAATCACATCCTCGTCGTCTTTCTCCGTCCAGGTCGGCCCGATGTTCAGCACCGAATTCCTTGGCAGGATCCGCACAGCGTTCGGACACATGTCTTCCGTGTAAACCACAGGGCTGTCGAACTGGTTGAACGGAAAGCCGCTGCGGTCCGCCGTGCGCTGATGAAAGATCTGAGGCTCCATATACACGGGCCGGCCGGCATACAGGCGGTTCATGGGAATGTTTTCAGCACCCATCGCCCGGCAGAATGCGACTGATTTTTCGGACGAATCCAGCAAAAGGATGAGCGCGTTGCCCGCGTCGCCTTTTTCGTCGTTGATTGTGCGGAACCTGATCCCCCGCACCCCCCGGATACCGTCCTTGATGATCTTCTTGTTCTTTCTCATGCCGGCGATGATTTGGTTCAGCTTTCCGAGCTGAACCAGGGCAACCGCACCGGAAATTTCGCTCATCCGGTAGTTCTGTCCGACAAAGATGTCCGCATTTTCGTCGACATTCAGGAATCCTTCCCGTTCCCGGAACATTCCCTGGTCGTGATACCGTACCGCCCGTTCATACAGTCTGGGATCGTTCGTGGCAACCGCACCGCCTTCTCCCGTCGTGATGATCTTGTTCATCTGCAGGCTGAATGTGTTGATCTGTCCGAAGGTACCGGAAAACCGACCCTTGTAAGAGGAACCGCAGGACTGGGCAACATCCTCGATCACGGTCAAATGATGCCGATCCGCGATTTTCATGATCTGGTCCATCCGGCACGGATTGCCCAGAATCGGGACACAGATAAGCGCCTTCGTATCGCGGTCAATATGCCGCTCGATGTCGTCCGGATCGATGTTGAGGCTTTCGTCAATATCCGCAAAGACCGGAACGCCTCCTGCGCAGACGACCGCGCCAGCCGCCGCAATAAACGTGCAGGCGGGAACGATGACCTTGTCTCCGGCGCCGATACCGGCCGCCTTGAGCGCGCACATCAGCGCCGCGGTGCCGGAAGTGACGGCCAGAACATGCTTTACGCCGAACTTTTCAGAAAACAAAGTCTCAAACTTTTTCGTCTTTCTCAAACAGTTCGGCCCGTAAAAACGAAACGGCGATTTGGCCGCAATGACTTCCGCCGTCGCATTGGATTCCTCTTCATTATATACACTGGCGCCCGGGTAAAACGGCGGAAGCGGTTTTTCCCGGACCGGTTTCCCTCCGTCAATCGCAAGTCTCTGATCCATAAACCTCTTATCCTTCCCTGACAATCCATAATTTCTGGAACTATCCTGATTTTATCGAATGCCGCCGCGGCCGTCTTCCCATATTTTCTTTTTCTATTGACGTTTTTTCCTGTCCGACGGCATCGATCTTTTTAAAGTTTCATCAGGGCCGAGATGTTCCGACCGAAAATATTTCTCTTGTCTTCGTCGGAGATATCCGCCATTGCCACGCGCGCAACCACATGGCTCGGGTCGTAAAAGGGCATATCGGTTCCGAACAGAATCTTTCTAGAGCCGACTTCCTGCACAAACCACTCGACATTCCCCTCCGCCGGGGTAGAGAGGGCGAGATCGCCATACACGTTATCGTGGCGGTTGATTACATCCAAAGCAAGTTCCATGGATTTTATATCGCCGCCCGTATGCGCCATGATGAAATTGGCGTTTGGATATTTTGACGCGAGGCCGTCGACTTCGCGGACATTGGCTTCCCCCCATACATGGATAAGCACCGGGCACCCTCTCCGGTCAGCTTCCTCGTAGACAGGAGCGTAATTTTTATAGTCCACTTCCTGAGAATGGCAGTATGGATGCAGCTTGATTCCCCGGAAACCTTTCACGGCAAAGCAGCGGTCCATCTCATGCCGGATATCCTCCGGATAATTTGGGTTGATGGTCACGTAGCCTATCACCCGATCCGGGTGGCGCCGGATCGCCTCCATCACCAGATTGTTTCCATAGACATAATCGGGGCCGATGGAGGAATGGGCGGTCACACACACTTTCTGAATCCCCGTCCGATCCATGCGCGCGATCATCTGTTCGATGGTTCCGCCGCCCGGGACATGGAACGCGAACCATCTTCCCAGATGGTCATGGGAATCGATAATCGTGCAGTTGTCAATCGGAAATCCATTTACCGCCTTTTCGGCCATGTCCGTCATATCTGGACGCCTCCCAGCAATTTTTTCAGATTTTCTGAAGCGATCATTTGCTTTTCCTTTTCAGAAATATCGGCATAAGAGATCAGGCCGATCGCCGCCCCGCCCGAGGTCTCCGGCATGCCGGTGCCAAACAGCAGGCGTTGCGCGCCGAAATGCCGGCAAAGCTGGGCAATCCCGTTCATCACCTTATATCCCGAGGTCTCAATGTAAAAATTCCGGTATTTTTCCATCAGCGGATACAGATCCCGGTCAATCCGATAATTGACCTTCGTCACGACAAGCGGAAGTCCCGGATGGGACGAACACAGCCTGTCCACTGCCTGAATTCCGCCCATCTGGTCCATATCGATAAACAGCGGAATCTTATGATCCTCGCACATCCGGAATAACGGACCGCAGGTAAATTCCGCGAAGCTGTAATTCTGACAGGAAGGCGAAGGGAACATCGTGACTGCCCGGACCCCATGTTTTTTCATTTTTTCCAGCAACTTTTCCGGCGGATCAAATTCTCCGGTGTAATGGGGGAGCACCACCCAGACGGGCTGCAGCTTCGGCTCGTTCTCGAGCTCGTCGCACAGCATTTGATTTCCGACCTGAGGGTCGTATTCTTTTGCCATGGAATGGTAGACCAGCGCGCCTTCTATGGAATACTCCGCCATCTTCTGAAGCAGATCTTCCTTTTTATAAAAAGTTCCCGGAGCACGGTAGCTTCTTCTTCCAAAAGACGCTCGGCAATCAAAAAAATGATAAGTGGATTGCATGGGCAAATCCTCCCTCTTGGATGTTCCATCCATGATTTTTCTTTATTATATCGATCCGGATCTGAAAATGCTTGCCTTATTTTATGATTTGGCATGCGTATTGTGAAAAACGTCAAAAGCGCAAGACAATAGAGGAAGAAAAACGCCGTTCAGGTTCTTACACTGTAGCTTGACAGCAAAACCGCCATGACGGAATCCGATAGAAGAGGGAGAGAAAACAGAATGTCTAAAGAGCTGAAAAAGGATCTTTTAACCGTAAAAATTTATCAGAACCGTGCCGAAATGGGTGCCGCCGCCGCAGACGACATTGCGGATAAAATAAGGGAAATTCTTGGGCGAAAAGAAGAAATCAACATGATCTTCGCCGCCGCTCCGTCTCAGAACGAAATGCTTGATTCTCTGACATCCGAGCAAGGAATCGACTGGAACCGGGTCAACGCCTTCCACATGGACGAATACCTTGGGCTGCCTGCCGAGGCTCCTCAGGGATTCGGGAATTTTCTCAAGGAACGGCTTTTTCACAAACTGAATTTTCGATCCGTGAACTATCTTGACGGCCAAAGCTCGGACCCCGAAGCGGAATGCCGGCGCTATGCTTCTCTCCTTGCAAGGCATCCGGCAGACATTGTCTGCCTCGGAGTGGGGGAAAACGGACATGTGGCATTCAATGATCCGCCGGTCGCCGATTTTCAGGATCCCCGTCTTGTCAAACCAGTCAGGTTGGATCCCGTCTGCCGCAACCAGCAGGTACACGACGGATGTTTTCAGAAGCTGGAGGACGTTCCCACCCAAGCCCTCACCCTGACCGTCCCGGCCCTTTTCAGGGGCAGGTACCTTTTCTGCGTCGTTCCGGCATCGACCAAGGCAAAGGCCGTCCGCCGGATGCTGGAGGGACCTATCGAGGAAGCATGCCCGGCAAGCGTCCTGCGCCGCCACGCCCACGCTGTCCTCTACC
This sequence comes from Caproicibacter sp., assembly GCA_036824225.1. Lineage (GTDB taxonomy): Bacteria > Bacillota > Clostridia > Oscillospirales > Acutalibacteraceae > Thermocaproicibacter. The sequence continues at coordinate 6,917 of DAITAP010000047.1, read as the reverse complement.
TCGATCCGGAAAGCAGCAGCCTGCTGGACACGGAGGCGGAATGAACCGGCGGAAAACGGCGTCTTAAAGTTTGAAGCGGTCAGGGTGGACCTGGGACGCCCGGGCACGGAAAAAATTCCTGTTTCCGTGGGAAAAATTCCATCAGACCGTTTCGCCCGGCGGGCAAGTGTTTTCCATTGCTTTGCAGACTGTCCCGGCGGAGTTTCACGCCGCCGGGACAGTCTGCGAAGGGGTTAAACCGGTTCACAATTTTTTGAAAAGCTCTGCGGAAGGAAATGAAATGCCTTGATGACGATGTTTCTGATTTTGCTGGCCATACTGCTCTTCGGAATTCAACCCGTCGCCATGAAAAAAATTCCAGTCTCTTCGCTGAGAGTCAATATTCTGCAGACAGGGACTTTCAGCGGGGTAATCGCCGTCTGCTTCTGGATTTGGGGAATCATCTCCGGGATCCGGATAAGCAGTCTCACATTCTGGTACGGCATCTTGTTTGGAGCCGTTCTTGTCGCCACGATATCCTGCTACTATTACGCGATGCACACCGGGCCGCTTTCGTATACCTCATTTTTTTATTCCGCAAGCATGGTGATACCGTCCCTTGCCGGCGTGCTGATCTGGAACGATGAATTCCGCTGGACGGCGGGAGTCGGTATTGTGATGTTTCTGGCCGCGTTTTATCTTATCAGCGTGCCCGGATCGCGGAAAAGCGGCGGAGGAAACAGAAAATGGCTTCTGCTGTGCCTGGCGACGTGGCTGCTGAACGGCAGTCTCTCCGTAATTGTCAAGGCACAGCAGATGGCCATGGAAGGCGAGGAAGTCTCATCCATGACGACGGTGGCTTTTTCGAGCGCCTTCGTGTTTTCCTTTGCGGCGTATTTTATTCTCACCTTCTCTTCCGGAAAGTCAGAGGAGATCCGCTCTGATTTTTTGGGGCTTCAGTCCGCAGCCCTGCCGCTTCTTGCGCTCGCCGCAGGCAACGGAGGCGGGAATCTGACCGTCACTTATCTTGCGTCCCGCGTCTCGAGCGCCTATCTGTATCCCGCCGTCCTGGGCGGCATGATGGTCGCTGTAACCGCGTACTCGGTCCTTGCGCTGAAGGAAAAAGTCAACCGATATGGCATAGCCGGTCTGCTGACCGGTATCGCGGCACTGGTAGTTCTGAATATCCCATAACCGCGCATTTCTCTTTTTTTCATTCGGTATCGGAAAGGACAACAGGGATGTGGTGCTTTCCTGCGCCGTCAAAATCAACCGCAAAGCGGTAAAACTGATTGGATCTGCGAAGCACTTGGCTTTGATCTCCGACGGTAAGCCGGGCATTTCTGCTGACCGCGACAAACAGACTGGTTTTCCCAAACCCATCAAGGAAAAAGGAAATCGACCGGTTGCCGTGCCCTCTCACCGTTAAGCCTGAGGATCCGCCTTCTGTGTAAAACGACGCTGTATCAGAAAAGGATATTTCTTTAATTTTTCCTTCCAGAACCTGAAACGGAAAGGTGTTGCCTCCGGCCCGCACCGTTACAGTGCGGGTGCCGCCCGGCGAAGTCCAGTCGGTATTCAGGAGATACAGTTTTCCGGCACCGGGATCCAGTTTCCAGACCGACCAGTATACGTCGCCGCTGGAGTCTTCGACCGAGACAGTGCGGGACACATGACGCCGGATCAGAGCGTCGAGAAAATTTGGCAAAAACGTTTTTAAAGCCTCATGTCCCGGATAGGCATAGGTGCACAGAAGATACACAAAGCCTTTTCCCACCCGGTTCCGCACCACCAGCGGCCTGCCGGTTTCCGAATCCCTCACCACGGTTTCGGCCGTGACGGGCTGCACCTCGGCCAGCATGCAGGGACCGTCTTCGTCCCCGGCGGAGTTTGGCAGACGGATGGATCTCCGCGCCCGGCTGAAATCCTCTCCGGCGAAATCCCCTTCCCCGAGTGCGGAAGAAAACGGAAGATCGGATTTTCCGGTTACGCGGACCCCGCACAGATCGGCCACATCGCCGCCGTAAATCAGCTTGAGATCCTTCATGGTGCGCAGAAACTCCCGGTCGGCGCGCGTCGTCAGGTGCGGTACGGAAAGAAACAGCGTCCCGCCGTTTTCCGCATACCGCAGAAAATGCTCATAATCATTGCAGTAACCTTTTCCCTGCTGTTCCGTCTGCGGCTCCATGGTATGCCAGTTCAGGATCAGCATGAGCTGATACTCCGAAAACGTGGAGGAATCCGCTTCCACCGGGAGAAAATCGAATTCACCGCGCGGATCCCCGCTAAAAAAGCGGCGGACCCTGCGGTTGTCCTGATTGAGCGGGCTCAGGCAGATCCCGGGCGCCAGAAGATCCAGCAGATGAAACCCCTTTTCCGGCTGTCGGAATCCCCACTCCCATTTCTGGCAGCCTGCCATTCCCCATACGGGAAAGTTCTCGTCCTTCCAGGTTTCTCCCCCCGGCGGAGCGCCAAAATTTGTCGTGCTGATCCCGCTGAACGGAGGCGCGTATCTTCCCTGCAGAACGGCGATATCGACCCGGGGCCTTCCCTGACGGGGGTGAGTCTGCGTATACTGATGGAAAGAAGCGCAGATCTCACGCTTGCGGCGCGGAAGAAAATCATCGCCTGTCATCCGGTAATATTTAAAGCAGAGAAACAGAGAGTCTTCCTCATAGATAAAATTTGCTCCAAACACCCACGCCATGAAAAATCCCAGCCAGAATCGCCGAAGCCCGTCTTCCAGCTCCGGCTGGGCGTTATGCTGGGTCGCCAGATGCGCCCCCCAGATCTTTTTGTGGAACGCCCGCGCACATCCCCGCGCGTTGGGCAGGATCAGGAGGCTGTGCCCGACAAAGGTCTCATGCCTCAAAACGTCAAATCCGGCGAGATACGCGTTTCGGCTGCCTCCGCTGGCGTCCCCGGTGGCGACCGGGACACCGGGGATACGGTACCCGTCCGCCACCGAGCGCAGGAGATTCACGGAGGTCTCCTGCGCATCCCGCAAAGAGCGGCTCAAATTCTGCGGCGGATGGGATCCGTAGAAGATTCCCGTGCACTCGTGTCCGCCCGTGCAGACGCAGCGCTCCGCGGAAGCAGCGGCTACAATATTCTGATCCTTCATGCTGATGGCATCCGTATAAAGCCCGTATTTCCGGCAGTCAGCAGCGGCTTCCCACAGCTTCTGCCAATGGGTGAAGCGGTTATGGTAATCGCGGAAAACGATCATGTTCCCCAGCTGGCCGTCAAGGACCTGCTGAATATATTCCTCATATTCCCAGGGCGTCCCTGTCTTAATCTCCACCGCTGTTTTCATGATGTCCGGTTCCTGCGGAACCTCCCAGCACTCCGGCACGACAGCCTCGGATGAAATGCCGCTCCAAACGTCGGTAAAGCGGATTGTCCCGTTCCGAAAGGAACGCCTGGCCCGGAAGAAAAATTCATGCACCCCTTCCCAGATAAATTCCTCGTTGTCCGGAATCGGGTACAGTTTTCCCCGGTATGTCTGATGCCGTACGCTGATCTGGGTTCCCGGCATCGCCGCTTCGAAAAGCGACGGATCAAACTCCGTATGAATTCTGGCAGTCCCCCTCGCACAGCGCACGGAAATCCGAAACGGCACTCCGGCAAGGATCCACCTGGGGCACGAAACGATCTGCATGTGACGCCGGACTTCGGGAACGAATCGGATCATCTCCAGGAGAACAGAAAATTTCTGATCCTGATTGACAAGTTCCACGCAGTTTTCTCCCCTGGTAAAATCGTCCCCGCTCAAGGAAAGCGGCACTTCTTCCAGGAACTGGGAATTTGTGTCATGATAGGTAGTGAACTTTCTGTTCTGATATACGTCTTTCCCGTTAATCCGAAGCAGGAAGTTGGGAAGCCCGCGCGCCCTTTTCTCGGCGTCGGGACTTTCGGAGATCAGAAAGCGCAGAAAGCAGCGGACGCTTATGAAATCCCGGTCGGAGGACCGGATCGGAAAATTCAGGGTGAATTTTCCGGACGCCGTTTCCCCGGGTGGCAGAATGACCCCGCGGACCCCGAACATGTCCGCCTGCCGGCCGGAAAAGCAGGATCCGTACACGCGGGTTTCTCCCCGCTTAAGAGGAGCCTCGGCCCACCTGGGGAGGGCCGGCTCAATATGGAGGATCGCCATGGAATATTTTTCTCCCACATGCTGCACGATCTGTCCTTTCCGAACCAGTTCCGACAGGGAAAATTCGACGCTTCCCTCCTTCGTGATGATCCGGAAAACAGTGCTGTCTTCCGCCCAGGCGGTGACCCGGATACCGTCAAACCAGTTTTGGAGATGGGATTTCCATTCCGTCCTGCCATAATCGGAATACTGTTTGGAAAAGATGAAAGGTCCCCAGGCATCTTCCGGAAAGCGGATCCGTTCGACTTTAAGAACCGATCCCCCCTCTACTTCCAGATGTCCGCTGAAATCATAACAAGCCAGATTCTTTTTTGAAAAATAACCCGTCCAGGTTCCCCATTCCGCGGTAAACTGAAATTTTCTCATCTCTGTTTCCCTCCCTTATCCGCCTTATTGTATCAGGCAGGTAAGGGAAAAGAAAGAAAGTTTCATCTCTAAAAATTGACCGATTCTGAAAAACTTAAAATTTTTAAGGAGCGACGCGAAGATGAGTCAGACAAAGCGTGAATTTCTGGGCAGGCCTCTGCGCATTGCCGCCGTACAATATGGCCAGAGGCCGGAAGATACGATGAAAGTGCCCGCAGTTCTGGAAAAAGGCGGCTTTAATACGGAACAGCTGCTCCATGCGATCGGGCACGAGGGATACGGCCTGTACAGCAAGGCGGAGCATGCCGATCTGATCCGGAAGTACTCGGCCGAATGTGCCCGCCGCGGCATCCGGATCATCCTGTATGCGAACGCGCATATGGTCCCGCCCGGGCATGTCCAGGAACATCCGGACTGGGCACAGATCGGATCCGATGGAAAGGCAACCGGATACGCCTGCGTCAACAGTCCCTGGCGGGACGCTTTTTTCCAAAGCATCCGGGATTCTCTGGAGCAGAATATCCAGGGCATCTTCCTGGACGGACCGATTTTTCTCAGGGAAGGATGCCGCTGCGCCCGCTGCAGGGAACTTTTTCAAAATGAATTCGGACATTCGATCCGTACCGCGCTTCGCTGGGAGCTAAGCCGGTTTAAATCGGAGCATATCGCCCGTTTTGTCAAAGACGTGCGGGATGTGATCCGCGCAAGCGGAAAGGACGTCGCCCTGTATGCAAATTGTCTGGGGCTTGTGGAAAACATTACCGGGTGTACCGTGGACGCGGTATTCCCCTATGTGGATCTGATCGGTTCGGAAGGGGGGTTCCTGTTTTACGGAAATCCAAACGAGGTTTCCATCTGGCACGGTTCGGAAACCGCGAAATATCTCGAGTCAAAATCGCGGGGAAAGCCCTATGTGATATTTAACGCCGGAAACGATCAGCCGTGGGCGCGGGAGATGCACACGGTTCCGGAAACGACCCTCCTTTACGGATCCACCACAGCAAACGGAGGAAACGTGTGGTATGGCATTCACGGGCTGATCGACGGCTTCCGCACTCCGGCCGGACAGTCGGCTTTCCGCTTTAACCGATTTCTTGCAAAAAACGAGGATTTTTTCACGGGAACCAGACAGAAATCCCATGTCGGAATTCTATGGTCTCACCGCTCCGCCGATATTTTCCCAGGAGAAGCCGCCGAGACCGACTTCACAAAAGCGGTAAAAAATTCTTCCGGACCGCATGCCGCCGGCTCTTTTCAAAAAGAATTTCATGGGATCGCAGAAATTCTTTTCCGATCCCATCTCCAGTTTTCCATTCTGGACGAAGGCTGCATACGGGACGGGGATCTGAAAAAGCTTCAAACGCTGATTCTCCCCAACGCCTCCTGTCTGGACGACTCGGAAATTCATTCTATCTGCTCGTTTGTCCGGTCGGGAGGACATCTTGTCGCCACACTGGAAAGCGGTGGGTACGACGCGCAGGGGCATCCGCGGGCAGTTTCGCCGCTTAGGGATCTGCTTGGAATCCGCCGCGTGGAACAAACCGTCTTCTATCGGCCCGGCTGCGGATATATGAGGTTTGAGGGCGGATCGCCCCTCATGCGGGGCGGTCCCGAGATATCCGCGGGTTTCACGACAGGCACCCTGCGCTGCTCCTATGCGGAAGATATCCGTGTCCTAGCTTCCTCGTACGAACCGATGGCAAGCCGCTACGGCGCGTTCAACGAGAATTCATACCCCTCTGTCACCGTGCGGAAAGCAGGCCTCGGGACAGCGGTCTATATTGCGGGCGGGATAGGGCAGACCTATCTGGATTATGGGATCCCGGAAATGGAGAAAGCCGTGCGCACCCTGGTAAATCTCCTGACACCCTGGGATCTGAAGGTAGACCACGCATATCCCTCGGTCGAAGTGGAACTTCGTCTACAGCCCGGACAAAACCGCTGTCTGATTCATTTTGTCAACCACACGGGAGCGATGCGCCGGCCGATTGGGGAACTGATTCCCTGCCGGGGAATTCAAATCACCCTGAAAACGGCGAAACCGGTCCGGCGGGTGCATTCCCTGGTCCGTCCGAAGGAAATCCCGTTTTTCAGGGAAGACGGCCGGATTCATTTTTCAGTCGACGTGGAAAATTATGAGCTGGTCGCTGTCGAAGAATCTCTCTGAAGATTGACGGTCTGTTTTTACAAAATGTGCAAGGTTAAAAATAGAATAGAGGAAGAACCAGAACCGGCGTGCGGTTATACTGAAGCCGATGAAATCTTGGCACGTTTCCAAAAGACCGCGTGCCATCCGGGAGGGATCTTTGATGAGCGTCGCCCGTATTGAAAAATACAATGGGGAACCGGCCATTGTGATTGACGGCGTCGCGTATCCGCCGATGGGAATGACGACCCACATCCAGAAACCCGATTA
>DAITAP010000046.1:0-12742 GCA_036824225.1 Caproicibacter sp. | reverse complement strand
AGTCACATTTGTCGATGTCCGGAATGCAGGGGTTCAAGAAAGATCCCCTCCCTTGTTACAGTGGAACAACGGTTCCTAAAAAACAGAATACGCTCCTTTCCCGGAAAAGTCAAGAAAGAAGCTCCTCCTCCCCGCGGCAGGAAGAATATTCTGCCGGAAAAGAAGGAAAAAAGAAGAATACGGAATATTTATGCTGAAAAATACCCGCGGTATTGTAAACTTCTGAAAAAATGGGAAAATTCCGCGGCGCGTCGGTTCCGGACGCCCAGGGCGGCGGGAACGGTTAATGTCCTGTCGGAGGGAGAAAGCCGATTTTTTTCATGACCTTTCTTAAGGTGCGGATGGAGATGGCGTAAGCTTTCTCGGCCCCGTAAGTCCAGCACTTTTCCAGATAGCCGCGGTCCTTGATATATTCGGCGTATCGTTTCTGAATCGGGCGCAGGTGCTCGACGACAGCTTCCCCGACGGCGGTCTTAAAGTCCCCATAGCCTTTTCCGGCAAAGTCGGACTCGATCTGTTCCATCGTCTCGCCGGTTATGCAGGAGTAGATCCCCATCAGGTTATTGATGCCGCCCTTTCCCTCCGCGAAGCGGACGGTGGATCCGCTGTCGGTGACGGCCCGGCGGAATTTCCGCATGATATCGTCCGGCCTGTCCAGCACGGCAATGAAGGCATTGATATTTTCGTCGGATTTGCTCATTTTCTTTTGGGGATCCTGGAGCGACATGATTCTTGCGCCGTGCTCCGGAATATACGCTTCCGGGATTTTGAAGACCGGTCCGTAGATACCGTTAAAACGGGCGGCGATATTCCGGGTCAGTTCGAGATGCTGCTTCTGATCCTCGCCGACCGGGACGAGATCCGTCTGATAGAGAAGAATATCCGCCGCCATCAGCGAAGGGTAAGTGAAAAGGCCCGCGTTGATATTGTCGGGGTGTCTCGCGGATTTGTCCTTAAACTGCGTCATGCGCTGCAGTTCGCCGAACTGGGTGTAACAGTCCAGCACCCACGCGAGCTGAGCGTGCGTGGGCACATGGCTCTGGATAAAGAACGGGCTTTTTTTCGGGTCGATTCCGCAGGCCAGAAGAAGGGCGTAGGCCTCGAGGGTGTTGCGGCGGAATCTGGCGGGATCCTGCCGGACGGTAATCGTGTGCAGATCGGCCAGCGCGTAAATGCAGTCGTATTGATCCTGAAGGGAGATCCAGTTTTTCAGAGCGCCGAGGTAATTTCCAAGCGTAATCGTCCCGCTCGGCTGAATGGCGCTGAAAATCACTTTCCGGGGCGCTTCGTTTTTTACGGGTTCCGTCATATTTTCCTCCATTCCTGCTTATCGGGAAATCACGTCGCGGGCGAGAGAACCGAGAATTTGAATTCCCTTTACCAGCTCCTCATTCCCCGGTGTCGTATAGTTGATTCGAAAAGAGCTGCAGGGGAGGGTTTCATCCGTCAGAAACGCGTTTCCGGGAACGACGCAGACCTTCCGCTCCGCTGCTTTCCGGCAGAAGCCGGGCATATCGGTCCCTTTCGGAAGGGTACACCAGAAAAAGAGCCCCCCTTCAATCGGGAGATAGGTGACAAGGGGTTTCAGGTACCGGTCAAGCGCGTCGGACGCCGTTCCGGCCTTATTGCGGTAAACGGTGCGCAGGCGGCTTAAGTGGGCGTCAAAATCGGTATGCGCCATCATCTCATAGCAGACCATCTGCGCCCAGATGTTGGTGTGCACGTCTTCCCCCTGCTTGCAGACGATCATTTTCTGGAGCAGTTCCGACGGCCCGACCGCGTAGCCGACGCGCAGGCCGGGGGCGATCACTTTGGAGAAGGTGCCCGCGTAAAGCACAATGCCGTCCTCATCCAGGGATTTTACCGAGTCTACCGGCTTTCCGGCAAAGCGGAGATCCCCATACGGGTTGTCCTCGAGGATCATCACGCCGTACCGCTTTGCGAGCTCATACATCCTGCGCCGCTTTTCAAGGCTCATCGTGATGCCGGTCGGGTTTTGAAAATTCGGAATGGTGTAAATGAACTTCACGTTTTTTTCCGTTTTAAGCGCCTTTTCGAGGGCGTCCATATCCATTCCGTCTTTCTGCATCGGTACGCCGCAGAGGTGCGCCCGATAGGACCGAAACGTGTTGAGCGATCCGATAAAGCTCGGTTCTTCGCAGAGAACGGTGTCTCCCTCGTTTATTAGGGATTTGGCGGCGAGATCCATGACCTGCTGCGCCCCGCTGGTAATCAGGATACTGTCAAACCCGCGGCCGATGCCGTGCCGCTTTTTAAGATAATCCTTAAGGTATTTCCGTAATATTGTACTGGAGGGCCTCGATCGGACGGGAGGAGAAGATCTTTTCCGAAATCTCGGCGATTTCATGAACGGGAAAAGCTTCCGGGGCGGGGTTTCCCGCCGAAAGCGAAATGACCGTCGGGTCGGACGCATATTTAAAGATTTCACGGATAGCCGAGGGCTTTAAGGACAAAACGCGGTCGGAAAACCGGTATTTCATAAGGCGCACCCTTCCTTTGAATTCCGCCTTTCGGACGGAACCATCTGCATTTTTCCCATTGTAGCACAAATGCCCGCCCAATTCCAGAATTTCAGCGGGCGGACATGGATTCGTCCCTGCCTTTTATATTTCGATAAAAACTTCATCGGTGCTCCCCCATGTTATGACAAAGAAGTCTTAATACGGATAGTATAATGAAAAAGGAAAAAATTGGACATGCTCCCTCAAAGGTGGCGTTGACAGATGATGAAAACGGAAGCGGGACGGATCCGCTTTTCACAGGCGGCGGCGGGATCGGCGAGAAATGTTGCGCGGCAGACCGCCGCCTTTACCCTGGGCCTGCTGTTTGCAAGGGCGATCGTGTTCGGCCATTATGCCCCGTTCGCCGTAGCCGCCGTCGCCGCCGCGCCGTACCCGGTCCTGTGGGCCGCCGTCGCCGGGGGGGCGTTCGGGTATCTTCTCCCGTCGTCCGTCGCGGTCCCGGTGCACTGCCTGACGGCCCTTCTGGCGGTCGCGGCGATCCGCTGGACCCTGAACGATCTGACGCGCCTCAGGATGCATCCGGTTTTCGCCCCGTGCGCGGCGTTTTTCCCCATGCTGGTGACGTCGATGTCGATTGTGTTTGTGAGCGGATCGGACGCAGCCACGGCGGCGCTCTACGTGTGCGAGTCCCTGCTTTCCGGGGCGGCGGCGTATTTCTTCCGCCGGACCTCGTCGGCGGTTCATTCGGGGCGCAGCCCGGGGGAGTGGAGCACGCAGGAAATTGCCTGCGGGGCGTTTACCGGAGGGATTCTGCTTCTTTCTTTGTCGGGCCTTTCCGTCGGCGGGGTTTCGCTCGGGAGGGTCGCCGCGGTTGTCGCCATTCTGTTTGCCGCAAGGTACGGAGGCGTCGGCGGAGGAAGTGTCGCGGGCATCGCCGTGGGGATTTCCTTCAGCCTCTCGACGACAGGCCTTAATTACATTTCCGGGGCGTATGCGCTCGGCGGCCTGACGGCGGGCCTGTTTGCCCCCCTGGGAAGGCTGGCTGCCGCCGCGGCGTTCGTCCTCTCAAACGGCGTAGCCTCCCTCCAGGTCGGCGCGCGCCAGGAGGTCATCAGCGGCCTTTATGAGGTCGCCGCGGGCACGGTCCTCTACCTGCTGATCCCGGGGAAGGCCGGCGCGCGCCTCATCGGCCTCTTTTCCCGTCCCGAGGACGCGGGCCGGGCCGAGGGCCTGCGCCGTTCGATTGTCATGAAGCTCGATTACGCGGCCAGGGCGCTCGGAAGCGTCTCCGAAGCCGTGGAGGAGGTTTCTAAAAGGCTTTCCCAGACCTGCGCTCCCGACATCGGCACCGTGTATCACCGATCGGTGGACGAGGTCTGCGCGACCTGCGGCCTCAAAGGATACTGCTGGGATCGAAATTATAATGACAGCATGAACTCCCTCAATGATTTGACGGAAAAGCTGCGCGCGAACGGAAAAACGGATCGGAGTGATTTCAGCACGCAGTTCGCGGCGCACTGCAGCAGGCTCGGGCAGATGGTGGAGTCCATAAACCGGAATTACGGTGAGTTTGCCGTGCGGGACGCGGCGGAGCGCCGTGCCCAGCAGATCCGGGACATGGTGGCGTCCCAGTTTACCTGCACGGCCGATATTCTGGAGGAAATGTCGGCGGAACTCGAACTCTGCGAGAAGTTTGACTTTGCCGCCGCGCAGAAAATTGAGGAAGTCCTCCGGCTTTCGGGAATCCAGCCGGTCAGTGTGAGCTGCCGGAAGGACCGGTTCGGAAGGATGTCGGTGGAGGCTGTCGCGGTTCCGGGGGACTGCGCCCGGCTGAACCGCGCCCAGCTCTCCAGGGAAATCTCCCGTGTCTGCGGACGCACCTTTGAGCTTCCCTGTGTGAGCGCCGCGGGGGGAAAATGCCGGATTCGGATGGACGAGCTGCCGCTTTACCGGGTGAAAACCGGATGCGCTCAGCATATCTGCGGAAACGGGCGCCTTTGCGGGGACAGCTGGAAATGCTTTTCCGACGGCAGCGGACGCGAGATCGCCATGATCTGCGACGGGATGGGATCGGGGGGACGTGCCGCGGTGGACGGCGCCATGGCGTCCGGAATCATGGAACGCCTGATTCGGGCCGGCATCGGATTTGACGCGGCGCTGAAAATAGTGAATTCCGCCCTTCTTGTCAAGTCGGGGGACGAATCCCTTTCCACCGTGGACCTCGCGGCGCTGGATCTTTACAGCGGAAACGTCGAACTGATGAAAGCCGGCGCCCCGCTAAGCGTCCTGCGCCGGAACGGAAGCGCCGTGCCGGTGGATCTTCCGGGACTCCCGGTCGGGATCCTCAACGAAACCCGGTTCGCCCGTTCGTCCGACACGCTGGCGGACGGGGATCTCCTGGTCATGCTTTCCGACGGGGCTCTCAGCTCCGGTTCCGAGTGGGTCTGCGGCGAAATTGAAAAATGGGAGGGAAAACTCCCCCAGGAGCTTGCCGAGTCTATCGTCACTCAGGCAATCGCCCGCCGCAGCGACGGACACGACGACGATATCACCGTCCTTGTCCTGATGCTCTCGAAATCGGATTCCACAGACTAAAATTTCCGGCCGGCCGGATTCCTATTCGTAGCGCAGGGCGTCGATGGGATTGAGGCGGCTTGCCTTGCGGGCGGGATAATAGCCGAAGAAGATGCCGATCAGCATCGAGAAGCCCACGCTTCCCAGCACGACGGGGGCGGAAATAACCAGCGGGATGGAAACCGACATCTGGTGTTCCATGATGGTGACTCCGCCCCACGCCATCAAAAGGCCGGCAATAATCCCGAGGACACCGCCTATCAGGCAGATAATCACGGCCTCGACGATAAACTGCATCCGGATATAGCTGTTGCGCGCGCCGAGGGCTTTCCGGGTGCCGATTTCCCGGGTGCGCTCGGTTACGGAGACCAGCATGATGTTCATGACGCCGATTCCCCCGACCAGAAGGGCGATGGCGGCGATGGCGGCGATGGCGGTAGATACGACGCCGAGCTGGCGGGTCCATTCCGAGATGGCGCTTTCCATGCTCCGGGCCCTGCAGGTGTAGTTTCCGTTGGAGGCGTACAGCTTCCGGAAATACGACTCGACCTTGTCCGCAAAGGCCTGCGCGTCCTGCACCCCTTTTGTGCTGAGGACAAACTGCGAGTAATTCTGATTTTCCGCCGTTTCCTTGACAAGCCCGACGGGAAGATAGAGGGAAGTCCTCGTGTCCTTTCCCTTGTCGCTTTCGATCCCCTGGATGGAAACCGATTCAAACTGATAGACGCCGACAATGGTATAGTCTTCGGAACCCTTGTCCGTATCCACGCTGACTTCCTGCCCGATGGGATTTTCCCCTGTCCGGAAGAGGTTGGAGACCAGACGGTCGGATACGACGGCGACCTTGCGGCGGTTCCGGATGTCCCGCTCCTTGAGGAAACGTCCGCGCGTGATTTTGACGTTGTTGACGGATCCGTATCCGGCGTTGGTCCCTTTCACCGTGATTTTGGCGGAGCGGTGATTCTTCCTCGCTTCCCCGCTTTCGCCTGTCTCCAAATAGGATACGGCGCCGATTTCGCCGCTGTATTTTGATGCGAAGGATTCGATCTGCTCTTCGGAAATCAGATCGGAGTCGTCGATTTTTCCGGAAGAAGAGCCGATGCCGTTTTCCTCTTTCTGGGAGACAAAAACATAGATATTGCTGGTCCCCAGCCTCGAAAGGGTATCGTTGAGGCTGGTGGTGACCGCGTCCCCGATGGAAACGATGGCAATCACCGCGCCAATTCCGATGATAATTCCGAGCATGGTCAGGAAAGACCGCATTTTATTGGACTTGAGGCCGTCTATCGCGAGAAGAATATTTTCTCTCAGGAACACCTAAGCCGCCCCCTTTCCGGGACCGGCTGGATCCGAAACGATGACCCCGTCCCTCAAAGTGACAATGCGGTCCGTTTCCGCGGCCAGGGCCGGGTTGTGGGTAATGAGGACGATGGTTTTACCTTCTCGGCGGTGGACCTGGTGAAAAAGATCCATCACCATGCGTCCCGTCGCGGAGTCGAGGGATCCGGTCGGCTCGTCAGCGAGCAGGATGGGCGGATCGTTTGCCAGGGCGCGGGCAATCGCAACCCGCTGTTTCTGTCCCCCGGAAAGTTCATTCGGCCGGTGCCGCATGCGGTCGCCCATCCCGACCGCTTTCAGCAGTTCCGCGGCCCGTCGGGTCCTTTCCCTGGAGTCCACGCCGGCGTACAGCATGGGAAGCTCTACGTTTTTAAGGGCGTTGCTCCGTGGAATCAGGTTGAAGGTCTGAAAGACAAAGCCGATTTTCCGGTTCCGCACGTCCGACATTTCATTGTCCGACATGAAAGAGACCGGGACTCCGTCCAGCAGATATTCGCCCGAAGTCGGGCGGTCCAGTACTCCTATCATGTTCATCAGCGTGCTTTTCCCCGAACCGGAAGCCCCGACGATGGAGAGGAACTCGCCCTCCCGCACCTTAAGGCTGATCCCTTTCAGAATATGGAGCTCATTCGGGGTGCCGATGAAGTAGTTTTTGACGATTCCGGACATCCGGATGATTTCCCGGCTCACGGCTGACTCCCCCCCGCGGGGGACGAAAACGCGGGCCTGACCGCCTCGCCCGGCTGGACGCCGTCCGTGCTGGTTAGGATCGCGAGGCCGTCCTTGAGGCCCTGTCCCGCGATTTCGGCCGAAATATCCGTCTGCAGGCCGAGCGTTACGGGGAGGGCCTCCACTTTCCAGACATTTCCGGATTTCTTTGCCGCGTAAACGGCGTATCCGCCGGCGTTGTCCGCCAGGGATTCGTAGGGAACCGCGTAGACGCCCTTTTTCTGCTCCAGAGTGATGCTCAGCTTTGCGCGCATCCCGATTTTCAGGTTCGGGTCTTTTCCGGAAACACGGACTTTCACGGGATAGGTCACATTGCCCGTCCCTTCCGTTTTCGGATCCGCGGCGGGAGCGATGCTGAGGATTTTCCCCTCGATGCTCTGGTCGCCCGTCGCGTCCGTCTTGATGGAGACGGAATCGCCCGGGTCGGCGCGCGCGGTATCCGCCTCTTTGATTTCCGCGTCGACAATCAGATCCTCCGGATTTTCGATTTTAAACAGGACACCGGAAGGGGGGCTTCCGACCGAGGCGCCGACAAAGGTCACCGTTCCGCTGCGGGGCGCGGTGATGACGCAGTCCCGCTGGCTGTCGCGCAGTTTGTCAAGAGCCGCTTGGGCGCTTTTGTCGGCGCTTTTCGCGGAGGCGTCCTCATACGCGGTCTTCGCCGCGAGAAGACTCTGCTGAGAAGTCCGCTTTGCGGACTCGACGGCTTTTTCGGCGGTGTCATATGTAACCTGGGCCTGATCCAGCTTTGCCTTCTCCTGATTGAGCTCAATTCTGGAAATCTGTCCCTGCTCATAGGAATACTGGCTGGAAGAATAGACCTCCTTTTCGGCATCGAGGGCGGATCTGGCGTTTTCGAGATTCGAGCGGGCGGACGCCACATCGCTGCTCAGATCGTGGTTATAAAGATAAAGCGCGCTTTCATAGTCCGATTTTGCTTTCTCGAGCGCGAGGGCCGCGCTCTTGCTGGCGTAGGAAACCGTATATTCCTGCTGCCGGATGTCCTGATCCAGAGAGGAAGAGTCGAGACTAGCAAGAACGTCTCCCTTTTTTACGGTGTCCCCGGCCGAAACGGAAACTTTTTTTACGGGGTAGGACAAGGTGGAATAGACGCTGCACGGATCCTCGCTGTGGATCGTGCCGGTCACGCTGACCGTGTCATTCAGGGTGGTCTTTCCCAAAACGGTGCACGATACCGCCTTCGGGGCATTTTCTGCCTTCGTCCTCGAGACGGCGAACCAGGCGGCCAGCAGACCTGCCGCCGCCAGGACGGAAAACAGGATCACGCGCCTTTTCCTGCGTGCGGAATTCCTCTTCGGGGAGGGCAGGGCGTTTTGATTCTCCATCATGTCGGACTCCCGGACCAGGAGATTCCGCCCTTCATGTCCTGGTATTCCAGAAGGGCCAGATAGAGAGTGTTGCGGTCGGTTTCCCTCTGACACTCAAGGGTGCGGAGATCGGAAACCGCCTTCCGGTATTTTATCTCCGACGTATAGCCGAGCGTAAGACGCCTGCTTTCGATTTCCACGTCCTTTTCGCGGCGGGCAGCCTGCTCCTTTTCCTGCTCGTAGGTCGGGAAGGAAATCGTCAGCGTGTCGTAAAGATCGCGGAAAGCGGACGTTTCCCTGTTTTCTGTCTGTGTCAGCTGAATCTGAGCGTTTTCGATATCCCGATCGCTGCTGGAAATTTCCTTGCGCACGGTGGCAAAATTCATGGAATCTTTCTGGATCGACGCGTTCGCCCGCTTCATTTCCAGAACGTCTTCCCCGTAGTTTAAGGTGGGAATCCCGCTCAAATCCATTTCCTCATCGCTGGGCTTCAAAACGTCCATCGGCGTATTCTCAGGCAGGTTCAGCAGGGCGCGGAGCGCCTTTCGGTCCTGTGTCACCCTGGCGTCCTTCTCCTTGGCGGCAGCCTCCAGCTTTTGATAATTCTCAAGGCTTTCCTCATAGGCTGTCTGCGACAGGGCCCCCCGGCTCAATAGCCCGCTGTCCGCGGCCAGCTGCTTTTGAGCGTCCCCAGACGCCTCCTCATCAGCCGACAGGAGGGAAGAGTCCAGACAGTAGGAAAGATACTGCCGCTTTGCCGACAGCACCAGATGGCGGAACGAATCGCGGTAGGTAAGTTCCGCCGCTTCCATGGAGTCCCGGTCCGCCTGAGTGACTCCTTCCCACTCTTTTTTGTCCCGGTAATTTTCACGCGCCTGAGAAAGAGCGTTTCGGGCCGCTTTTACATCCAGACTGTATTTGTCTAAAAGGTTCTCGAGCGTGCCAAGGGATACGACAGCCGCCGGCTGCGAGGCCGGGGCCTCTGCCGCGGATGCCCCGGCCGGGACCGGGACAGCGAAAAAGATCACAGCGGAAAAAAGACATGCAGCAAAACGTTTCAAGAAACTCTGACCCCCTTCTTTCACGGAACGGATTTCCGGATATCCGGCTCTTGAATTCATTTTAAACTGATCCATAAAATTGTCAATCCGGTTTAAAAAAAACGGCGGGAAAGCGGCAGAAACCGAATCGATTTCTATCTCCGCGGGGAACAGCGGAAAAGGGTTTCCGCGTTGCGCCGGGCGAGGTCGATTACCGACTGCGCGTCCGTACCCCGGATTTCCGCGATCCGCTCCGCCGTAAAGGCGAGGAAGGTAGAATCGTTTCGGCGCCCGCGGAACGGAACGGGCGCCATGTAGGGACAGTCCGTTTCCAGCAGAAGACGGTCGTCTGGGACGATTTTTGCCACTTCCACGGGAACGCGGGCGTTTTGAAACGTCACCGCGCCGCCCAGGCCGATATACATTCCGAGTTTGAGAATTTCCCGCGCTGTTTCCACGCTGCCGGAAAAGCAGTGAACCTCGCCTTTCGGCTTCCTGTTTTTTAAAATGGAAAGGGTATCGCCGTGCGCGTCGCGGTCGTGGACGACGACAGGGAGGCCGAGCCGGTTCGCGAGGACAATCTGCCGGTCAAACACGGTTCTCTGGACTTCACGCGGCGGATTTTCCTCATAATGGTAATCCAGCCCGATTTCTCCCACCGCGACGACTTTGCGTCTGGAAAGCAGCGAAAGCAGCGAATCTTCCCAGCCGGGGGGAAGATCCGACGCTTCTTCCGGGTGAATCCCGGCCGCGGCGTAAAAATACGGGTAGCGCCCGGCAAGGGCAATCGCTTTACGGGACGAGGGAAGATCCGCGCCGCAGTCGACCACGCCGCAGATTCCTTTTCCGGGAAGGGAAGCAAGCAGCGTTTCCCGATCCGGATCAAACGCCGGATCGTCATAGTGCGCGTGGCTGTCAAAAATATTGGTATAGCGCAAAAGAGGTTTCTCCTTTCGTACTTTGCGCGGGGCAGTTTATAAAAAACCGGGAGGTGTAAACACTTCCCGGTGCGGAAATGGAATCGTTCAGATTTACCGGATTCGGCTGCCGGCAGGAACACCGTCAAGGAAAACGACTTTCACGTTTTCCCCGGCGTCCGCCGCCAGGATCATCCCCTCACTTTCCACCCCGCAGAGCGTGGCGGGCTTCAGGTTTGACACCAGCGCGACGGTGTGGCCGATCAGATCTTCCGGCTTATACCATTTTGAAATGCCGGACGCGACCGTCCGTGTGCCCGTTCCGTCATTGAGCGTCAGCTTCAGCAGCTTTCTCGAGCGGGGAATCGGCTCGCATGCCGTTACCGTGGCGGCGCGGAGATCGATTTTGGAAAACTCCTGGATGTCGATCGGACTTACGCCTTCGGGTGCCTGGGAAGGTGTTTTGCTTTCCTTATCGGCCGGGTTCGGAATCAGTTGATTCAGTTCCTCGATTTCCTTTTCCACGTTGATCCTCGGGAAAAGTGCCTGGCCTTTCGTGACGCCTGCGTATTCGGGCTGGGCGCCCCATTTTCCGGCGGCTGCGTAGGTCAGGTTTTCCGGGGAGACGCCGAGCTGCTTCTGAATTTTCGGCGCGGTCTCCGGCAGGAACGGGGCCAGCAGCACCGAGATAATCCGCAGCGCTTCGCAGAGATTGTAAAGGACCGCTGCCAGACGGGGCTTCCGCGCCTCGTCCTTGCCGAGGATCCACGGCTTTGACTCATCAATATATTTATTCGCGCACGATATCACTTCCCAGATATCGGTGAGGGCCACCGAGAACTGATACCGGTTCACCGCGGCATCGCATTTTCCGCGGAGAGCGGAAGCGGAGGAAATCAGATCTTCGTCCTGCGGCCCGTTTTCCCGTTTCGAAGGAATATGCCCGCCAAAATACCTTTCGACCATCGCTGTGGTGCGGGAAAGCAGGTTGCCAAGGTCGTTGGCAAGATCAGAATTGATACGGTTGATCAGAGCCTCATTTGTGAACATCCCGTCAGCACCGAACGGGATTTCGCGCAGAAGAAAATACCGCACCGCATCCACGCCGTACCGTTTGCAGAGAATCAGCGGATCAACTACGTTTCCCTTGCTTTTGCTCATTTTGCTTCCGTCGCCGAACAGCAGCCACCCGTGCCCGTATACCTGCTTGGGGAGGGGAAGGCCCAGCGCCATCAGCATCGCCGGCCAGATAATGGTATGGAAGCGGACAATTTCCTTGCCGACGAAATGAACGTCAGCGGGCCAGTATTTCCGGAAAAGGGAATCATCATCCGAACCGTATCCGAGAGCGGTGATATAGTTTGTCAAAGCGTCAATCCAGACGTAAATTACGTGCTTCGGATCAAACGGGACGGGAATCCCCCATGAAAAGCTCGTGCGCGAAACACAGAGATCCTCCAGCCCCTGCTTGATAAAGCTGATCATCTCGTGCTTGCGGCTTTCCGGCTGGATAAAATCAGGCCGATCATGATAGAGTTTCAGCAGGCGGTCCGCATATTTGGAAAGCCGGAAGAAATAGGCTTCTTCGCTTATCATTTTGACTTTCCGGCCGCAGTCGGGGCATCTGCCGTCTTTCAGCTGCGTTTCTGTCCAGAAAGATTCGCAGGGCGTGCAGTACCAGCCTTTGTAGACTCCCTTGTAGATATCCCCGTGGTCGTAGAGCTGCTGAAAAATTTTCTGAACGGCCTTGACATGGTAGTCATCCGTTGTGCGGATAAACTTGTCGTTGGAAATATTCAGGAGCTTCCAGAGATCCTTGAATTCCTTAGCGACCCGGTCCACGTATTCTTTCGGAGTGACCCCCGCTTTTTTGGCGTTCTGCTCAATTTTCTGACCATGTTCGTCAGTCCCGGTTAAAAACATCACGTCATACCCTTGCATTCGCTTGTAACGGGCAATGGCGTCACAGGCGAGCGTGCAGTAGCAATGCCCGATATGCGGCTTGCCGGATGGGTAGTAAATAGGGGTTGTGATGTAAAAGGTCTTCTTATCCATTTTTTTTCAGCCTCCGGGAACAAATTTTACGAATTTGGGAACTAATTTTACGAGTTATTGCCTTAAGAATAGGCTTGTTTTTCTTTTATTATACCATTCCGGTAAGAAAATAAAAAGCTTTCTAAAAATTTTTTATTTCTGGCATTTTTGGGATTCGGGAACAGACGCCTTCCAGGGGCGGATTCTTTTTCATGCATGAGAAATCGGACCGGGGATTCCGGACGGGAGCAGAGAGGCCGCGGTATTTTTACTCTGGAAGTCAAAATGGTACGGCTTGC
>DAITAP010000045.1:8479-12828 GCA_036824225.1 Caproicibacter sp. | reverse complement strand
TTTATAATTTTGGACGAGGCCCAGAATACCACGCCGGAGCAGATGAAAATGTTCCTGACCCGGCTGGGTTTCGGATCGAAAATGGTTATTACGGGGGATATTACGCAAATTGACCTGCCCGAGGGCAGGCGGTCCGGCCTCAAAGATGTGCTTCATATTTTGAAGGGCATCGACGATATCGCGCAGGTGCGTTTCAGCGCCAAAGACGTGGTGCGCCACAGGCTGGTACAGGATATAATCAAGGCATACGAGAAAAATGAAGAAGCGGAGCGATGACGGTTATGCAGAAAATCAAGGTAATTATCGACAATAAGCAGAAAGCGGTCAAGATTCCAACCGGGCTGAGAATGCTGGTGCGGCGCTGCTGCAACGCGGTGCTCCGGATGGAGAACTTCGACAGTCCGGCCGAAATCAGCGTGATTTTTGTGGATAACGAGCAGATAAGGAAACTCAACGCCCAGTACCGGAAAACAGACGCGGCGACCGACGTCCTTTCTTTCCCGATGGGGGAGAACGGCGTCTATGACATCAACCACTCGACAGGGGCGAAAATCCTGGGAGACATCGTGATCTCGATGGAAAAGGCCGTGGAGCAGGCGAAACGGTACGGGCACAGCCTGGAGCGCGAGGTCGGATATCTGACGGCGCACTCCATGCTGCACCTTTTGGGGTATAACCATGAGAAAGGCGGCCTGCAGAAAGTCCGCATGAGGGAAAAGGAAGAACAGGTCATGACGGAGCTTGGCCTTCCAAGCACAAGCAGTTATGTCCTGAATGAAGACGAGGAATAAAATTTGCGCTTCCTGAAAAGCTTCCAGTATGCGGTCCGGGGGTTTGTCTACTGCATCAACAACGAGAGGAACATGAGAATTCACACGGTGGTGGCAGTTTATGTGTTTGCCTTTTCGTTTTTTTTCCGCCTGACGCGCGCCGGATACGCGGCTCTTTTTCTGACCTTTGCCTGCGTGATGGCCGCGGAACTGTTCAACACCGTTTCCGAGGAGCTCTGCGATATGATCGCGTCGAGCTTCCACCCGGCTGTGCGCATTATCAAGGACATGGCTTCCGGCGGGGTCCTGGTGGGAGCCTTTTTCGCTGTCTGCGTCGGGATAAGCCTGTTCTGGCAGCCGGAAGGATTCCGCCGCATGGCGGGGTACTTCCTCTCAAAACCCGCGATGGCAGCCGTGCTGCTGCTTTTTACGGCCGGATGCGCGGTTTTCATCGCGCTTGGCCCGCTTGGGATCCGGGACCGGATCCGCGGCCGGAATTCCCCGGCAGGGAAGGGGAAGCGTCATCCTTGAAAAACGAAGAGGAGAAAAAATCCGCGCTGATCGCCATGGTGGGGAAACCGAATGTCGGAAAATCCTCGCTTCTGAACGCGATTCTGGGGGACAAGGTATCGATTGTCTCCCGGAGGCCGCAGACGACGCGCAGGCGCGTGCTTGGGATTTTGACGGAAGAGAACGTGCAGCTCGCTTTTTTTGACACCCCGGGTGTTTTCCGGCCGCGCAGCGGGCTGGACAGGTATATGCTCCAGTCGGTTGAGGATTCTCTCGAAGAGTCGGATGCCTGTTTTCTTGTGACGGAGGCGGGAAAGAAAATCTCGGAAGCCGAAAGGGAACTGCTCAAAAGAATCCGGATCAAAAAGATGCCCGCGATCCTGGCCATGAACAAAATCGATCGGATTCGCCGGAAAAGCGATCTGATGCCGCAGATTGCGGCGTGGTCGCGCGAATATGATTTTAAGGCCGTGGTTCCGGTTTCGGCCAGGACGCGGGACGGGATCGGCGCGTTAAAGGAGGAACTCAAAAAGCGGGCGGAACCGGGAGGGTATCTGTTTGAAAGCGATGCCCTGACCGATCAGCCGGAACGCGAGATGGCTTCAGAGATTATCCGGGAAAAAATGCTCCGGCTGATCGGCCGGGAAGTTCCGCTGGACACGGCGGTCTGCGTCGAAAGCATGGCGGCGCGAGGGGACGGCCTGACCGATATCGAGGCAGTCATCTTCTGTGAAAAAAATTCCCAGAAGGGAATCCTGATCGGGAAAAACGGCGGGATGCTGAAAAGGATCGGCCAGGATGCCCGCCGGGATATGGAACATCTTTTTCGGTGCAGAATCAATCTGCGCCTCTGGGTGAGAATCCGCGAGAACTGGCGGAACCGGGAATCCGACCTGCGGGAATTCGGCTACAGCCGTCCGAGGTCCGGCCGGTAAACGTTCGTTTCCGGCGAATTATGTAATATTATGGATTCGATTCATAAATTTACCTCACATAGAACCGCTTCTGGGACAAATACTCTCTCTGAAGAGAGAAAGGAGCGGTCGTTTTGGACGAGAATACAGCCTGGAACTGTTTTAAGCAGTCGGGAAATGTCCGGGATTATCTGATCTATGCCCAGGTAAGGCAGCGCTCGGGAAAGCTGCGGGAGGACCGCCGTGAAGATAGAGACGGAAGGACTGGTGGTAACGGAGAAGCCCGTGGGTGAAAGCGACCGTCTGGTTACGGTCCTCACGCGCGCGCGGGGAATATTAAGGGCTTTTGTCCGGCACCCGGGCCGCGGGGCCGGCGGAAAGCTGTCGGCGACAAGGCTGTTTACTTATTCCCGCTTTTCCATTTTTGAAGGGCGGGACAGCTACATAATCGACGAGGCTCAGCCGATCGAAGTCTTTTTTGACCTTCGGAAGGACATCGGCCGCCTTTCCCTTGCCCAGTATTTCTGTGAACTGGCCGCCACCCTCGCGCCGGAAGGGGAGGAAGCGGGCGGGTTTCTGCGCCTTCTGCTGAACGCGATGTATTTTCTGTGCCGGGGCGACCGGCCGGCCGGGACGCTGAAGGCATCTGTCGAGATGAGGATGATGTCGCTTGCGGGATATCAGCCGGATCTTGTGTACTGCGCGGGATGCAGGCGGTATGAGGCGGACCGGATGTTTTTCCTTCCGGATGAGGGGATCCTGCTGTGCGGCGGATGCTTTCAGCCGGAAAAGCATGCCGGGCCTGCCTTCGAGCTGAACCGGGGCGCCCTGACCCCCCTCCGCCATACCGTATACGCGGATTTTGAGAAGCTGTTTTCCTTCCGGATCTCGGAAAAATCTGAAAAGCAGCTCTGCGCGGCCTCGGAGCGCTATGTGCTTGACACGCTGGGGCGCGGGTTCTGCACGCTGGATTTTTATCATCGGATCGCTTCCCCCGGGACGGGAGCGGGAAAAGGGCCGGACGGAAAACAGACAGATTAGGAAAACGCGGGAGGGAAAGCAATTTTGCAGAAAGAGTGGAAAAAACACGCGAGGGCCCTGGAGCTTGACAAGATTCTGGAACTGCTGGCAAAGGAGACGGCCTGCCCCGACGCGGCGGAGGCCGCCCGGAATCTTACTCCCGATCCGGACGGCGCCGAACGGCTTCTGCAGGAGACGGACGACGCCTTTTCCCTGACGGCGCGTTTTGGATCGCCCCCGTTCGGAGGCCTTGAAAACATGTCCGGCCCCCTCCGCCGCGCCCAGGCGGGCGGGATGCTGAGCATGGCGGAACTGCTCCGGATAGCGGCGGTCCTTAGAACGATCCGGAACATCACGGAGTGGAGAAAAAGGGGTGCCGGCGTAAAAACCGTCCTGGACAGCCGGTTTTCCTCCCTTTCGCCGAACCGGTACCTTGAGGAAAAAATCGGGAGCGCCATCCTGTCCGGGGAAGAAATGGCAGACACGGCTTCCCCGGCGCTTGCTTCCATCCGCAGAAAGATACGGTCCGCGTCCGCCCGCGCGAGGGAATCGCTGGATCATATGATCCGATCTCCCGCATATCAGAAATTCCTTCAGGAACCGATCGTCACCATCCGGGAAGGCCGCTTTGTCGTTCCTGTCAAGTCGGAATGCCGGAACGAAGTCCCGGGTCTGGTCCACGATACCTCCGCGAGCGGATCAACGATTTTCGTCGAGCCGATGGGGGCGGTGGAGGCCAACAATCTGGTCCGCGTTCTTCAGCTGCAGGAAAAAAAGGAAATGGAGCGCATTCTCTCGGAGCTTTCCGCGGAAACCGGTAATTTCGCCGATTCGATTATCCGGGACTACGGGACAGCCGTTGCCCTGGACGTGATTTTCGCGAAGGCCTCCCTCGCGTACCGGATGAAGGCGGCCCGGCCCAGACTGAACCGGGAAGGGAGGATTTCCCTGCATAAGGCCCGCCATCCGCTGATCCCGGAGGACAGGGTTGTGCCGATTGACGTCGAGCTCGGGACGCGCTTTGACACCCTCGTGATAACCGGGCCGAATACGGGCGGCAAGACCGTTTCTCTCAAGACGGTCGGACTTCTGACGCTGATGGCGATGTGCGGCCTTCTGATCCCCGCGGCGGAGG
>DAITAP010000045.1:0-8430 GCA_036824225.1 Caproicibacter sp. | reverse complement strand
CGCTTTCGACCTTTTCCGCGCATATGAAGAATATAATTAGGATTATGGGGTGTGCGGACGGGGAGAGCCTGATCCTGCTGGATGAAGTGGGAGCCGGGACCGATCCGGTCGAGGGCGCTGCCCTTGCGGAATCGATCCTGGAGGCCCTGCGGCAGAAGGGATCGAAGATCATCGCGACCACCCACTATGCGGAACTGAAGGCATACGCGCTTCAGACGGACGGAGTGGAAAACGCCTGCTGCGAGTTTGACGTGGCGACCCTGAGGCCGACCTACCGGCTGCTGATTGGAATGCCCGGGCGTTCGAATGCCTTTGCCATCTCCCTGCGGCTCGGCATGGACCAGGCGGTAATCGGCCGGGCCAGGCAGCTGGTATCCGGGGAAAACCGCCGTTTCGAAGACGTGGTGGGAAGCCTGGAAGAAAGCCGGAAGAAACTGGAAGACGAGCGGGAGGAAGCACAGCGCGCCCGCCTGGAATCGGAAAAGGCGCGGAGCGAGGCCGAGGAGGAACAAAAGCGGATCCGGACCCAGACGGATCGGGAGATTTCCGAAGCGCGCCGGCGCGCTTCGGAAATTGTCTCCCGCACGCGCGCGCAGGCGGACGCCGTCTTAAACGAGCTCGACGAAATCAAAAAGCGGAAAGGGAAGACGCTCTCCGCCGGCGATCGGGCCCAAATCAACGCGGGGATGCGCGCCATGGAAAACTCCGCTGACCCTGTCACGCGCCGGGAGGAAAAGCCTTACCGGCTGCCCCGCCCGCTCAGGGCGGGGGATGCGGTCCTTCTTTCTGATCTCGGAAAGGAAGGCACCGTCCTGCGCCCGCCGGATAAGGATTCGGGGAAAGCGCTGGTCCAGGCCGGCATCCTGCAGATGCACGTCCCGGTTTCCAGTTTAAGGCTGGTTCGGGAGAAACCAAAGCGCAGGGAGCTTTTCCGGACGGTGACCAAAGAGCTCTCCGGAGACGGCCGGGGGGATTCCCCCCTGGAACTGGATTTAAGAGGCCAGACGGCCGAGGAGGCCGTGATGAATCTGGACCGGTTCCTCGATTCCGCCGTGCTTTCCGGCGTGGGTCAGGTCACCGTGATCCACGGCAAGGGGACCGGGGTCCTGAGAAGCGCGGTGCAGCGCAGGCTCCGCGGTCATCCGGAAGTCCAGAGCTTCCGCCTTGGCACCTACGGGGAAGGGGAGTCCGGTGTCACCATCGTGAAGCTGAAATAACGGCGGGCTTTTCCGCCCGCCGAAAAAAGAGAGGAAAACTCGTTGAGGGGAAAATACACTCTCCATCCGGAAAGACGGGGGAAAAAGGGTGCCACAGTCGCGCTTGCCGTTCTGGCGGTTCTGCTGGCCGCGGTTTTTGTCGCGGGATGGATGGCGTCCCGCGACCCGGAGGAAGGCCGGTTCGAATCGGTGAAGCCCGACAATACCGTGGCGCGGAAGGTTTTTCTGGCTTCTTTTTCCGGCGGGGAAAGCTCGTTTACCGCGGAGGAAATCAACGGGCTTCTCGCGGAAGCCCTTTCAAAATACAATGAGGGGAAACCGGTGGAAAAGCGTGTGGCCGCGCTTGCCATAGCGGGCGTCTCGGGGGATTGTGCCGACCTGTACCTCCGGGTCCCGTTCCATGGGAAGCGGTTCGGCGTGCTCCTTTCCGGAAAACCGGGCGTGGAAAGCGGACGCCTATTCTTCCGGGTTCGGTCGGCCCGGGTCGGGAGTCTTCCCGTGCCCGCCGGGATGCTCCTGAACGCGGGACAGAGCCGGTTTCCCGACAGATTCACCGCAGAAGAGAACTCGATTTTCTGCGATGCCCCGGGCATCCGGGCGTCCTACGGCGGCGTTTCCGGTTCCGTGACCGTGACGGGCCTCAAAATTCAGGAAGGCCGCTTTGTCGTCGAATCCAGGGCAGGCCTTCAGATAACCGGCTGAAAAAATTCTTGACACGCTTTGCCGTTTGGGGTATACTGCAAATGTGTAAAGACAAAGTGCTTTACAGAGCCTGAGGTGTTTTCCATGGCGAAGGATATGAAAATTTCTTTCCTGCTGGATTTCTACGGGGACATGCTCACCGCGAAGCAGCGTGAAATGACGGACTGCTACTATAACGAGGATCTCTCGCTTTCCGAGATCGCGGAAAACGAGGGGATCACCCGGCAGGGCGTCCGCGACGCCATCAAGCGTGCCGAGGGGCAGCTTCTGGAAATGGAAAACAGGCTCGGCTTCGCGCGGCGGTTCCGCGAGGTCCAGAAAGGCCTTGGCGAGATCCGGGAAGCGGCCGACCGCATCCGGGAAGAAAACAGCCGCTGCAGCTATGTAAGCGAAATTGACGACTGCGCGAAACGGATTTCCGAAATCGCGGGCCGTCTCTGCGGATAAAGGAGGGACCGCCGTGGCGTTCGAAAGTCTTTCCGAAAAACTTTCCGCCGTGTTCCGAAGGATGAAATCGAAGGGCAAACTGAACGAGGCGGACGTAAAGGCCGTCATGCGGGAGGTCCGCCTGGCGCTGCTGGAGGCCGACGTCAACTATAAGGTCGCCAAAAACTTCGTCCAGAAAGTCAGCGAGCGGGCCGTAGGCGCCGAGGTCATGGAAAGTCTGACGCCGGCCCAGACGGTCATCAAAATCGTTGACGAGGAGATGACGGCCCTGATGGGCGGGGGCGAGGCCCGTCTCAACAGCCCGTCTTCTCCCCCCGCCGTCGTGCTGCTGTGCGGCCTGCAGGGTTCCGGAAAAACAACCCACGCGGGGAAACTGGGCCTGATGCTGCGGGAACAGGGGCATCGGCCCCTGCTCGCGGCGTGCGACGTCTACCGGCCGGCCGCGATCAAACAGCTGCAGCTGGTCGGGGAAAAAGCGGGGGTGCCCGTCTTTACGATGGGGAAAGAGGATCCGGTCCGGATCAGCAGAGCCGCCGTGAAGCACGCGAAGGACTACGGCAACGACGTCGTCCTGATCGACACGGCGGGACGCCTTCAGATTGACGAAACGCTGATGGGAGAGCTGAAAAATATCCGGGATGCGGTCCATCCGACGGATATCCTGCTCGTGGTGGACGCCATGACAGGGCAGGAGGCCGTCAACGTGGCCAAATCGTTCGACGATCTTCTGAACATCACCGGCGTGATTCTGACAAAACTGGACGGCGATGCGCGCGGAGGGGCCGCGCTTTCGGTCCGCGCGGTGACCGGCAAGCCCATCAAGTTTGCCGGGACAGGCGAGAAGCTCTCGGATCTGGAGGTTTTCCATCC
This sequence comes from Caproicibacter sp., assembly GCA_036824225.1. Taxonomy (GTDB): domain Bacteria; phylum Bacillota; class Clostridia; order Oscillospirales; family Acutalibacteraceae; genus Thermocaproicibacter. The sequence continues at coordinate 5,194 of DAITAP010000045.1, read as the reverse complement.
CGACCGGATGGCGTCGCGCATTCTGGGCATGGGGGATGTTCTGACGCTCATCGAGGACGCCCAGAAAAACCTCGACCGCAAAAAAGCGCAGGAAGCCGCGGAAAAGATGGTTCACGGCGGGGTCGATCTCAACGATATGCTTGAGCAGATGCGCGAGATGAAAAAAATGGGACCGCTTCAGAATGTCCTCGCCAAAGTGCCCGGCATGTCCCAGCAGCTCAAGGACGTAACGGTCGACGACCGCATCGTCGACCGCACCGAGGCCATGATCCTTTCGATGACGCCGCGTGAGCGGCAGAGGCCGGAGATCATCGGCGCTTCCCGCAAACGCCGAATCGCGGGGGGAAGCGGGATGCGCGTAGAGGATGTCAACCGGCTTCTTCGCGGTTTTGAACAGATGAGAAAGCTCATGAAGCAGTTCCGGAAAAAAGGCTTCCGCCGCCGGTTTTCCGGGATGGGGATGCCGTTTTGAGAGAATTCATCCGGCGCATCGCGCCGGTGAAGATAAATATTTTGGTGCGGAGGTGAAACCGAGAGATGTCAGTAAAAATCAGACTGCGCAGGGTAGGCGCAAAAAAAGCCCCCTTTTACCGCATTGTTGTTGCCGACTCGCGCTTTCCGCGCGACGGCCGGTTTATTGAGGAAATAGGGACCTATAACCCGCTTGCGGATCCGTCCGCCGTGAAGGTCGACGCGGAAAAGGCCAAGGCCTGGATCGCGAACGGCGCTCAGCCGACCGATACCGTAAAAGTCCTTCTGAAGAAGAACGGCGTGCTGTAACGGAGGAAGCGACTGGAATGAAAGAACTGCTGATCGCCATTGCGGGCGGGCTCGTGGAGGATCCGTCCGCCATCCGAGTGGAAACGGACAGTCCAGCCGAAGACGGGACGGTCGTTTATCACCTGCATGTGGCGGAAAACGACATGGGCCGCGTGATTGGAAAGCAGGGGCGCATCGCGCGCGCCATCCGCGTCGTGATGCGATCCGCCGCGACAAGAAACAGGTGCAGGGTCTCTGTCGAGATCGACTGAGCCCGGGAAGGCTGCAACAGGGCGAATGATGTTGCGGCTTTTCTTTGTTCTGGGATTTTCCGGGGGCCCGAACGGCCGGAGGAGGAAAAAATGTGCTGAAAAAATACTTGGAAGCGGGGCAGATTGTCGGGACCCACGGCGTCCGGGGAAGCCTGCGCGTCAAATCATGGTGTGATTCTCCCGAATTCCTCTCGGGGTTCCGCACCCTGTATCTTGACGCCGGCAGGACTCCGGTCCGGGTGCTTTCCTCCCGCGTACATAAAAACAGCCTGATTCTCCGGGTTCAGGATGTGGATACGGTCGAGCGTGCGCCCATCTGCCTCCGGGGCGGTATTTTATCGAGGACCTCATCGGCCTCAACGTCTACGACGCGGACACGTTTGTCTATTACGGGACGCTGACCGAGATTATGCGGACGGGGGCGAACGACGTCTATCAGGTTACCTCGATGAACCATAAGAACTATCTTCTGCCGGCGGTAGCCCCGGTGGTCCGGGAGATCGATCTCAAAAAGGGAAGGATGCTCGTGCGCCCGATCGAGGGGATCTTTGACGATGAGGATTGATCTGCTGACACTTTTCCCGGAAATGTGCGAGGCCGTGATGGCGGAGAGCATCATCGGACGCGCCCGCCGAAAGGGCGCGGTCCAGGTGTGCTGCCACCAGATCCGGGATTACGCGTTTGACAAGCACAAGAGGGTGGACGATTCCCCTTTCGGCGGGGGGATGGGGATGCTCCTGATGGCGGAGCCCATCGCGCTCTGCATGGATGACCTGACAGCCCACCTCGGAAAAAAGCCGTATACGGTCTACCTTTCCCCGCAGGGAGCGACGCTGACCCAGAAGCGCGTGCGGGAGCTGGCAGGGATGGATGAACTCGCCCTTCTGTGCGGACATTACGAAGGCGTCGACGAACGGGTGCTCGGGGAATACGTGGACGAGGAAATCTCGGTCGGCGACTATGTCGTGACCGGAGGGGAACTGCCCGCGCTCCTTCTGGCGGATGCCGTCTGCCGCCTGATCCCCGGCGTGCTTTCGGACCGGGAGTGCTTTGAGCTCGAAAGCCATTACCGATCGCTTCTCGAATATCCGCAGTATACCCGCCCCGCCGTCTGGCGCGGCAGAGCCGTCCCCGACGTCCTGCTGGGGGGCGACCATGAAAAGGTGCGCCGCTGGGAGAGGGAGGAAGCTCTGCTTCGAACCGCCCGCAGACGGCCGGAAATGCTCCGCGGGGCACGGCTTGGCGAAGAGGACCGCGCTTTTCTTGAGCGGTCGGGGGAGTCCGGGACGAAAAAAGATGAGAATTGAGAAGGGGATCTCTGCATAGAATAAGAGCGGTTAATATAGGGCAGAGAAAACAAAAACTTTCAACAAATGAATCAAGATGCACAAAGTTTCATCAGAATATCCGAATCTGTTCGGCAATCAATCCAAACTTTTTTTGCATTTCTTGACGGCATGTCCAAATGTGATATAATGGCGATAACGGTTTCCAGGATGCTTTCTTAATTTCGGAATTTTTTTTCGGATGAGAATTATGTCCCTTATATTGTTAGGAGTGAAAGAATCATGTATGTAAAAGAAGTACTGGTTCAGAACCAGGTCGGCCTGCATGCCCGTCCTGCGACCTTCTTTATTCAGAAAGCGAATGAATACAAGTCCTCGATCTGGGTGGAAAAAGAAGAGCGGCGCGTCAACGCCAAAAGCCTTCTCGGCGTTCTGTCCCTCGGGATTGTCGGAGGCACAACCATCAAGATCATCGCGGACGGTTCGGATGAGGCGGAAGCCGTTGACAGCCTGGTGAAGCTGGTGCAGTCCGGATTCGCCGAATAAGGCAGGGAATAAAAAGGGCCCCGCCCCCAGGCGGTGCCCTTTTTATTCCCGGGAGAAAACAGGTCTTATCTCTGCGCGGGCCGGGGTTCTCCGCCGGCTTGGAAAGGAAGGAGGAACCGCTCTCTGTTGACTGACCATGAAAAGCATATCCGGGAACTGCGGAGCCGTGCCATGCGTCTTCCGCTTCATCCCGGCGTCTATCTGATGCACGACAAAACGGGGAAAATTATTTATATTGGCAAGGCAAAGGCGTTAAAAAACCGGGTAAGCCAGTATTTTGGATCCGAAAGGAACCATGACGCGAAAGTCCGCCAGATGGTCGCGCATGTGGACTGGTTCGAATATATCCTGACCGACAGTGAATTTGAGGCGCTGGTCCTCGAATGCAGCCTTATCAAGCAGCACACTCCCAAATACAATATTCTGCTGAAGGACGACAAGGGGTACAGCTATATCCGCGTGACGCGGGGGCCGTGGCCGCGGATTTCCGAAGCAAAACAGGTCGCCGACGACGGCGCGGAGTATATCGGCCCCTATATGAGCGGCTGGACGGTCAAACAGTCGGTCGACGAGGCACAGCGGATTTTCCGGCTGCCGACGTGCAGCAGGCGGTTTCCCCAGGACATCGGCAAGGGAAGGCCGTGCCTCAACTATTATATCAAGCGCTGCTGCGCGCCCTGCAGGGGAAAGATGACGGAAGAAGAATACCGCGAATCCGTCCAGGAAGCGCTGGAGTTCCTAAGGGGAGGAAGCGCGGAAAGCCTGCGTTCGCTCGAGAAGAAGATGCAGGAAGCTTCGGACAGGCTGGAATTTGAGCGGGCGGCGCGTTTGAGGGATCGGATTGCGGCCATCCGCCGCATGGGGGAGCGGCAGAAAGTGGTGGCTTCCTCCGTGCCGGAGCAGGACGTGATCGCCCTGACCCGGGGGGGCGGACGCAGCTGCTTTGAGGTCTTCCGGTTCCAGGGAGGGCGTCTCTGCGACCGGGAGACGTTTTTTATGGGGGAAACAGGAAACCCGAAAGCCGCGCGCGGAGAATTTCTGGAACGCTACTACTCGATCCGGAGCCGTGTCCCCCCCCGGGGCTCTCTGGACGGCCCCGCTGGCTGTCGGAAAAGGCGGGGCGGAAAGTACACGTCGCCGTTCCGAAGAAAGGCGAGCAGGAGCAGCTCGTAAAGATGTGCCGCACGAACGCCGCCGAGCAGCTGGCCCAGGCGATCGGGGGGACGGGGCGCGAAGCCTCGGCGCTGGATGAGCTCGGGCGCCTTTTGGGCCTTCCCAGACCCCCGTCCTATATCGAGTCGTATGATATCTCAAACCTCGCCGGGAAGGAAAACGTGGCCGGAATGGTCGTCTTCGAGAACGGCCGGCCGCTCCGGCAGGCTTACCGGAGGTTCCGGATCAAAACCGTCGCCGGACAGGATGACTATGCTTCCATGCGGGAAGTGATCTCGCGCCGGCTTGCGGAATATGAGAAGGAAAAAGACACCGGCAAGGGCTTTGGACGCCTGCCGGACCTCATCCTCCTCGACGGCGGGAAAGGGCATGTGGGAGCGGTACAGCCCCTTCTCGATGCTGCCGGGCTGAAAATTCCCCTGTTCGGCATGGTTAAGGACAGCCGGCACCGCACGCGGGCCATCGCCAAAAACGGCGGGGAAATCGCCATCCGATCCAGCCGGAGCGCCTTTACCCTGGTTTCCACCATTCAGAACGAGGTCCACCGCTTTGCGGTCGGGTACCACCGCAAAATGCGGAAAAAAGCGGCCGTCTCCTCCACGCTGACCTCGATCGAGGGGGTCGGGCCGGTGAGGGCAAAAGCGCTTCTCCGCTATTTTCAGACCATTGCGGCGATTCGGCAGGCAAGCCCCGAAGAACTTGCGGCAGCCCCCGCCATGACCGAACCGGCCGCGAGAAAAGTATATGAGAGTTTTCATCCGGAAAGCAGATAGCGCCGCTTCTCTCTCTCCCTCCTCTGCCGTCTTCTTGAAGACGGCAGAGGATCGTGCTATACTGGACGGCAGAATTTCCGGGAGGCGCGGAGCGCTGCTTTCCGCGCCTTTGTGCCGCCTTGTGAATCACGGATTTTAAAAAATTCATTTGGAATGGGTGAAACAAAAAAATGTCAGTTGAAAAAGTCAGGACTTACCTCAAAAAATTCGGGATGGAAGACCGCCTGCGCATTTTCCCGGTCTCGAGCGCGACGGTAGAGCTCGCTGCCAAGGCTTTGAATACGGAACCGGAGCGGATTGCAAAAACGATCTCGTTCCGCGATGGGAAAGGCGGCTGCTTCCTGATTGTCACGGCGGGAAACACCAAGATAGACAACGCGAAATT
>DAITAP010000044.1:0-13393 GCA_036824225.1 Caproicibacter sp. | reverse complement strand
CTATCTACGCAAAGTGCAGTTCATCGGACATTGCCCGTTGTCCATTGCCCTGCATGCCACTGACTTTAGTCAGTGGTAGTTGACTGACAGTGTCCGGCTCCGACCCGGTCAGGCCCCAGCTATTGCCGTGCTCGCTGGCATGAAGCTGAGTCTATCGTAGCCACTCAGCGGACGCCCGGCTGTCGGGAGGATGCTGGTTACCTGGCAAAAAGCAAAGTGAAATTGGCAAAAAGAAAAGCCGCACAAATCACTGAATAATTCAGGATTTATGCGGCCTTTCGAGCTTGGTGCGCGGAATGGGACTTGAACCCATATGGGATAACCCACACGCCCCTCAAACGTGCCTGTCTGCCAATTCCAGCACCCGCGCCTATGTTAAAAGCAGTGACAGAAAGGATAGACAACGGGAATATTATATCATCTTTCCTGTCCGTTTGTCAACATCAAAAATCGCCAGCCGTATTTGATTCAGCATGCCGCGTTAAAATGCGAGCCAGGGGAGGGTAAGCTGCAGATCCCAAGAAGAAAGGAACCCTGTCTTGCCGGATTTTCAAACGGTACTGGAACACAGGTACGGAATATGATGAGGACGGTAAGAGAAAAACAGCGCTTCGAAAAGAAATTTTGTTAATACCGAAATAAGAGAAAAGGGACCTATGGGTCCTAAAATTAATATCCAAACTGTCCTGTCAGGGATTCGTCGTTAACCACCCAGTCCTGAACATTCGTGACGGAATACTCTGTTTTGTTTTTACGGGCGATTACCCTGGTGATGCCGGCGTTGATAATCAGACGCTTGCACATGGAACAGGGGGCGGGATTTGGAATGTATCTGCCGGTGCGGGCGTCGCGGCCTGCGAGGTACAGAGTGGATCCGATCATTTCGTTGCGTGACGCGCTGATGATGGCGTTCATTTCCGCGTGAACGGAGCGGCACAGTTCATAACGCTCACCGCGGGGAATTCCGAGTTTTTCCCGGATACAGAACCCGGTATCGATACAGTTCTTACGCCCTCTCGGCGCACCGGTATACCCGGATGAAATAATTTCATCCCGGTTTACGATAATGGCTCCGAAATTGCGGCGCAGGCAAGTCCCGCGCTCCGCAACGGTTTCTGCGATATCGAGGTAGTAATTGATTTTATCCGTTCGTATCATGGGAAATGCCTCCCTTTAAAAAATCCACTGGAAGATTCCCCGCAGCGCATGGAATCTTCTATTCTCGTATGATATAATAAGACAAAGATCAGGCGGAGGTGGGGAGATGGAACTGGCAGATCAAAATACCGTAAAAGCACTGCTTCTGCGGCATGGTTTCCGCCTTTCAAAATCGCTGGGCCAGAATTTTATTGTCAACCCCACCGTCTGCCCCCGCATGGCCAGGCTGTGCGGGGCGGGAAAAGACGCCGGCGTGCTGGAAATCGGACCTGGCGCTGGAGCCCTGACCCGGGAACTTGCGGCCCGTGCGGGGAAAGTAGTTGCGGTAGAGCTTGACCGCCGCCTGAAACCCGTCCTTGAGGAAACACTTGCCGGCCAGACCAATGTCAAGGTCGTGTGGGGTGACGTTTTAAAGCTGGATCTTTTCCCGCTGATCCGACGCGAGTTTTCCGGGATGCAGGTATTCGTTTGCGCCAACCTGCCTTATTATATCACATCGCCTGCAGTGATGCGCTTTTTAAAGGAAAAACTGCCTGTTTCCAGCCTTACGGTCATGGTGCAGAAGGAAGCAGCGGAGCGTTTCTGCGCTGAGCCGGGAACCCGTGCCTGCGGGGCTGTCAGCGCCGCCGTCCGGTATTATTCGGAACCTGAGATCCTTTTTCCGGTTCCACGGTCCAGCTTTTACCCGCCGCCCAAGGTGGATTCCGCTGTGATCCGCCTTGATATCCGCGGGAAGCCGCCGGAAAACGTCCCATGTGAAGAGGCATTTTTCAGGCTGATTCGGGCGGCTTTCAGCAAACGGCGCAAAACGGCAGCCAATTCGATTTCATCCGGCATGGCACTGCCGAAAAAATCGGTGGAGGATGCCTTGAAAAAAATTGGGGCGGATCCGTCCGTGCGCGCCGAGCAGATGACGTTCGGGCAGCTGGCCCGTCTGTCCGTTTTAATTGGAAGCAGAAAGGGGGAGAACGTAAATGAGCGATGAAAAACTGGCAAATCTGTTTTTTGTCATTGGTTTTGCCCTGATGCTGGCATCCATGGTCCTCGGACCATTTGAAATTACCCGCTGGGCACTGACAACCGCGGTTCTTGCATGCTTTTTGGCCCTCGCATCCATCGCGCTTGCTTTTCAGGGCTGGGGCGATACCGACAGAGACCGTCCTCCCATGGATACCCGGCCGACAAGGCAGTTTCGTCCGCCTGTGGAAAAATTCGTGCATCAACAGCCGCGGAAACCTTGAAACCGGAAGGCCGCACTTCGATTCGCTCTTCCTGATTCTGAAAGGGAAAACCCGCCGGGATCATTTCGAACTTTTCCCAAGGAAAAACCGCCGCAGATCCTCGTTCTCCGGGGAGTGCGGCGGTTTTTCAAAAAGGTTCCGATGCCGGGCTTTCTCATCGATATTCCGTTTTCCCGGACTGCGGGAGCGGGCAATTTCAGCGAAGAGAATTACATGGATTCGGGGGCGGTAATCTTAAACATGTTCAGGACGTTTTTTAAAACGATCCTGGCCGCGAGGCACAGATTTAATCGTGCCTCCATCAGAGGTTCCTCTTCCCCTTTGACGCGGCAGGTTGTATAGAATTTATGAAACAGCGTGGCAAGGTCGATGAGGTAGCGCATCATCCGGGCCGGATCATAGTCGCGCGCCGATGCGATGATTTCCTCCGTACAGCAGGAAAGGTGGCGGATCAGGGCAATTTCTTCCGGGGCGGTCAGAAGGGCGAGTTCATGGTCCGTGCATTCCCGCGGCCGGATCCCTTCCGAGGCCAGCTTTTTCAGAATGCTGCAGATCCGGGCGTGCGCATACTGAACATAATAGACGGGATTCTGGGAGTCCTGCTTGACGGCAAGATCAAGGTCAAAATCCATCTGGGAAGTTGCTTCGCGGAGATTAAAATAGAACCTTGCGGCGTCTACAGGAACTTCATCCAATAGATCCGCGAGCTGGATGGCTTTCCCGGTGCGCTTGCTCATGCGGACCACTTTTCCGCCTCGGATCAGCCGGACAAGCTGAATCAGGACGACGACCAGCCTGGATCCGTCCAGCCCGATGGCGTTCATGGCTCCTTTCATTCTGGCTACGTGCCCGTGGTGATCCGCTCCCCAGACGTCAATGACGCGCTGAAAACCGCGTTTGACGAATTTGTTGCGGTGATAGGCGATGTCTACGGCGAAATAGGTCGGCGTGCCGTTCTGCCGAATCAGCACTTCGTCCTTTTCTTCTCCCATAGCGGTGCCTTTGTACCAGAGAGCCCCGTCTTTTTCATAGGTCATTTTACGGTCTTTCAGCAGCTGGATGGTTTCGTCTACCTCGCCGTCCTTATGGAGGGTGCTTTCCCGGAACCAGGTGTCAAAGACGATGCGGTATTTTTCGAGGTCGGATTTCATTTTGGCAATATTTCTCGGCAGCGTATAGCCGACAAGAGCGTTCCGGCGTTCTTCCGGGCTGGCGGAAACGTACCGGTCGCCGTAAAGCTGGGAAAACTCTTTCGCGCGTTCCATCACATCCTCGCCGTGATATCCGTCTTCTGGAAATTCGACGGCGTTTTCTCCTTTGTAGATCTGAAGATAACGCGCTTCCAGCGAGCGGCCGAATTTTTCAATCTGGTTGCCCGCGTCATTCACATAAAATTCACGGCTTACGTCAAAGCCTGCCGCGTCCATCACGGAAGCGAGGCAGTCGCCGAGAGCGCCGCCGCGCGCGTTGCCCATGTGCATGGGGCCGGTCGGGTTGGCGGAAACATACTCCACCATGACCTTTTCCCCTTTCCCCCAGCCGCTTCGTCCATAGTCCGATCCGCGGCGCAGAATTTCCCGGATCACGTCGATATAAAAGCGCTGTCCGAAGAAAAAGTTCAGGAATCCCGGTCCGGCAATTTCAGCCCTTTCAAAGGGAGTGCCCTCCAGCCGGATATTTTTTTTGATCTCCCTGGCGATTTTCAGGGGGGGCATGCGGAAGGATTTCGCGCTGACCATGGCTGCGTTGGAAGAACGATCCCCGTGCGAAATTTCGGCTGGAGTCTCTACGGCAAAATCCGGGATTCCGGTCTGCGGCAGACTTCCGCTTTTCATGGAGCACCGCATGGCGTCCGCGATTCTTTCCCTCAGTTGTTCTGTGGCGCGAAGCGCTATTTTTGACATCCTGTTTTTTTTGCCTCCTTGACGGTGATGAAAAGTTCGTTCAGACTGGAAAGATTTGAATTGATATCCAGCGTATAACTTATTTCCAGCTTCCCTCCTGAGTCGGTCAGACTGGAGCGGAGGTGGTTTGTGAACACGCCTACCATCAGATTCCCGTAACCGGTTTCATACTGAAAGAGATGACGTTTTCCATTTTCGAGAATCAGCCGCGTCCCTTCGCTGTCGTGCCTTATCAGAGTCACGCAGGAGTTGCCTTCAATTTTCAAAACGGCAGTCTGCTTCTTTGTGCCGCCTTCCTCGGGGTATTCCGAGTAGACGATGTAGCGGCTGCCGCCGTGCCGGAGATAGGATCCGAGGGTTGTCATTTCGATTTTCTCAGCCTTGTCGCCGGTCTTCTGAAGCCCACGGATCGAAATCAGATAGTTTTCATGCATGCCGTTCTCCTTTTCGGGGGATGGGGTGCCGGGCCGGTTTTGGATATTCTGGGCAGGACCTCTGGGGGCCCCGTTTTCCTTTCCGGCCGGCGGAGAAGAAATCTTTGTTTTCTGATGCGCGCGGATTTTCCGGACCCTGGCGTGGAGGGCATTTTTCCCGCTTTTGGCCGGGAAAGCGTGCCTGGAAGTTTTATTTTTCCGCATGTTCTTCCAATGCCAGGAGGATCAGACGATCCAGAAGATCTCCATACGAAAGTCCGGAGGCTTTCCAAAGCTTTGGGTACATGCTGATAGGGGTAAATCCCGGGATCGTGTTGAGTTCGTTTAAAAGAACTTCTGTTCCGCCGCGCACAAAGAAATCAACGCGCGCAAAACCTCGGCACCCCAGAGTCCGAAAAGCGCGCACGGCCGTTTCCCGGACTTTCTCGGCAACCGCTTCGCTGAGATGGGCCGGAATATACAGCTTTGATTTTCCAGATTTATATTTGTCGTCGTAATCATAAAACTCTGCGGAAGGCGCAATTTCTCCCACAACGGAGGACGCCTCGGGCGAAAGGTTTCCGAGAACCGCGCATTCAATTTCCTGACCGGAGACAGCTTCCTCTACCAGAATCTTTTCCCCGTCGCGCGACGCCTTCTCCACGGCGGCGTCCAGTTCTTCCTCCCGGGAAACTTTGGTCACGCCGACCGATGAACCGGATCCGGCCGGCTTCACGAAGATGGGGTATCCGAGACGGGCTTCTATCTTAACCTTGATTTTTTTCTTTCCCGAAGCGTATTTGTGCCGGTAGAACCAGAGATATTTCGCGCAGGGGATCCCTGCGTTTGACAGAAGCGAATGAGTAACCGCCTTATCCATGCAGACGGCGGAACTGAGCGTTCTGCATCCGACATATGGGATTCCGCATAATTCTAAAAGGCCCTGAATGGTCCCGTCTTCTCCGTTGTGCCCGTGCAGGACAGGAAATACACAGTCGATTTTTACGGTGTGCATTTTTCCCTCTCTGTCCGCAGTGACAAGTCCTCCGATTCCCCGGTCCGGCGGCAGAAAGGCCGGCGTTCGATGGCCGCTTTTCTCCCACCGCCCATCGGGAATTTCCTCCGACGGACCGTCGAACAGGTACCAGCGGCCGTCTTTTGTAATCCCGACGCAGACGGGATCGTATTTTTCCTTCGGAAGGTTCCGAATAACCGAAAAGGCCGATACGAGCGAAACCTCATGCTCCGGGGAGACCCCTCCGAACAGGACGGCAATTTTTTTCTTTTCCATGCGACAACCTCCAAACAGCGGCCCGATCCGCGGATCGGGCCGAATCCTACGGTACATTATCATAGCACAGGCGCGGGGACGGCGCAATCTGATTTTGGCAAACGGGCAATATTTCCGCTTCTAAAATGTATGGTGACAAGAAAAGCTTTATGTAGTATAATATTTTGCGGATCTATCAGGCGGAACAATGCAGGGAAATTTTTAGAAATGCGTGGAGCGGACAATCTGCCGCGCGGTCTGGAGTGGTATTTTTGGAGCAGAAAGCTTTTGACCTGATTCTCAGCAAGTTTGGCGCTGCCCTGCAGGAACGGGGCTTCGCGAAGGCAGAGCGGAAGCAGGGAAAGGAAGGTCCCCGCGCCGTTTTTCTTGGAAAGGAAACCGCTTTCTGCGTGCTTTATCAGGAAAAGAAAAGGCGGTTTGAGCTCTATCGCTGCGGAGTCAGCGGATCAAAGGCGGATGAAAACTGGACCAGGCTTTCCATGTGGCTGTTTGATCCCGAAGAGGGAGAAGCCGGACAGGCGGGCGACATCGCCGACGATTTCATTGAGACCGCCTGCGGTCCGCAGCAGACAGTCACTGCGGTCCGGCCGGCAAGGAAAAAGCATCGGAAGGAAGACAACGGGAATGTGGATACGCTGTTTTTCTTAAACCGCTTTGCCGGGGTGTTCCCGGATATGAAGGATGAGCTGGCGGAGGAAAGGGCTCTTTACGGTTCCGTTCGCGCGGTAACCTTCACCCGCAGCCGGCTGGTCCCAAGGATCGAAGCCCTTTCTTCTTCGGGAGGAGACAAGGATTCTCTGGCGCGCTGTGGCCGCCTTTTAAGCGAGCTGTATGTGAATGGCGACATGGACGTCCGATCCCTTGTCACCATGGTGGTGCTCAACGGACTGAGCGGCGGCGCCGCAGAAGAACTCAAGCCGTTTTTTAATGAGGAACTGGCAAAGGGCTATAAGGCTGGGAAAAAGATGAAAGGGAAAAAAGTCAAACCGGAAAAGAAGAAAAAGAGTCAGAAATATATGGCGGAGACCCTGAACGAAATGGACAGGAAGCGGTGACGATCCGCCATTCCGGAAAGGCGCCGTGCGCCGTGCTGCGGCAACGCTTTCTCTCTGAAAATGCTTGACAGGCAGGGACCGGCATGCTATAATGATTACACCTCGGCAAAGGGGTTCTTTTTTTGTGCCTGTTTGCAGTGAGGGAGGCCGCAGCCCCGGAAGAGGCTAAATTTTATTCCGTAAACAGCGGGAGGTGCCGATATGAGAGTGAAAGTAACGCTGGCGTGCACGGTATGCAAACAGCGTAATTATGACACGATGAAGAACAAGAAGAATAATCCGGACAGGCTCCAGATGAAAAAGTACTGCAGGTTCTGCAAAAAGCATACTCTTCATCGGGAGACAAAGTGACAGGACGGAGGGACGTAAAATCTATGGCCGAAAAAGCTAAAAAGAAAGAAAACTTTTTGGTTCGAACCGGCGAAAGAATTTCCAGATTTTTCCGCGACACAAAGGGTGAAATCCGAAAAATAGTCTGGCCTACCCCGCAGTCTGTGTTTAAGAACACCGGCGTTGTCCTGGTCACCATCATTGTGATCGGACTGTTTGTTTTTGGGATCGACACGCTGCTTGTAAATCTGCTCAGCCTGATTATGAATGTTGCGCACTGAAAGTTTGGATGGGGGTGTTTTCTTTGCCTGAAGAAGCAAAATGGTATGTCATCCATACCTATTCGGGGTATGAAAACAAGGTGGCCTCCAATCTTGAAAAAACGGTGGAAAACCGCAAAATGCGCGATCTGATCCAACAGGTGTTGGTCCCTACCGAGACTGTGACGGAAATCAAGGATGAAAAAAAACGCGCCGTGGTGAGGAAAATCTTTCCCGGGTATGTCCTCGTGAAGATGATTCTCACGGATGATTCCTGGTATGTGGTGCGCAATATCCGCGGCTGCACAGGCTTTGTGGGACCGTCCTCCAAGCCGATCCCTCTTACGAAGGAAGAGGTTGCCCGGCTGGGTGTGGAGAAAAAAGAAGTCGAGGTCAATTACGGAGTAGGGGATTCCGTTCAGATTGTCGACGGACCGCTGGAAGGGTTTGTCGGCACGGTGAAGGAAATCGATAAGGTAAAAAACCGCGTCCGCGTGACGGTTTCCATGTTTGGCAGGGAGACTCCGGTCGATCTGGAGCTTGGCCAGGCACAGGCCGTGGAATAAAGAATATGGTAATCGGCGGGAGGTTGATTTCCCGCTTGTTATAAAGGGGCTTTTCGAGCCCCCGTGGGAGGGGCGGACAGCCGCCCCGCCATCACCACAAAATTTGGAGGTGCAGTAGAAATGGCACAAAAGGTCACCGCCCTTATCAAACTTCAGATCCCGGCGGGAAAAGCAACGCCGGCGCCGCCGGTCGGCCCTGCCCTTGGCCAGCACGGCGTCAATATTATGGCGTTTACCAAGGCGTTTAACGAACGCACCAAAAAGGACGTGGGAATGATTATCCCGGTTATCATTACCGTGTATGCTGATCGTTCCTTTACGTTTGTCACCAAGACCCCGCCGGCCGCGGTGCTGATCAAAAAGGCGTGCGGAATCGAAAAGGGATCCGGTACGCCGAACAAGACGAAAGTCTCGAAAATTACACGCGAGCAGATTAAGAAGATTGCTGAAACTAAAATGCCCGACCTGAATGCTGCGTCCATTGAGGCAGCCATGAAGATGGTTGCAGGCACGGCCCGCAGCATGGGCGTCGAAGTCGCCGATTGACCCAGAGCCCGGGTGGGAGGAATTCTCGAATCCGATTTTACCACTTGACAGGGGGAAAACTGATGAAACACGGAAAAAAATATTTGGAGGGCGCAAAGCTGGTCGACCGTAAAAAGCTCTATGACCCGCCGGAAGCTCTTGGTATCTGCGTAAAGGCAGGTACGAAAAAATTTGACGAAACCGTTGAAGTTCACGTCAGGCTGGGCGTGGACAGCCGGCATGCCGATCAGCAGGTCCGCGGCGCGATTGTACTTCCGAACGGGACGGGAAAAAAGGTCCGCGTGCTTGCCATCTGCAAGGGCGACAACGCAAAAGCCGCTGAGGAAGCGGGAGCGGATTATGTCGGGGCCGAAGATATGGTGAAAAAGATCCGCGATGAAAACTGGCTGGATTTTGATGTCCTGATTACCACGCCGGATATGATGGGGTTTGTCGGACGCTTGGGGCGGATCCTGGGTCCCCGCGGACTGATGCCGAACCCGAAAGCTGGAACGGTGACGCGCGATGTCACAAAAGCGATTCAGGAAGCAAAGGCCGGCAAGATCGAATACCGCCTCGACAAGGCGAATATTATCCATTGCGTGATCGGAAAAGTGTCTTTTGGAAAAGACAAGCTGACCGAAAACTTTAATGCGCTGCTGGGCGCGATTGTCAAGGCGAAACCTGCCGCTTCCAAAGGACAGTATATCCGCTCCTGCGTCGTCGCTTCGACCATGGGGCCGGGCGTCCGCATTAACCCGAACAAAGCCGGCGTATGATTTGACAGAGCAGATACTCTGTGATATACTGATAAAGTAAATAAGTTGTGTATAGGTCTTTATTCTAAGACAGCAGGTGCGTTGCGCGTAATGGATTTTTCCAGCCTGCCGAGAATAGGGCATTGGGATGCGTTTGCGTGTTGATGGCCTTTTCTGCGGCAGCAGAAAAGGCCATTTCTTTTGTCGGAAGCGTCCCTGCCCGAAAATTTAAGGGAGGTGAAACCACTTGCCAAGTAAAAAAATCCTGGAAGAAAAGAAACAGACCGTTTCCAAACTGTCCGATCTGATGAAATCCGCGCATACGGGTGTGTTTGTAGACTATAAGGGCGTCAACGTGACGGAAGACACGAAGCTCCGCCGCGAGATCCGTAAGGCCGGAAGCCTTTACAAGGTCGAAAAGAATACCATCCTGCGTCTGGCACTGAAAGAAGCGGGTATCAGCGGTCTGGATTCCATCCTGGTTGGAACTACGGCGCTTGCGCTCAGTCAGAAGGATTACGTCGCTCCAGCCAAAATTGTGAACCAGTTTGCGGAAGAGGGCGGAAAGCTGACCATTAAGGCCGGCTTCGTCGACGGGAAAGCTGTCAGCGTCGATGAAATCAAGGTTCTCGCGACGCTGCCTTCGAAGAAAGCGCTTCTGTCTGAGGTTCTGTGCGGGTTGGACGGGCCTATCACGGGGTTTGTCAGGGTACTGAATGGAACAATGAAAGGCCTGGTTGTCGCGCTGGATTCTATCGCCAAAAAAGAGAAGAAGTCCGCCTGAGAATAAAATGAAAATGTGGAGGTTATGAATTATGTCTGACAAAGTTGCAAAGCTGATCGAAGATGTCAAGGGCCTTACCGTTCTGGAACTGGCCGAACTGGTGAAAGCCCTGGAAAAGGAATTCGGAGTTTCCGCCCAGGCTCCTGTAGCAGTTGCGGCCGCTCCGGCCGCCGCCGCTAAAAAGCCGGCTGAAAAAACAGAATTCGATGTCGTGCTGAAGGATATCGGCCAGGCAAAGATCCAGGTCATTAAGGCTGTCCGTGATATTACCGGACTTGGCCTGAAAGCTTCCAAGGATCTGGTCGATGCTGCTCCGAAGACGATTAAGTCGGGTGTTTCCAAAGCGGACGCCGATTCCATGAAGGATAAACTGGTCAAAGCGGGCGCGGAAGTCGAAATAAAGTAAGAGAGCCCTCAAAGCGGATAAAATCAATCAAGCTTCCCGGAAAAGGTTCCAGAAGAACCTTTTCCGGGAAGCTTTTTATGCGTCCGGTATGGGTGATTCTCAAAATGGTAAAACAGAAAGTCTCCAAGGTGCTCGGCCTCGTCCCGGAAGGAATCCATCCAGTTCCTTTTCTGCCGATGGTACGTTTGCGGTACCAGATAGTCCTTTTTCTCATTCGACAAAGAAACCGTCAAACTTTGGGATCATCTCTGTCACGGCAGAACTCGTCTCTTCCATTTACTTCGAACGGGCCGCGCCTTCTGTCGGGACACCCTGTCAGCCATTCCTCGATTTTTGCCGGGGCGCATTTTTACATCCGGCGGTAGCGCTTTACCTTACGGAGTTTCCTGCGTCTTCTGTTATAGAGAATAGCCAGGATAATATAGACGATCAGCAGAAAAACGATCAGGGCGGCGATGATCAGAAACCATTTGGAAGTGACAATGGACTTGACGATATCGCCCGTGTGAAGAAGTTCGCTGCGTTCCACCGATTCCGAAGCAACCAGATTGACTGTGCCAAGCTGCTGGTTTGCATAGCTTAGCGTGGCCTTTCCGATGATCTGACCTTTTTTCACGGGGGCGTCAATGGACGAAGGCGTTTTCTTTGTGAGAATGACGCTCGACGCGGAAACACCTTTTGGGAGAAGCGCGGAACAGCTTTTTTCCGGCTTCAGCAGAAGAGTGTCCTTGTTCCAGCCGTAACGGAGCTTAATTTCTGCCAGGGGATCATTCGGTCCTATGATTTTTTTCAGTTCCAGGGAAGTCAGGGCCCACCGGTAAAGCGCTGCGCTGTCCGTCATTTCGCCTCGCTTTTTGACGGCCTTTCCCTTGCTGTCCAGGCTGGGTGCGCCGAGTGCGACGCAGAGATAGCTGTAGCCGTCCGCCGTCGCGGACGAAACGAGGCAGTATCCCGCTTCGTCGGTATGGCCGGTTTTAATCCCCCGCGCGTACTGATAATAATAGGTATTTCCCGGCGCATTTTTGTTGATCAGGAGATTTGTTGTGGAGAGGGGCTGGGGGATCTTTTTATTGGCGTCCGGCCCCCCGACCGGAGCGTACGTGTAGCCTACCTGAGAGCAGATCTCCATAAAATAGGGCAGCTTCATTGCGTACATGGTAATCTTGGTTAGATCGGAAGCGGTCGTATAATGATTTGGATCATGCAGACCATGCGGATTCGCGAAATGTGTTCCCGAGCATCCGAGTGCTTTCGCCTTTTCATTCATCAGTTCGGTAAACTTCCCGACATTTCCTCCTCCGACGTAATCTGCCAGAACCATGGCGGCGTCGTTTCCGGAAGGAACCATCATGCAGTTTAGAAGCTGATAGGCCGTCAGGACATCGCCGACCTTAATCCCGGACATGGAGCTGCCTGTTCCCAGCAGTTCATCCATGACTCTTTTCGTGACCGGTATTTTGGTCCCCTGCAGATCCTTGATATGTTCGACGACAATGATATAGGTCATGATTTTTGTCGTGGAAGCAGGCTCCCGCCTCATGCCCGGGTTTTTCTGGTAAGCGATGGTTCCCGTGTCGAGATTGGTCAGCTCAATTGCTGCCGAGGAAGTCGGAAAGTCAACTGGGAACCCGGCGGCTTCCGCCTTTTGTGCGGGTAAAAGGAAGCACAGGGTGAGGATGGCGAAAAACAGGGCGGATAACTTTTTCAGCATGGAAATTCTGCCTCCGGTGTGATATGATAAAGAGGCCGCCGCGGCGGTTTCTTGGGTTTCTTATCTCTGTAAGTATAACAGCATTCCCGCAAAAGTTAAAGATCGGTAACGAAATCTTAACCGGAACCGGTGTGCTGCCGGTTTCCGTGCGGCGGGCGGGACAGGGGGAATTCCGCAAGTGATTTACATAACGGGCGACACGCACGGGGAAATGGATCGTTTTCACTCCAAAGAGATGAAAAAGGTTGGGAAGGGAGACACCCTTCTCATCTGCGGTGATTTCGGCTTTATCTGGGACGGAAGCGCCGCAGAAAGAAAAAGCATCCGAAAGCTGGGTTCACGCAGATACGCGGTGGGCTTTGTCGACGGCACTCATGAAAATTTTGACCTGCTTGCCACTTATCCCGTTGTGGAATGGCACGGCGGGAAAGCCGCCATATCAGCGGAAACCTGTATCAGTTGCTCCGCGGGCAGATTTATTCCGTCGAAGGAAAAACCGTTTTCACGTTCGGCGGAGGCGACAGCGGGGAAAAACAGATCCGCATGGAGGCTGGAAAATGGTGGCCGTGCGAAATGCCGAATGCTTCGGAGATACGCGCCGGATGGGAAAATCTCAAGGCTGCCGGATTTGCTGTCGACTATATCGTGACCCATGAGCCGCCGCCTGGGATCAATGTGGGGCGGCAGGTTCCGATTTCCGAAAATTATAATCAGCTGGAAGCTTTTTTGGCCGAGGTCCTTCGGAAAGTCCGGTACAAAAAATGGTTTTTTGGGGCCCGCCATATCGATCGGGAAATCACCGGTAAAAATTATGCCGTTTTCAGCCGGGTTGTCCCGGTCGAAGAGAATCCGCACCGCCGGAAACTGTTTCAGCGTTAGGAAAGTTCCGTGTGGGAAAAGAGCTGCCTTACTTCCGCCTTCAGGCCACGATGTTCCGGAAGAGAAAGGAGCGGGTCGCCCTTGATGATCCCGGCGGCTGCTTCCCGCGCCT
>DAITAP010000043.1:10346-13500 GCA_036824225.1 Caproicibacter sp. | reverse complement strand
CGGCCTACTGCTTAGGAGGCAGTCGCTCTATCCAGCTGCGCTACGGAGACTTATAAATTTTGGCCTGATTTTAAAAAGCCTTTCTAAACTTAACCCAAGTAATTATAAACTGGATTTGTCACTTTGTCAAACAAGAGGGAAAGTCCCTTATGCCGGAGGCCTCTTTTTAGCGTCAGTTGAATACATTTTTTTCAGCGTGGTGGGATCGGCAACGCCAGTTGTCGAAAGGCCATTTAAAAGCTGAAAATCTTTGACACTCTGCTCTGTCCCTTCTGCAAAAAGTCCCGTGGGTTTTACAAACATATATCCAAGTTCCTTCAGCCTGTTCTGCATTTTCAGAACATCTCCGTTCTGCATCCCCTTTTTCAGCGTCTGGTTCAGGTTTATCCCATTCGGCGAAGACACGGCGGATGATTTTGAAGAAGAATTTTCATTAGCCGACGAAGTGCTTTTCAGAAGTTCCGGATGTACTGTCCCAGCCATAAAGATAACGGCATCGATCATATGTTCTCCCTGAAGACGCATCCAGTCTGGATCCATTTCATAAACTTTACCCGCCTTGACCGCTCCCAGATTTTTATAGGAAGCGGAAGAAGCAAGTTCCTTCTTGACACCTTTGGCGCAAAAGATAATGGACGGATTGGAAATTGCCAGAGACTGCGGCGGAAGTTTCCCGTTTGTCCCGCTGTCAGCCACGTTAGTCAGACCCGCGGCCTCCACGAGGCTGCCTGCCAGGGTATCTCCGGTAGCAGCCCCGCCCCGTGCATCGAATAAATAAACCGCAGTAACCGGTTTCTCCTCATTTTTGGAAACGCGCGTAATGTCGTCCATCGTCTCCAGAATATCCTGAGCCGTTTTCTTTCCCTTCTCGTAGCCGGTTTTTGTGCCTCTTAGCGCAGCCCCTACTTCAGAATAAAGGCGTGCAAGATCAGATCGGTCCGTCGCAGGCTTCAGGGTTAGGACTGTTAAACCCGCTTTTTCCATTTCGGACTGCTGCTTTTGAGTCAAAGGCGCATCCGAAAAGACAAGGCTGGCTCCCAGCTTTTTGATTTTCTGGGCGTCATCCGCGGTTACATTCGGAAGGACGGACAGAGCTCCCTGCGTACATGCCGCGCTCTTCGCTTTCAGGGTGATCTCATAACCCAGTTCCAGAATGACATCGGCCAGGTTTGGAGAAAGCACCGCCGCTCCGGGAGGCTGGCTGTTTACCGTAATATTTCCAATCACTACCGGATAGTCTTTCTCGTCCGCACCGGAAGGGATGCCGTCCTGTGATCCGCACCCGGTGAAAAGCACCAGGGAAAGAACGGCGCACAGCAGGACGGCTATGTATTTTCTCAACCTGAAGTTCCCCTTTCTTGATATATAATGGCGTGGATTCTTCCCGCTCTGTCTGAATATTCCGTCTTTTTGTTCTGCGGCATTTCAGAAAGAGAGAGGTTGCGAAGAGCTTACGGGACTGCTATGATAAAAGCTGGGAAGAGGTGCGCCATGAAATTCTGGAAATCATTAAGTCTCTGCGCTCTGGCCGCTGTTTTTCTGGTAAGCTGCGGAAAGTCTGAAAAAAGTTCTTCCGTCCCGGTCCGCCAGCCCGATGCGGGTGTCCTGTTCCGGGAAGCAAAATCAAGCGCAGAAGACATAAAAAGCTGTGAGGCAACCTTTGAAAGCAGTCTAGTTTTCACCGCAGGCGAAAAACGTTATTCCTTCCTGTCCTCGGAAAAATCAATCTATACGGCTAAGCCTTTCGCGCTAAAAGCAACACGTTCTTCTTCGAACGACGGCCTTTCCAGCGCCGTTTCAACTTATGCTCTCGAAGAAAACGGCGGGATCTGGTTTTACAGCCGTTCCGGAAAAGGCTGGGAAAAAGCTGATGCCAGCGGCCTTGACATTTCCCCTCTCGAGCAGATTAACATTTTAAGCCTTCTCACCAAGACGGACAGCGAGGCTTACGTCCGGGAAATAAAGACCGGTTCCGTTATAACCCATAAAATTGAACTGAAGATGAACCGTGAAATTCTGCGGAGTGCTATCGAAAATATTGTAACCGCTTCCGGCATCGCCGCCGGCTCCCATACCATCGTGCAGACCCTGCTGAACAGTTCCCCGCCGGTTTATGCCTATGCCTATCTTGACGCGGAAACAGGCCTGCCGGTGCGCATAGAAATGGATGCTGCCGAAGAAATTGACAGGATCTTTCAAAACATTGACGGGGCAGAAGTAAAGATCCGCGTTTCCGGATATAAAATCAGCGGAACGGTTTCCAAAGTCGGCTCCGCGGGGCCCGTGATTCTTCCGGAGGAAGCCCTGAAAGCTCATAAGGTAGAAGCACAGGGCTAAAGGCGTCAGGTAAGGCTTTCGTCATAATGGGCACGTCCGCCGCCGATGTATTTGGGACGCGTACGGGCGCATACAAGGTTCGCCTCGCCGATTTTCCGAAGCGAAAGGCGCACGGGTACCGCGACTGGCCTCAGGTGCATTCCAATCAGTGTGTCTCCAATATCCATACCGGCATTCGCCTGAATTTTTTCCACGGCAACCGGATGTTCAAACGCACGGTATGCCGCCGTCGCAAACGCTCCGCCGGCTTTTGGCTGCGGAACAACGTTTACAATCGGGAGGCCGTATTTTTCGGCCGCTTTCTGCTCCAGAATCAGCGCCCGGTTGAGATGTTCGCAGCACTGGGCGACCAGATAGATCCCTTTTGCCTGCAGCGCTCGGTAAATTGGCTGAAAAACGGCGTCGGCAATCTCCGTATTGGAAAATGTCCCGATATTATGGCCGCCGATTTCACTTGATGAGCAGCCGACCACAAAAAGATCTCCCGTTTTGAGGTCTGCAGCCCGCAACAGTTCCGCGACAGCCGCCGCGGCTTGTCCCGCGATTTCTTCATACATCAGTAATTCCTCCGTTTCCGACGGCGGGGTATTCATTTTCCGTTTCCCCGCCCCGCCCGGGATGACAGGAAGCGGATCACGCAGTAAATGCGCGATCATTTGTTTTTTAAGGATATTTTAGCTTTATTATACCGAAACGATTCCTTGATTACAACCTTATTCCCGGCTGTTCCGCCTAAAACAGAATTTTTGTTCCAAAATTCGCAGATAAGTGCGAAAAGCAGACGGTATCGCATACTGACGAAACAAAGTTTCCGGAT
>DAITAP010000043.1:0-10336 GCA_036824225.1 Caproicibacter sp. | reverse complement strand
GCCACAGAGACCTCAGCCAGATACCCCGTCATCTGCCACTCGATATGAGTGAAAATGTGCTTTGCTTTCGGAAGGGCGGATATTTGAACCGGAGCAAGGCCCCACTGAGCCAGCACTTTTTGCGCGCGGGCGGGCGGAAGCGCCCCTTCTACGCTTGGGAATTCCCACATTCCGGCCAGCAGGCCCGTCTGCGGACGTCGGCGCACCGCGGTCTTTCGGCCAATAAGCAGAACAAAGACCGTTCTGCGCTGAACTCTGCGCTGAGGCCTGGGCTTCCGTACCGGAAGGGCTCCGGCTTCCCCGTTTTTCAGGCCTTCACACAGCCCGGCAAGCGGGCATCGATCGCAGAGCGGCGCCCCGTTTGGCAGACAGACCGTCGCCCCCAGTTCCATCAGCGACTGCGTGAACAGGGATGCGGCACCGGGCGGATAAACCTTTCTCAGAGCCTCGCGGATTTTCCGCCTGCAGGCCGAGGATGCCGTATCCTCGTGCGAAGAAACCAGTCTCACGGCAACACGCAGTACATTTCCGTCCACGGCCGGTTCCGGCTGTCCATAGGCAATGGAAGAAATCGCCCCCGCCGTATATTCACCGATCCCCGGCAGGCGCCTCAACTCCTCGGCGTTTTGCGGAAGAATTCCTCCGTATTTTTCCATTATTTCGGCCGCTGCTTTTCGAAGGCTGCGTACCCGGCCGTAATATCCCAGTCCTTCCCATAACTTTAAAAGGCGCTCTTCCGGCGCTTCTGCAAGCGCCTGGACACTCGGGATCTCCCGGACAAAGCGCTCAAAATACGGGATGACTGCCTCCGTCCGCGTCTGCTGAAGCATGATTTCCGAAATCCACACGCGGTACGGCGTCGGATCCTCGCGCCAGGGAAGTCTCCGGGCATGCCCGGAGTACCACCGCAAAAGCGGCTGGACAATTTTTGAAAAGTCCATATTTTTTTCATACCCTGTCGTCATATCAATGAAATCTCCAACAGAACCATTTTACCATAAAATACTCGCGTGCGAAAGAAATTACGCCTCAACTTTCGTTCCAATTTTTCCCATCCCGGTTTCCGCCCGGGAACAGAAAAAGGCGGGAAACCCTCCCCGCCTTTTCCAAAACATCCGTCTGCAGACCGTCAAGCTTTTCCAGCGCACCCGAAGACGGCGCTTATCTTGTGCTCCACCAGACCTTTGATCGCTTCGCGGGCAGGGCCAAGATATTTGCGGGGGTCAAAGTCCGCCGGGTGCTCGGCAAAATATTTGCGGACCGTGGCTGTCATGGCAAGCCGGAGATCCGAATCCACGTTAATCTTGCATACGGCCATCGTTGCCGCCTTCCGGAGCATTCCCTCCGGGATCCCGATGGCATTCGGCATTTTTCCGCCGTACTGATTGATCATCTTTACAAATTCCGGCATCACGGAGGAGGCGCCGTGCAGCACGATTGGGAATCCCGGCAGACGGTCGGAAACCTCTTTCAGAATATCGAACCTCAGCTGGGGTTTCTGGCCCGGTTTGAACTTGTAAGCGCCGTGGCTTGTGCCGATGGCGATGGCAAGGGAATCCACGCCCGTCTTGGAAACAAAATCCTGAACCTGTCCGGGATCGGTAAACTGCGCCTTGTCGTCCGCGACATTGACTGCGTCCTCAATTCCTGCGAGACGGCCGAGTTCCGCTTCTACAGATACATTGTATTTATGGGCGTATTCCACAACCTTGCGCGTAGTTTCCACATTTTCCTCATACGGCTTCGAGGATCCGTCATACATTACGGAAGTAAAGCCATCATCGACGCAGTCCTTGCAGACTTCATAGGACGGACCGTGGTCGAGGTGCAGCGCGATGGGGATATCCGGATGCAGAGTCACCGCGGCTTCCACCATTTTTACAAGGTATACGGGGTTCGCGTACTTGCGCGCCCCGGCGGAGGCCTGGAGGATTACCGGCGACTTTAATTCGGCGCACGCCTCTGTAATGCCCTGCACAATTTCCATATTGTTGACGTTGAACGCCCCTATCGCATATCCGCCCTGATAGGCCTTCTGAAACATTTCCTTTGTATTGACCAATGACATGGCTTTCACTCCCGTATGATTGAATTTCTTTTCTTTGTCACTTTTATTATACCGCAACCGGGACAAAAGATAAAGGGGCGGCTTTCCGGATATTATCGCGCGTTGTTCTTTTTTCGGAAAATTTCCGGGTGGCTCCGGCTGTAATAAAACAGGGCCTGCTGAGCCACGCCCGCATACGGTCCAAACCATTCGGATCTCTTTCCCGGAAAAAGAGTGCTCATCGCGCGCTTAATCCAGACGTCGGCGGGGAACGCGTCCAGCCGGTGAAGGCCGTAGAGCAGGGTGCAGTCCGCTACTTTCGGACCCACGCCCCGGAGATCGGTCAGCCTGGCCCGAGCCTCAGAAAGCGGAAGACGGCGAAGACTGGAAAAATCCAGCGCGCCCGACGCGACTTCTCGGGCGGCGTTCTGTACATACGGCGCACGAAATCCGCATCCCAGGGCGCGCAGATCCCGCTCGTCCGCTTCCGCAAGCGCTTTCGGAGACGGAAACGCCCGGCCCCCGCCCCGGGCAGGTTTTCCGAACGCAGTGCACAGCCGCCGGATGATTCCCCGGATCCGCCGGATATTATTGCACTGCGAAAGGAGGAACGAGCACAGCGCCTCCCACGGATCCTGGTTCAGAATGCGGATATCCGGGGCAAAGTGAACAGCATCTGCGAGGACGGGGTCGAGCCGGCAGAACCCTTTCCGGATTTCGTCGTAATCCGTTCCGAGGTCAAAATACCGGGACCAGAAAGGATCCCCCGGAAGACGCGGGAAATTTTCCTTTGTCAGGCGGAGAAAACGCCCGCCGGCTACCCCTTCCCAGGATCCGTCCGGCCTATGCTCCCAGCGGAAACATTGCCCGCAGTCCAGCGTCTGCTGAAGAGTTTCAAAATTCACCTTTTTCCCTCCATTTTGCCATTTTCCACCTTTTTTCCCCGGCCAGCCCGGAAAATACGCATAGTAATGACTCACTTTCATGAACGTTGACATAAAAAATATACATTTTTGATTTTCAACTTTCCACCTCAAGCCTGGCGGGACTTTTCCACATTTTCAACAGGGTTTTCAACAGCGGCTCCACTTTCATTCCACATTCTTATGTTAACGAATCCTAATACGCGCCGTATAAACTGCGCGCGGATGCCATTTTTTGGAATACGCCCGAATACATTTGACTAAAAGGCCTTCGGGGTTGCTGTCAAATGGATAAAAAGCGTGTTTTTATTTTCAATACTGTTTTGCTGACGGTCAGCTCGGTTCTTCTGCGGACGTCGGGTATCTGGTTCCGTTCCCTTATCACAGGGCGGATAGGTGCGAGCGGCATGGGGATTTACCAGCTGATTTTCTCTATTTTCATGCTTGGGGTGACAGCATGCACTTCCGGCATCGGCCTTGCCATGACACGCCTTGCCGCGGAAGGGCGGGGCTCCATGGGATGCGTGCTCCGCTGCCTCGGGATGGCGCTGATTTTGAGCCTGGCGGCCGCCGGTTTTCTCTGCGCCGGTTCCGGTTATATCGCCCGGAAACTGATAGGGACCCCGGCAGCCGCGCGTCCGCTCTGCATTCTGGCCGGAGGACTTCCGCTGATTGCATGTTCCGCGTGTCTCAAAGGATATTTTTATGCGCAGCGCAACACGGTTGTCCCCGTCCTGGGCGGGTTCTTGGAACAGGCGGCCACCATCGGCCTTTCTGTCTTTCTGATGGATTCCATGCCCCTCGATCCGCTTGACGCCCTGATGCTCGGATCCACGCTGGGGGAAGCGGCATCCGCCGCCTTTCTTGTCCCCGCTTTTCTATTTTACACCCGGCATAACCCCCCTCCGGAAAAAGGCGGGGATCTCAAAAGCGTCCTGCGCATCGCGGGTCCGATGCTGGCCGGCTCGTTTTTCCGAAATGCCCTTTATAGCGCGGAGAATATTCTCATTCCCATCGGACTTCGCAAAAACGGGGCCGGGGGAACGGCCTCCCTTGCCCAGTACGGTGTGATGCACGGCATGGTCATGCCAATTTTGACGCTTCCGCTTTCGTTTCTCAGCGCGGCCGCGTCGCTGCTGATCCCGGAGATCGCCGAAGCGGGTGCCCGCGGCGATCCGAGCAGTGTCCGGCGGACGGCCGGATCGGCCTTCCGCTGGACACTGCGGTTCGGGTTCCCCGCCGCGGCGGTGTTCCTCGTGTTTTCCGACGACTTCTGCATGCTGTTTTTCGGCAGTGCGCAGGCGGGGCAGATCCTGCGGATCATGGCTCCCATCGCTCCGCTCATGTATCTGGACAACGTCGTAGACAACATGCTGAAAGGACTCGACCAGCAGATGTATTCGATGCTTTATAACCTTACGGATTCCCTCATGCGTGTCGCTCTTATCTCCATCTTTATCCCGATATTCGGCCTGAAAGCCTACCTGGTGATCCTTTTTGTCAGTGAAATTTACAATGCTTCCCTCAGCATCGGACGTCTTTTGAAGGTCACCCGGATTGACGTTGACGTGACGGAGTGGATTGTTTCCCCCGCCGTGGCCGGCGGTTTCCTCTATTACGCCCTCCGGATCTTCCGACACTTTCTGCCCTGAAATTTCTACCAGGCTGGACAAAATATTTGACAAATTTCCCCGGAAAAGATAAACTGAAATCAATTTCTGCCGAAGGGGAATTGGATTTTGGAAAGGATATCGGTGCTGTTCCTGTGCTTTCTCGGGTACAGCATGATGGGATGGATCTGTGAAAGCGTCTATTGCTCGTTTGCAGCAAAAAAATGGATTAACCGCGGCTTCTTAAATGGCCCTGTCTGCCCTGTCTACGGCTTTGGCGCACTTCTGCTGATTTTGCTTCTTTCACCTCTAAAACGCAGTGTCTTCCTGCTTTTTCTGGCATCGGCGGCACTGACCAGCGGCCTCGAATACCTCACCGGGTTTACCCTGGAAACCCTGTTCCACACACGGTACTGGGACTATTCCGGCCGGCGTTGGAACCTCCAGGGTCGGATATGCCTCGAAAATTCGCTGACATTTGGCCTGTTGGGGACTCTGGCGGTTCTCTATGTACATCCCTGGCTCCTGGGCCTGATTCTCCGCATTCCCGGCCCGGTGATCCCGTTTCTCGCGGGCGCGCTGCTCTGCTGCCTGCTTCTCGACACCGTCCTGACCGTCAATGCCGTTTACAGCCTGAACGGAAAACTGGACGAAATTCAGAAAATTCTCGATGATTTTAGGGTTCGCGCCCATCTGGCCGCGGAAGAAACCGCCGGAGCGCTGCAGGCTACGCTCGCTATCCGCCTGGATGACAAAACCAGAACACGCCTAAAATCCCTGATTGAAGGGAAAGGCCGCCCAGGAATGTTTCTGCGGGCTATTCAGAACCGCATCCTCCGCGCCTTTCCAACCATGAAATCACTAAGGAACAACGAATTGCTTCAGCGTATCAAAGCTCTGATTGAAGACCGCGCAAGATCGATCCTGCATAAATAATCCATAGAAAAAAAAACAGTGGATTCTATAAACAGCGGTTATTTATTTCCTTTGGAGAAAATTTTGTCCGGGCAGCAAGATCCGGAAAATCCGTAACTTTACCGATCAATGGAGTCCTGCTTTGCGGCAGGCAAGGCTTCCGTCTTTTGTCAAATCTGCCCTCCCGTAACTGAATTGAAAAAAGCGTATCCACTTTTCTAAGAGTGCAGAACTGCCGTGCTTCAATTCACTGGGCAGCAAAAAGCGACGGACAAAAGCTCTGATTTTTTTAAAAAACCAGGGCTTTCCCGATATCAATTGCCTGAGAATTCATGCTGCTGCCTGGTAAGATTCATGTCAGAATGGCGGAATCCCCCATCAGGGATCAAAATCTTGAAGCGTCAGCAATCCGGAACCGCGTCCTCTGGGCGCCAGGGGGGAATCCTTTCTGCATGTAATCAGGCATTTTGGTCCGCGAAACCGGTTATTTGAAATTTCCATCCGGTCTGTTCCTTTACAATCTAGAAATTGTTGGATTTTTTAGGAAAAGTCATATCCGCAGGAACATGGATGGAAAAAGCTTCTGAGCGGACAGCGTCATAATGGATCACTGGTTCCGCAGTCTGAAATATGGGAAGTTACATAGTTAAATAGCTGCCCTGCTCTTTTGAGAAAGGGCAGGAAAGGCGCTTTCAAGCGTATATGAAATATTTGCAGGAAAAAGATACTATCGGAACTGACTATGATTTTCTGGAATCAGAGACATGAGGAAAAAATAGTTTGCATCCTGTTTTCACATTTCCATTCCTTCTCCGTGAATGAGAATTGATAAATACAAAATATGGGCATCCATAAGGCTGTCGCTTTTTTCCTTTTTCGCCCTTCTGTCCCATCCGGGAAGCAGAGACGGAAAGCAGCGCACTTTTTAAGACAGAATATGCGTTTTCTGAATTTTCAGGAAGGGATCGCGCTGCTTTTGAAAACGGCCGTCCCAGAGTTTTACCCGGCGGATCAAAAGCGGAAAAGATTAAATTCTCCATACCATGGAAGAAAATACAATTTCAGAGATTGCTTTAAGACAGGCGGATTTTTGGAAATCTATTTCCAAAATATCAGAGGGGGGTTCTCTTGAGCAGGAAAAACTTCTCCTCTTTTTGGTTGGATAATTTTTTCTAAAAACGCAATAAGATGTGTTTTTGTCTTTGCTTCATTTCCTGAATTTTGATATACCGTCAAAAAGCACAATAGTTTTCCATTTCGTGGAATGATCGATGTAAGCTTCTACAAACTGCATTTTTTTCGTTGACAAAATTCAAAACACGTGCTACACTGTTGCGCAACAGAATACCGAAAATGCAGTGACCGGGAAAAAACTTCGGAGCCTCTCTTTCCAGAAAGCCGCGCAGGATGAGAAACGGCAGGATACTCCGGAGCGACATCACCCGTTAGCAGCCTTGCAGAACGCAAATCCAGTAGGCAGGGTCGGTTCCGCACCGTTATTGGCGGGCGCATTGGATGGGCCCGTCCGATGCGGCTGAGCAGGCCGCGGTAAAGCGGCAAGCAGAGTGGTAACGCGGAGGACTAAAAACTTCGTCTCTGATTTCCGAATCGGAGACGGGGTTTTTTTATTCCTTTTTTTCGCTCGAGCGTCGGTATTCCCGCAAACCACACCATTAGGCTCTTGATGTTATTGGAGGAAGGAAGAGTACAGATGAACGGTTTGGCGATTGTGATACTTTCTATGGCCGTGCTGGGCGGCGGTTATCTGTTCTACGGCAGATGGCTTGTAAAAAAATGGGGAATTGACCCCTCTGCAAAGACTCCGGCCTACACCCATGAGGATGGGCAGGACTATATTCCGACCCGGAAATCGGTTGTATTCGCGCATCAGTTTTCCACCATCGCGGGTGCGGGCCCTGTGACAGGACCCATCATCGCGGCCATGTTCGGCTGGCTGCCCGCCCTGTTATGGATTCTGGTAGGAGGCGTGTTTTTCGGCGCGGTACAGGATTTCGGTTCGCTTTACGCTTCCGTGAAAAACGAAGGCAAATCCATCGGCCTTATTATTGAGCAGTATATCGGCAAGACGGGAAAGCGCCTGTTTCTGATTTTCTGCTGGGTTTTCTCGCTTCTAGTCATAGCGGCGTTCGGCGATATGGTCGCATCCACGTTTAATTCGGGGGCGGCCGGACAGCTTTCGATTACAAGTCCGGTCACCGTAAGCAGCTCCACCGCTCCGAGTGCGGCTGCGGGATCCATTTCACTGTTTTATATTCTCGGGGCAGTTCTGTTCGGGCTTTTCATGAAATACGCAAAGCCGAAGCCCGTGGTGATGTTTTTCACAGGTCTTGTCCTGTTCGTAGCCATGATGGCGGCCGGCATGGCGTTTCCGATCTACCTCAATAAAATGCAGTGGCTGCTTGTGGTCTTCGCCTATATCTTCTTCGCGGCGGTAGCTCCCATGTGGATTCTGATGCAGCCCCGCGACTACCTGAGTTCCTTTCTTCTGATTTCCATGATTGCAGGCGGCGTGATCGGAATTTTCATGACGAACCCCAGCATGAACCTCCCGGTCTTTACGGGGTTTGAAGTGAACGGAAAAATGCTGTTCCCCATGCTGTTTGTAACCATTGCCTGCGGGGCGGTTTCCGGATTCCACAGCCTTGTTTCTTCCGGAACCTCGTCAAAGCAGGTCAAAAACGAGAAGGATATGCTCGGCATCGGTTACGGCGCGATGATCCTCGAATCTCTTCTGGCCGTCGTCTCCCTGGTGGTTGCCGGAGCGGCTGCAAAGGGCGGGGTTCTTCCCAATGGCACCCCGTTCCAGATTTTCTCCGCCGGTGTCGCGGGATTCTTTGAAAGATTCGGTCTGCCGGTCTACGCGGCAAAATGCACGATGACCATGTGCGTTTCAGCCCTCTGCCTGACTACTTTGGATTCCGTCGCACGGATTGGACGCATGTCCATGCAGGAACTCCTGTACAGCGAGGACGGGAAAGCTCATTCCACTCTCACAAAATTTCTGACGGACAAATACGTCTCGACCATTATCACGCTACTCTGCGGCTTTCTGCTTTCTCTCGGCGGATACAACAACATCTGGTCCCTCTTTGGATCGGCAAATCAGCTGCTCGGCGCTCTTGTGCTGATTGCGCTGGCTGTATTTCTCAAGACGACAGGGCGCGAAGGGCGGATGCTCTATGTGCCGATGACATTTATGCTCGCTGTCACAATGACGGCGCTCGGGATGGCCGTGGTCAACACGTTCCGGAAGGCAGCCGGCGGCCAGTTCGTATTCCTGACCGACGGGCTCCAGCTTATTGTGGCGGTTCTCCTGATGGCACTCGCTGTTCTGGTCGCCGTCCACTGCTTTAAAAAGCTGGTTCAAAAGCCCGGCACGCAGGCAGGACATCCGGGTCCGCTTTCCGTTTCGTCCGAAAAAGCCGGTTAAAAACTTTCAGTGCATCTTCCGACAGGTTCTGTTTTTCTTTTGCGGCCGGGGTCTCCAGAAACCCCGGCCGTTTTTTTATCTCCGGATCCCGGTTTCTCAAGGCACTTCTTGTGCAATATCCGCCGTTTTCGCCCCGAGAAAGCTTATCAGAGCGCGGGGATCCGCCTCCACCTGCGTTCCAATTCTCCCGCCGCTAACGAATATCGTCTTTTCTTTGAGGCAACTTAAGTCAAAAACGGTAGGATACCGTTTTTTCATCCCGACAGGAGAACACCCGCCCCGGATATAACCGGTCGCTTTGTTAATTTCACTGACATGGATCATTTCGACGGACTTTTCCCCGACGCTCCGGGCCGCAGCCTTCAGATTCAGTTCCTCCGCGACGGGCACCACAAACACAAAGTATCCGCCTCCCGCCCCGCGGGTCACGAGGGTTTTATAGACTTTATCGACTTCTTCCCCCATTTTCCTGGCGACGGAAAGTCCGTCGATCTTGCCGTCCGCCGCCTGGTAATACCGGGGCTGGTAAGGTATTTTCGCCCGATCCAGAATTCTCATGACGTTTGTTTTCAGCTCTTTTCCCATTCTCGAAAGAACACTCCCTTCCCCGCCCTCCCGCGGATTTGGAAAAAAGAGGAAGACGGAATTTTTTAAAGATCGACTGGAAACACAGCCTGCTGCAATGGATAAAGAAGGAGTTTTCCCCGGAAAAGCGGGGATCTCTTTTTCCCGCCGGAACTTTAAGGATAAGGAAAAATTTGCAGAGGGAGAAGAGAATCTATTCCTGTTTCCAGCGGACGCCATTGGGCGTATCTTCCAAAATGATGCGGCGCGCCTTAAGTTCGTCTCGAATCCGGTCCGCCTCCGCCCAGTTCCTTTCGGCGCGGGCTTTCTGCCGCTTTGCTATCAGGCGTTCAATGTCGGTGTCGGTGAAGGAAGAATTCTTTTTTGCATACAGCAGTCCCAGGACTCCGGCCAGTTCGTTAAAAAGATTCAGCGCAAACGTGCAGAGCTCCCGGGAGGGGGAAGTCTCAGCCGTAAGCGAAGTGTTGATGTCCTTCGCGAGATCAAACAGAGCGGAAAGCGCGTCCGCCGTGTTCAGATCGTCTTCCATGAACTCGATGAACTTATCCTGGTACGTTTCCAGCCTGCGGCGGACGGCTTTTTCCCCTTCCTTCTCTCCGGATTTCGAATGGCTGAGAAGAAATTCAAGGTTTCCGCGGCAGTTATAGAGCCGTCCGAGAGACGCCCGGCACTGTGCCATGACGTCTTCGCTGTAGTTAATGGGGGAGCGGTAGTGAGCCGACAGCATCAAAAAGCGGATCGGCTCATATCCGTATTTCTGCGCAACATCGCGCACCGTAAAAAAGTTGCCGAGGGATTTTGACAT
>DAITAP010000042.1:0-13742 GCA_036824225.1 Caproicibacter sp. | reverse complement strand
GACCCCCTGCTTGTAAGGCAGGTGCTCTAACCAGCTGAGCTATGCTCCCGTCACAGCCGTTGGAGTTTTTCGTATCAGCGACGTTTTATATGATACTATATTTTAAGCCGAATGTCAACAGAAGAGGACTTATTTTTTAATTAAAATTAAAGATTCAGAGAGATATGGGAAAGGGAAGATTTTTTCCACCGCAAAAGGATTTTCCACTAAATTCCCTCCCGGTAAATTCCCTCCCGGCGTTCTGTCATAAAGGGAGGCGATTCTTTTTATTCCTTTCAAGCCTTGAGGGCCTTAATTCCGGTCATTTCGTTTTCATATTCCATGGAGGCTTCTCCGATCTTTTCCGGCCTCTGCCGGCCTTCCCGCCCGTCACTCCGGTTTTTCTGCGGCAATTAAAACACGCTGCGTCCGCGGGCCTGGAGGTGAAAAATCCATTCCGCGCCACACTGCTGCCGGTTGAATTCCCGCAGATTTCAGCATGGCAAGAAGGGCCTTGATCGGATAAGCGCGTTCATAAAAGCGCTCAGAACTCCGGATGTACACACTGCCGCGGCGCTCAAAAAAGTCAAGGGAAATTCCGATTCTTCCCTTACCACGGGCGTTGATATTCTGCCAGACGCAGTAAATATCCTCCAAGTCATAGACATAAGTATGGTCTTTGAGAACAAAGCAGTGCTTATAAAGAGTATTGACGTCAAACAAAAAGAACCCGCCGGGATTTAAAAAGCGCGATACCTGCCGAAATGTCCGCAGGACATCCTCCGGGGAAATCAGGTGATTGATGCTGTCAAGGATGCAGATCACGGTGTCAACTTTTCCGGCAAGGTCCATCTCCTGCATTTTCTGGCAGATAAAAAAAAGGGGATGCCCGGCTGCCGAGGCTTTTCTCTGGGCGATTGAAAGCATTTCCGGTGACGCATCCAGTCCGTAAACGTCAATTCCACGTTCCGCGAGCCTTACCGTCAGGCTTCCGGTCCCACACGCGAGGTCCAGGGTAAGACCAGGCTTATGGTTCAAGCGCTTCATAGCATCGCACAGATGGCCTGCGACGGCGTCATAGTCGATGTTTCTTGTCAGGCTGTCATAGTATCTTGCAAAAGCAGAATAAGCCATTTAGCCGCCGCTGTCCTCATCCATGCGGCGGAATACGAGCTGATATCCGTCGGCTCCGTAATGCAGCGACCGGTTTACCCGGCTGATGGTAGCCGTGGAAGCACCCGTTTCCGCTACAATATCACTGTAAACCTTTTTGGTACTGAGCATATGCGCCACCAGAAGCCGCTGCGACATCGCCCGAATCTCCGGCACTGTGCACAGATCTTCAAAGAACGCATAGCATTCGTCGATATTTTTAAGTTTTAAAACGGCCTCGAACAGAAAATCCGTACTGGGATTTTTCAGTTTAGAATTCATAAGGCGATTACTCCCCTCCCTCAGACAACCGACAGTCCAGAATTATTCCCGAATCTTCCTCGACTGTAGTATTTTAGCACAAAAAAGTGTGAAAGTAAAGCAGCCGGCTGTTTTCGTCCCTTTTGACGCAGAACCCTGCCCACCGGTTTTGGATGCCAGAAACCGTTTTTCATCCGGTCCCCAGGGCGTACCAAGATTTCCATCCGGATTTCCGCCGTACTTCGCTTTTGCTTTTCTGCCGGCGCCTGCCAACTTTTTCCCCATTTCTATCGGCATGGACTCACAACGTAAGGCCGCATCTCTTCCCCTTAGCCAGAATAGCAAGATATGAAGAAAGGAAAACGCCCGGGATCAAAAGACTCCGTGGTCAGCAGAGAAAACGCAGGGGACCGGCTTTTAGTCAGCGGAAACCCGGAATCCTGAAAAAAGCCGGATTTTAAACTGCCCCATCTCCATTCTCAAAACAAAAAAGCCCGCTCCCTCCGGATATTCTGATCATCCGGTAGGGGCGGGCACATTCGTAAATTGCGAGAACGCAGGGGATCCTCCCCCTACCGGACGGTACGGAGGGCTGTGGGAGGCCGGATCTTTTGCCCTCCCGTTACTGCCCGGTTTTCTTCCTGGGATTTTTGCATACATCCCGGATAATCCGGCGAAGTTCCAGCATTCCTTCCCCGGTTACCGACGAAAACGGAAGAAAGCAAAGGGCCCCTCTTCCGAACCGGTCTCTGAGAAGGGCATCCTGCTTTTTCCGCTCCGAACGTTTCAGCTTGTCGGTTTTCGATGCGGCAATCGCAAAAGGTATCTTTTTTGCGGTCAGAAATCCTGCCATTTCGAGGTCGTCCGGCATGGGATCCCGGCGCATATCGATAATCTGCACAACAAGCCGGATATCCCTTCCGGAACAAAAGTAACCTTCCACCAGCCTGCCCCAGCTTTTTTGTTCCGACTGGGATATTTTCGCATACCCATAGCCTGGCAGGTCAGTAAACCGGCAGAAGCCGAGGTTATAAAAATTGACGGATGCTGTTTTCCCCGGAGCAGAACTGACTCTTGCGAGCGATCTCCGATTCAGCAGCCGGTTGATCATCGAAGATTTTCCAACATTGGATCTTCCGGAAAAAGCGATTTCCGGAAGTCGGGATGCCGGGAAATCTTTCTGATCGGAAGCAGAACGCTCAAAAAAAGCGGTCTCAAAGCTCACGTTTCCATTCTCCCTTACTGCGGCAGGCTGGGGGAAGATCCGGCCGTCGGATGCTCCGCGGTATCGACAGGGGGCACAGGAGCCGCCGCAGACAAAATCGGCGGCCGTCTTTCCCCTCTCTGCTTTTGTAGCGGCACCGGCATTCTGGTCAGGGCGATCTTCAGGACTTCGTCTATTTTATCGACCGCCTCAAAATGAACGTTTTTCTTTACGGCGGCATCGACTTCTTCCAGATCCGGGGTATTGTCAGCCGGGATTATGACAGTCTTAATTCCAGAACGATATGCCGCCATCGTCTTCTCTTTAAGCCCGCCAATAGGAAGGATGCGCCCGAGGAGCGTAATCTCCCCTGTCATTGCCACATCATGGCGTACGGGTATATTGCAGAGGGCGGACGTAATGGCCGTAGCCATCGCTGCCCCTGCAGACGGGCCGTCTTTCGGGATTGCGCCTTCCGGCGCGTGGATATGAATATCGTATTTCGTGTAAAAATCGTTTCGGATCCCCAGTGAGGAAGCCCGGGTGCGGATACAGCTGATCGCGGTCTTCGCCGATTCCTTCATCACGTCGCCGAGGGAACCCGTGAGTTCCAGTTTGCCGGTTCCGTTCATCACGGCGACTTCAATCGGCAGCATCGTCCCCCCGACGCTCGTCCAGGCTAGACCGTTTACCAGACCGACAATGTCCCTTCGGTTCAGGTTTTCGTCCTTGAATTTCTCAGGTCCCAGCAGTTCCTTCAGCTTTTCGGGCGTTACGGTTATCTTTGACGTTTTGTCCTCTATGAACCTGCGGGCGCATTTCCGGCAGATCGACGCAATCTGCCGTTCCAGCCCGCGGACTCCCGCTTCCCTCGTATAGGCTTCAATTAACTTGTGGACGGCTTCCGGCGTGATGCGCAGCATCTGAGCCGTCATGCCGTGCCTTTTCAACTGCTTTGGAATCAGGTGCTCCTCGGCAATATGAAATTTCTCTTCATGCGTATAGCTGCCGAGGATAATTACATCCATTCTGTCATAGAGCGGCTCCGGGATAGCACTGGCGTCGTTTGCCGTCGTGATAAAAAGGACACGGCTCAAGTCGAACGGCATGTCGATATAGTGGTCATAAAACGACTGATTCTGGTCGGGATCCAGCACTTCCAGAAGAGCCGACGCCGGATCTCCCCGAAAATTATCCCCCATCTTGTCGATTTCGTCCAACAGAATAAGAGGATTGTTGGTTCCGGCCTGCTTCACTGCCGCGATGATTCTGCCCGGCATGGATCCAATATAGGTCCGGCGGTGCCCGACGATATCGGACTCGTCCCGCACGCCGCCGAGGGATACGCGGACGTATTTCCGGCCGAGCGCCTCCGCAATCGAATGGGCGATTGAGGTCTTTCCTACGCCCGGAGGGCCTACCAGGCAGATAATCTGTCCCCGGATATCCGGCGCGAGCTTTTTAACCGCCAATATCTCGAGAATACGATCCTTTACTTTCTTCAGGCCGTAATGATCGCGGTCCAGAATCCGGCGGGCGCGCTTAAGATCAATGCGGTCCCTCGTGGCGGTATGCCACGGCAGTTCGAGGCAGGTCTCGATATAACTTACGATCAGGCTGCCCTCGTGGGATCCTTCCGGCATCTTGTAAAGGCGTTCACACTCTCTCATCAGCTTGGTGTTCTGCAGTTTCGGGAGTTTTGCTTTCTTAATGCGGGCTTTCAGATCGTCTGCTTCCTCGCGCGGACTGTCGCTTTCGCCCAGCTCGTCGGAGATCGCGCGCATCTGTTCGCGCAGGAAATACTCGCGCTGGTTCTGATCAATCTGCTCTTTCGCTTTTTCATTGATCTGCGACTCGATGGACAGGATCTGAATTTCCTTCTGAAGAATGGCCGACAGTTTCTCCAGACGCCTGACCGGATGGAGTTCTTCCAGGACAGTCTGCTTTTCCTCGTAGTCGAACATGATGTTCGACGCGATATAATCGGCCATTTCCCCGCAGTCGCGCTTCTGAATCACGCCGATCACGATATCCGGGGGAATATGGCTGTAACTTTGGATATACTGTTGAAACAGGTTCTGGGTATGCCGAATCAGCGCTTCGGTCCTTCGCGTTTTGCGGTAGGGCAGAGTATCCGTGCGGATAAGATTTATCAGGAAAAAAGGTTCCTCTTTGGCGACGGAGATAATTTTAGCGCGGTATTCTCCTTCCGCAAAAAGGCGGATTCCTTCGTCGCTCCGGCGGATGATCTGCTTGATTTTCGCCACGACGCCGACCCGGAAGATTCCCTTGCCCGAAGGATCGTTGTCAGCGAGATCTTTCTGGGCAACGAGGAAGATCATCTGATCTTCCTTCATTGCGGCTTCCAGCGCCTCTATGGATTTCTTCCTGCCAACATCGAACTGAAGCAGCATGCCCGGAAAAATCACCAGTCCCCTCAGCGCCAGCGCCGGCAGGGTCACGGTATTTTGTTCCTGCAATTCGATTTTTTCGCTCATAGCAACTCCTTGGAAAAAATGGCCGTCACAGGGCGAAGCATAAAGCGTACCGCACTGCAACGGCCGGGTGTCTTTCGGTATTTTTTTCAGGAGGCGGTATCTTTCCTCCCCCTCCTGCCGGGAACTGAAATCTTCAGTTTGACCGGCTTCCGTTCCGGGTTATAGACAATCAGCGGCTCGGCTCCCTTTTCCACGGTGTCAGCCGTTATTGTTACTTTTTCCACCGTATAATCGGACGGAACCCGGTACATCAGGGGAGTCAAAATCTGCTCCACGACCGCGCGAAGCCCGCGGGCACCGGTATGGTGCTCCATCGTTTTCCCCGCTATCGCCCTCAGGGCGCCAGGTTCAAATTCCAGCTGTACCTTATCCAGCTGAAACAGCTTTTTGTACTGATTAATCAGGCTGTTCTTCGGTTCGGTCAGGATCCGCACGAGGGTGTTTTCATCCAGGCCGTCCAGCGCTGCCACAACAGGCAGGCGCCCGACCAGTTCGGGGATCATTCCAAACTTCACGAGATCATGCGGGATGACGTCCTGCATCCACGAGGTGGCGTCCAGCTCCGCCTTGCTGTGCACTTCCGCACCAAAGCCCATGGAAGAGGAGGCCTTGCGTCTTTCGATGATCTTATCCAGACCGTCGAATGCTCCCCCGCAGATAAACAGAATGTTGGTCGTGTCGATCTGCAGAAATTCCTGCTGCGGATGCTTTCTGCCGCCCTGCGGAGGCACGTTGGAAACCGTGCCCTCCAGAATTTTTAGGAGAGCCTGCTGAACCCCTTCGCCGCTTACATCGCGGGTAATGGAGGGGTTTTCCGACTTGCGGGCGATCTTATCGATTTCATCGATATAAATGATGCCGCGCTCCGCTTTCTCGATATCGAAATCCGCCGCCTGGATCAGGCGCAGGAGAATGTTTTCCACATCTTCGCCCACGTAGCCCGCTTCCGTCAGAGTTGTGGCGTCCGCTATCGCGAACGGCACGTTCAGAATCTTCGCAAGCGTCTGCGCGAGGAGGGTCTTGCCGACCCCCGTCGGGCCCAGGAGCAGGATGTTGCTCTTCGTCAGTTCTACGTCGTTTTGGTCCTGCCCATAATAAATCCGCTTATAGTGATTGTAAACCGCCACGGAAAGGGCGATTTTTGCTTTTTCCTGCCCGATGACATATTCGTCAAGTTTCTTTTTGATATCCTTTGGCTTTGGCAGCTCGGAAAAAGATTCCCCGTAGCCGTCTTTCCGGGCAGAAAGGTTCTTCTCATCATTCAGGATGGACATGCAGAGCTCAACGCATTCGTCGCAGATGAACACGCCCGGCCCAGCAATCAGACGGCGAGCCTCGCTCTGAGGTTTTCCGCAAAAAGAGCAGCAGATCTCTCTGCTTCTGTTATTGTTGTCATTATTTGCCATAGTATCACCTGTATTTCATCGGCTTGCGATCACCTTATCGATTAAGCCGTACCGGACGGCCTCGTCGGCCGTCATGAAGTTGTCGCGTTCCGTGTCCCTCATAATCACGTCCAGAGGCTGGCCTGTGCGCTCCGAAAGGATCTCATTCAGTTTCTTTTTAATTCGGAGCATGTGCTCGGCCTGAATTTTGATGTCGGAAGCCTGCCCCTGCGTGCCGCCGCTCGGCTGATGAATCATGATATCGCTGTTGGGAAGAGCATAACGCTTTCCTTTCGCTCCCGCCGCCAGGAGAAAAGCCCCCATGCTGGCGGCCATCCCCATGCAGATAGTGGAAACGTCGCATTTGATATACTGCATCGTATCGTAAATGGCGAGACCGGATGTCACCGAACCGCCCGGGCTGTTGATATAAAGGCTCACATCCTTGGAGGGATCCTGCCCTTCGAGATACAGTAACTGCGCTACGACCAGACTGGACGTTGTGTCGTTCACTTCGTCGGTCAGCATCACAATCCTGTCATTCAGCAGGCGCGAAAAAATATCATACGAACGCTCGCCGCGGTTTGTTTGCTCAATTACATAGGGAACAAGACTGCTCATACCGGTATACCTCCCTGCCCGCCGCCTGTGCTCTTCACAGCACTAGCGGGCCGTATTGTTTTTATTTGATCCCTTTATTCCGCTGTTTTCTCCCCGGACGCTTCGGCAGCCTTTTCCGCTGTTTTCTCCCCGGCCGGATTTGCCCTTGTTATAACGGCGGAATCTTTCACCAGCTGAAGGGACTTCTGCATTGTAAGTTCCTCCGTTATGTTTTCGCGGGGAACCATCTTTTTGAAATCTTCGACCTTTAATTCATAATGCTTGGCGGCCTTTTCATAATATTTCTCCACTTCTTCGTCGGAAGGGTGGATGTTCTCCAGTTCGGCTATTTTTTCCAGCGCGAGGCGCAGTTTAACCTGCTTTTCAGCATCCGGCCGGTATTTCTTGCGGAGATCTTCCATGTTGGACTTGGTATATCCGAAATAAGTCTGCAGATTCATTCCCTGCTGGCTCAGACGGTATTCAAAATCGTTCACGTCATCATCCACCTGGTTCCGGATCATTGCCTCCGGGATATCCGCCTTCATAAGCGCAATCAACTTGTCGGTCAGCTGATTTTCAATATCGGCATCCGCATCTTTTTTCTTCATGTCAAGCAGCTGCTTGCGGATATCCGCCTTGTATTCTTCCAGGGTGTCAAATTCGCTGACGTCTTTTACAAAATCATCATCGACCTTTGGCAGTTCCTTTTCCTTGATTTCATGGATTTTCACCTGAAACACGGCGCTTTTCCCCGCGAGATCCTTTGCCCCGTAATCCCCGGGAAAAGTTACCTTGACGTCAAATTCGTCGCCCGTCTTGTGGCCGATGAGCTGTTCTTCAAATCCGGGGATAAATTTCCCCTCCCCGAGAACAAGGTTGTAATTCTCGGCTTTTCCGCCGAGAAACGGTTTCCCATCCACGGATCCGTCATAATCAATGTCCGCGACGTCGCCCTTCTTGGCTTCACGGTCCTCAACGGTCACCCAGCGCGCAGTGCGGTTGCGTACCCTTTCTATTGCGTTCTGCACTTCGGTTTCCGTTGGCTCAACGTCTTTTTCTTTCGCCGAAATGCCCTTATACCCGTCGATTTTCACTTCCGGTTTCGTGGTAACCGTCACCTTGAAATCAAGGCCGTCCTTGCCGGCGGAAACCAGCTTGAATTCAGGCATATCGTCGACCAGTTTGAGGTTTGCGTCGCGGACTGCCTCTTTCACAGCTCCGGGGTATACGTCTTTGATGGCATCGTCATAAAAGAAATTTTCCCCATACAACTTCTCTATGAACCTGCGGGGAGCCTTCCCCTTCCGGAAACCGGGCACGGCGATTTTTTTATTCTCTTTGCGGTATGCCCGCTCCACAGCTTTCTCAAACGTTTTGGCGTCAACCGCAATCTCAAGTTGGACGCGGTTGGTATCAACCCGACTGGACGACTTTAAACTCATGTTTTATTTCCTCCTGCAAGTTTACATGTTGGCGATCATTATTATACCACACGGCAAAAGAACTTTCCACCGCCCCCGGGAATGTCCGGGCGATTTTACTCTGTTATTTTACGGGGAGCGGACGAAAGCCGAGATAATCGCAGGCGATCAGATGCATGCGGATTCCCCGGTACTTTCCCACCGGGGCCCGGGCGGCGGCCAGGCGGCCGTGGATATGCCCGTAGTAACAGTCCTCTACACCGCGATCCAGCAGGACTCCCAGAATTTCCCCGCATTCCGTTCCGTCGTAGACGGGCGGATAATGGAGGAACACGACAGGTTTTCCCCCCGTCTTTTCCGCGGCGTCGAGAGAGGTTTTCAGACGTCCTACTTCCCTCGCGACAATCTTCTGATCTTCCGCGCTCCCGGCGGCACACAGCCATCCCCGCGTCCCGCAGACCGCGATATTCCCGACGCGCTCCGCACTGTTGTGTATGATCCCGATGCTGTTGAACCCGCACCGTCTTAAAAATTCCTCAATTTTTTTTCTCGTTGACCACCAGTAATCGTGATTGCCCTTTAAAATCAGCTTGCGGCCCGGAAGAGAATTGAGAAATCTGAAATCCG
Organism: Caproicibacter sp.; assembly: GCA_036824225.1. Classification (GTDB taxonomy): domain Bacteria; phylum Bacillota; class Clostridia; order Oscillospirales; family Acutalibacteraceae; genus Thermocaproicibacter. Next base: position 4,612 of record DAITAP010000042.1, on the reverse strand, counting down.
TCTCCGCCTCTTCCAGTTTCATTGCCCAGGAAATATCCCCGGCTACTACGACAGTATCTTCCTGACGAACGGTGTCGCGCCAGTTTTTTTCGAGACGGGGGACATAATTCTTCCAGCCCTCGAAAATATCCATCGGCTTATTCTCTCCGAGCGACAGGTGCAGGTCAGCAATTGCGAACAGCGCCATCCGCTTATGCCCCCGTCCATCCGGCGGAGCGGAGCACCGCTTTTCCCATTTCCGCGGGCAGGCAGGAATGGGAAAACCGGACAGGCTTTCCTTCCAGCGCGGCAACAGGTTCCGGCACCGGGATCCCGGTCAGGTCGGACAGTTCCCGGATGCACTGGAAAACGCCGTCCGGACGGCGTTTTCCACCGGTCACGGCTTCCAGAACATCCGGGGCAAATTTATAGGGGCTGGCCGTTGAAACGACAACGCACGGCGTCTGGGAACCCGTTTTTTCCCTGTAACGGCGGAGGACGCGGGCAGCAACAGCCGTATGCGGATCGAGAAGATAATGATCCCGCTCCCATGTTTCCCGGATTTCATCTTTTGTCTCGCTATCGCCGCAGGATCCCGCATCAAACAGTCTCTGAATTTTTTGAAGCATTCCGCCCCCTACCCGGTATCTCCCGGTTCTGGCGAGCTCGTCCATCCATTTCCGGACCCTGTCCCCGTCCCCGCCGCTCAGATCGTACAGCAGACGCTCGAGATTACTGGAAACCAGGATGTCCATCGACGGGGAAATGGTCGCATAGAACCGGCGGTTCCGGTTATAAATCCCCGTGGTCAGGAATTCTGTCAGCACGTCGTTTGAATTGGAGGCGCAAATCAGCCTTCCGATGGGAAGCCCCATTTTTTTCGCGTAATAGGCGGCGAGGATGTCGCCGAAGTTTCCGGTTGGAACACAGAAATCCACCGCGCCGCCGGGTTTTACCTCCCCCGCCGAGAGAAGCCTCAGCCAGGCGGAAAAATAATAGGTTATCTGGGGCAGAAGCCTGCCCCAGTTGATGGAATTTGCGCTCGAAAGCATCCATCCGTGTTCCGCGGCTTTTTTTCGAATTTCCCCGTCCGCAAAAATTCTTTTAACGCCGGTCTGGGCGTCGTCGAAATTTCCCAGAACCGCATAGACAAAGACATTGTTTCCTTCCTGCGTGCGCATCTGACGTTCCTGGAGAGCGCTGACCCCATTTTTCGGGTAGAACACCACAACGCGCGTCCCCTTGACATCCCGGAATCCTTCGAGCGCCGCCTTTCCCGTATCGCCGGAAGTCGCCGTCAGGACCACGGCGCCCTTCCCCGCCTGGATTTTCTGAACCGAAAGCGCAAGAAGACGCGGAAGGATTTGGAGCGCCATGTCCTTAAAAGCGCAGGTCGGGCCGTGCCACAGCTCGAGAAAATGGACACCTCCGGCAAAAGCAAGCGGAGCCGGGCCTCCCGGGAATTTCTTCTCCGTATACGCCCCCCCGGTGCAGGCGCCGATCTCCCTTTCCGAAAAGTCGGAGAGAAACGGCTCCATGATGCGGGCCGCAAGATCCCGGTAGTTAAGGCTTTCCATCGCGTCTATCTCCCGCGCGGAAAAGTGCGGAAAAGATTCCGGCACGAACAGACCGCCGTCGCCGCAGATTCCTTGCGCCACAGCCTGCGCCGCGGAAACGCCGGCGGATCCGCCCCTGGTTGAACAATATTTCACGGCGATACCGCCCCCTTTCGCTTCATAGGGATTGCTCTATCATAGCAAACTGCCATGAAAATGTCAAAAGATTCTCCCCTTCCGGCGGGCATCTGCCCGCCGGAAGGGATCCGTCACGGAAAGATCTTATGGAGAAAGCTTCTCCGGTGTACGGGGCAGGGCCCGTATTTTTTCAGCATGGCCACGTGGAACGCGGTTCCATACCCCTTATGCCTTGCAAAGCCGTACTGCGGATAGAGTTTGTCCACCTCAACCATCAGACGGTCCCTGCTTACCTTCGCAAGAATCGAAGCGGCGGCGATGCTCGCGCTCAGGGAATCTCCGCGGACGATGGTGCGGGTTTCCACGCTGAGCGGGGGAGCCTGGTTGCCGTCTACCAGGACAAGATCCGGCGCCTGGGAAAGCGCCTCCACGGCACGGCGCATGGCAAGAAAAGTCGCCCTCAGAATATTGAGGCTGTCGATTTCCTGTTCTGTCGCAAAGCCGATTCCAAAATTCTCCGCCTTTTCCTCGATAACGGGAAACAGGGCTTCCCGCTTTTTCGGGCTGAGCCTTTTGGAGTCGTCGACACCCTCTATCCGGCATCCGGGCGGGAGCACGACGGCCGCGGCGAACACCGGGCCTGCCAGCGGTCCGCGGCCCGCTTCGTCAACGCCGCAGACGGCGCGGTATCCCTTTTCCGCCGCCCCGCGTTCATACCGGTAGAGATCTCTCATTTTTCCCCCGCCCGTTCCAGCGTTATCCGTCCTATTTTTCCGCAGCGGAACTCTTCGATCAGCATCCGGGCGGCCCGCTCCATATCCGCCGTCCCGCCCCGCAGAAGCATTCCGCGGTTTCCCGCTATCCGTTTGAGGAGAGATTCGCCGTCGGATCCGCGCACGGACCCGGGTTCCAGCCGGTAACGCTTCGCAAGGAGCTCCGGATACCGTTCCGAAAGAATTCCGATTAGGGAGCACGCAAGAGCGGGTCCGTCCAGAATGTCATCCCGTACGGCCCCCGTCAAGGCGAGGGCCCCGGCATCCTGGCGGGGGCCCGTTTTCGGCCTCAGCACTCCCGGGGTATCGAGGAGTTCGAATCCCCCGCCGATGGAATACCACTGGGAAGAGAGTGTTACGCCGGGACGGTTTTCAACCTTCGCGCCGGAAGATCGCGCAAGCCGGTTTATCAGCGAGCTTTTCCCAACGTTGGGAATGCCGGCCGTCATCACACGGATCCGGCGCCCCGCCATTCCCTTTGCCCTCCAGGACGCCAGCCTGCCCAGAAGCAGCCTGCGGACCGCCGGAAGAACGGCGCCCACGTTCTTTCCCGTCCGGCAGTCCACAGCCAGCACCGCTGCCCCGCTCCGGCGGAAAACCGCCAGCCAGCGCGCGGTTTCGGCAGCGTCCGCCAGATCACATTTATTGAGGAGAAGGACACGCGGCTTTCCGGCCGCAATCTTATCGAGATCCTGGTTTCGGCTGCTCCGCGGGATCCGCGCGTCGAGGATCTCCACCACGGCGTCCGTCAACTTCATGGCGGAAGCCATCTGTCTCTCCGCCTTCGCCATATGGCCCGGGAACCAGCCGGTCTTTTCCCCGTTCAAGATACTCCCCTTCCCTTTCCGGAAGGGGATCCGCCCGGCAGAGATCCGATTCCCGGCAGCGGCTGAAAGACAAACCATACCTTCCCGATAATATAGCGGCTGTCAATCATGCCCACCGCCGAAGAACGGCTGTCTTCCGAAACGGTCCGGTTGTCCCCCAGCACAAACACATGCCCGGCGGGGACGGCACGGGGAAACGTAACGTCGTACTGTTCCCTTGTAATCCCGTTTTCCAGATAGGCGGACTCGTCGAGCGCCTTTCCGTCCACGTACACGGTGCCTGTCTGAAAATCGATATTGACGGTCTGCCCGCCCACGGCGATAACGCGTTTGATGATGCGCTCCCCCAGCCGGGTGCCTCCGGCGTCCACAACCACCACGTCGCCTGTGGAAAAGCGCCGATCCAGGCAGGAGACAAACACGCGGTACCCGTTGTGGTAGTTTGGCTCCATCGACGGGCCCAGAACCACGATGTTCAGGCGGAACAGGAAAACAAACACCAGGAGGACGGTAAGAAAAGAGGGGATGATCTCTTCCACGCACTCATAGCAGCCTTCCACAAACCTCTCCGAAAGGCTTTTCTTCCGGGGAACGGCTTTGGGAGGAACGGGTGCCTTTTCAGGATCCGTCTTCTGGGGAATATCAGAAACCGACAAGGCCATTACCACCTGTTTTAAAAATTCTACGCGAAAAAAAAGGACACCGCAATGTCCTTTTCTCCGACGCGGCACGGCGGCCGGTTACCGAACCTGCTGCTTGACCTTCGCGGCCTTACCGACCCGCTTGCGGATAAAATAAAGTTTTGCCCTGCGGACATTTCCTCTGCGGAGCACGGTGACGTTTTTGACATTGGACGAATGGATGGGGAATATCCTCTCCACCCCTACGCCATAGGAAACGCGCCGCACTGTAAAAGTCTCGCTCACGCCGCTTCCTCTGCGCGCGATGACGGTTCCCTCGAACGCCTGAATCCTCTGCCTGTCGCCTTCCCGGATATTGACGTCCACGCGGACCGTGTCTCCGATTTCAAACTTCGGCAGCTCTTTTTTCATGGAATCCTGAGCAATTGTCTTTAATGCATCCATTTTGGAATGTCTCTCCTCTCAATTTCAGATATTCATGCCGCACGCGGCAGAGGAATATCAGCTTCACGCCCTCAAGACCCGGGCAGATGAATCCCCATCCGGGAAACAGTTCCCGGAGGAAACGCTTTCCTCTTTTCGGAAGGCAAAATACTTTTTCATTTTATCACAACAGAAGGAATGTTGCAACTTTTTTTTGGTTCGTATTATTTTCGCTCTAAGCAAAACGCTTGCAGGGGGACCGTTTAGAGAGGTAT
>DAITAP010000041.1:10610-13846 GCA_036824225.1 Caproicibacter sp. | reverse complement strand
ATCCGGATTTCGATTCCTGGTGCGACAAGGTCATCTCCGCCCATTTTTCCGGCCTCCGGCAAAAGGGCAGCCCCTCTTCCCATTAAGGGGAGCGGAACAAGGGCATCCTTCCGATGTAGAGAAATGAAAAAATCTCCCGGGCGTTTTTCCGGAAAGCCCCCGGGAGATTCCCTTTTCCTTTTTCCGCGGATCCGCTGCCCCTTCCAAAAGGAAGCGGGAAAAAGCAACCGGCAGGGAAAAATCAGCTTATCCGGAACCGAAAAACTTACAATATCCGCGGCGTCCTGCGCTTAATGGGGGCGGCACCGCCCCCCTAAAAGGCAGTGCGGGACTTGATATAATCCGCGAGTTTATCAACGGAAACGCGATCCTGCTTCATGGTGTCGCGGTCGCGCACGGTGACGCAGCCGTCAGTCTTGCTTTGAAAATCATAGGTGACGCAGAACGGCGTGCCGATTTCATCCTGCCGGCGGTAGCGCTTCCCGATCGATCCGGTCTCGTCGTAATCCGCGGAAAACAGCCTGGTAAGCTGCCGATGGATTTTTTGCGCCTCAGGGCACAGTTTTTTGCTGAGAGGGAGAACCGCGCACCGGAACGGGGCCAGTGCCGGATGCAGGCGAAGCACCACCCGGGAATCTTTCTCCCCGAGTTTTTCCTCATCATAGGCGTCCACCAGAAACGCCAGCGCCACCCGGTCCGCGCCGAGTGAAGGCTCTATGACATACGGGATATAGTGTTCTTTCGTCTCCGGATCATAATACTCCAGGCTCTTTCCGGAACATTCCTGGTGACGGGACAAATCATAGTCCGTCCGGTCGGCGATGCCCCAGAGTTCCCCCCACCCGAACGGGAATCTGTACTCGATATCCGTCGTTGCCTTCGAATAAAACGAAAGCTCCTCTTTCTCATGATCGCGCAGCCTTATGTTCTGCTTCGTCATGCCAAGGCTCAAAAGGAAATCCCGGCAGAAACCGCGCCAGTAATCAAACCAGTGGAGATCCGTTCCCGGCCTGCAGAAAAACTCCAGCTCCATCTGCTCAAACTCACGGATGCGGAAAATAAAGTTGCCCGGCGTAATCTCGTTTCGAAAACTTTTTCCAATCTGGCCGATTCCGAACGGGATTTTCCGGCGCGTGGTGCGCTGGACGTTCGCGAAGTTGACAAAAATGCCCTGCGCGGTTTCCGGGCGAAGGTAAAGTTCGTCCTTTGCCTCTTCCGTTACGCCCTGATAGGTTTTGAACATCAGGTTGAATTTCCGTATGGGGGTAAAATCCGTGGATCCGCAGACCGGGCATTTGACATGATTGTTCCGGATGTATTCTCCCATCTGTTCCAGCGTCATGCCGTTGGGATCCCCGCCCGCGGCCTCGATCAGATCATCCGCCCTGTGGCGGGTCTTGCAGGACCTGCAGTCCATCAGGGGATCGGAAAAGCTGCTTACATGACCCGACGCGACCCATACCCGCGGGTTCATCAAAATGGCGGCGTCCAGTCCTACATTGTCCGGGTTCTCCTGCACGAATTTTTTCCACCAGGCCCGCTTGACATTGTTTTTGAACTCCACCCCCAGAGGTCCGTAGTCCCATGAATTGGAAAGCCCTCCGTAAATCTCGGAACCCGGGTAGACAAATCCCCGGTTTTTGCACAGGGAAACGATTTTGTCCATGGTCTTTTCGCTTGCTTGCATTATGTTTTCCTCCATGCGGGGACGCTGGCTGCGCACCCGTTATTTTTTGCGGAAGATCACCAGTTTGCTCAAAAGATAATTGATGATTATGACAATCACGTTGTCCGCGATTTTTGCCCAGAGGTAGCTCCAGTTCCAGCAGTCGATGAGCAGCCACAGGCACGCATAATCCACGCCCAGCGACAGCAGGCGTGCGCCGAAAAACTGGAGGATCTCACGCCAGAAAACCGCCGCCGTAAAGCTCCTGCTGCGAAAAACGATCAGTTTGTTCGTCACAAAAGCAAACAGCACGGCGAGGATCCACGCGATGATATTGGACTCCTGCCAGGAAAGGCGCAACACGGCGGCGGCGTACTGAAACGCGGCAAGATTGATCACCGTCGTCAATACGCCGAATAAAATATAAAGCAGCATCTCAGGCTTTGTAAAAAAGCGCCAGAGCCTTCGTATGAAATTCATGGCTTGCACCGCCGTTTCCCTTCCGCGCAGGATGTCAAGACAAGAAACAGTTTACCATCTTCGGCAGGCAGTTTCAAGAGAGGGAAAAAAATTCACGGTTTTTTCCCGGAATATGGCATTAAAAATCCATAAACTTCCAATCCTACGCTGACAAGGGAAAGCAGGATCATGAGCAGAAATGACCCCGTAACCCGTCCGAAATCATTGAGCTGGCGCCGGGAAGCTTCATAAAAGCACGCAGTCCCCAGGGTATAAAGCGCGCTCAGGCACGCGCCCGTCCCGAAATTGCTGCGAAATTTTAGAAAAAACTGCCCCAGACCCGTCAGAATCGGAAGCACCAGCGCCATGGCAAGAAAAGTCACGGCGTCAGTGTGAAAGCCGAGATCCGCATACTTCTCTATCGTATCCATCACGCTGAAAAAATTTCCTCCCCGGAACCCGGAAGTCCATGCGGGGCAGAAAAGCATCCCCAGCAGGATGCCCTGAATCAGGCACAAAAGGCGGTTTAACTGTCTTTGAGTCATCGGAAATCCTCCTTGAAAAAAATTCCCCCGCAGTTTATAGCGGGGGAACCCGGCAGAGAAAATCCCGATTACTTCTTCTCTGCTTTTATTCTCTTTTCCTTGATGGCAGCCTGGGCAGCCGCGAGGCGCGCAATCGGAACGCGGTACGGAGAGCAGGACACGTAATCCAGTCCTGCAAAATGGCAGAACTCGATGGAAGACGGATCTCCGCCGTGCTCGCCGCAGATTCCGACCAGAAGATCCGGACGGGCGGCGCGGCCGTCTTTGACGGCCATCTTGATGAGTTTGCCTACGCCGACCTGGTCGAGGTGGGCAAACGGATCAAATTCATAAATCTTCTTATCATAATAATAATTGAGGAACTTTCCAGCGTCGTCGCGGCTGAAGCCAAAAGTCATCTGGGTAAGGTCGTTCGTCCCAAAGCTGAAGAACTCGGCTTCCTTGGCAATCGCGCCCGCTGTCAGGCACGCGCGGGGAACCTCTATCATGGTGCCGACCTTATATCCCATCTTTACGCCGGCGTCCTGAATCAGCTTGTCGGCGGTCTTCACGACAATGCTCTTGAC
>DAITAP010000041.1:290-10600 GCA_036824225.1 Caproicibacter sp. | reverse complement strand
CTCGCGGACCTCGCCGACCAGCGGGATCATGATGCGCGGCTCCACATGGTATTCGGGGTGCTTGCGGTTCACGTTGATGGCGGCTTGAATGACGGCCGTCGTCTGCATCTCGGCGATCTCCGGGAACGAAACGCTCAGGCGGCATCCGCGGTGGCCCATCATGGGGTTGAACTCATGCAGGCTGGCGATGATATCTTTCAGATGCTGAACGGAGATATTCATCTCCCCCGCGATCTCCTCAATATCCTTTTCCTTCGTCGGCAGGAACTCATGGAGCGGCGGATCGAGGAAGCGGATTACAACCGGGCGGCCTTTCATGGCGGTGTAAAGCCCCTCAAAGTCACCCTGCTGATAGGGCAGCAGCTTTGCGAGAGCCTTTTTGCGCTCTTCCACCGTATCGGAAACGATCATCTCGCGCATGGCCTTGATGCGGGTGCCCTCAAAGAACATATGCTCCGTGCGGGTAAGGCCGATGCCTTCGGCCCCGAACTCACGGGCCTGCCTCGCGTCCTTCGGGGTGTCGGCATTGGTAAAGACCCGCAGCCTGCGCGCCTTGTCAGCCCACTCCATAAAGCGGCCGAAATTGCCGGAAATCGTGGCCGGCACGGTTGGAATGGCTTCATCGTAAATATTGCCTGTCGAGCCGTCGATGGAAATATAGTCGCCCTCGCGGACGGTCTTCCCGCCGAGGGTAAACTGCTTTTTGTCATAATTGACAATGATCTCGCCGCAGCCGGAGACACAGCAGGTCCCCATTCCGCGCGCCACCACTGCCGCGTGGGATGTCATGCCTCCGCGGACAGTCAGAATCCCTTCCGCGGAAGCCATGCCCTCGATATCCTCGGGCGAAGTCTCGCGGCGGACCAGGATGACTTTCTCTCCGCGCTTTTTCCAGTTTCTCGCGTCATCCGCGGTAAAGACGACTTTACCGCACGCCGCACCCGGAGAGGCAGCCAGCCCGTGGCCGATCGCCTCCGCCTTCTTGAGCGCTTCCGAGTCAAACTGCGGATGAAGCAGGGCGTCGAGCTGTTTGGGTTCCACGCGCAGAATTGCCTCGTCTTTTGAAATCATTCCTTCGTCCACCATGTCAACGGCAATTTTGAGAGCCGCGTTGGCGGTCCGCTTGCCGTTGCGGGTCTGCAGCATGAACAGCTTGCCGTTTTCAATGGTAAACTCCATATCCTGCATATCCTTGTAGTGCTTTTCCAGCGTATCGGCAACCTTGACGAACTGCTCATACACCTTCGGCAGATCTTTTTTGAGCTGCTCAATCGGCTGGGGGGTGCGCACACCGGAAACGACGTCTTCGCCCTGCGCGTTAATCAGATACTCGCCGAACAGCTTTTTCTCGCCTGTCGCCGGGTTGCGGGTGAACGCAACGCCCGTCCCGGACTGATTTCCCGAGTTGCCGAACACCATTTCCTGTACGTTGACAGCGGTGCCCCAGGAATAGGGGATCTCATTCAGACGGCGGTAAACCTCGGCGCGGGGGTTGTCCCATGAACGGAACACGGCCTTCACGGCCTCAAGAAGCTGAGTAGCGGGATCGGACGGGAAATCCACGCCTTTCTTTTTCTTGTAATAGGCCTTGAACTTCTTCACAAGTTCCTTCATGTCGCTTTCGTCAAGGTCGATATCCTGCTTGACGCCGCGTTTGGCTTTCTGCTCATCGATGATCTTCTCAAAATCGGATTTTGGAAGTTCCATCACCACATCCGAGAACATCTGGATAAAACGGCGGTATGAGTCATACGCAAAGCGGGGGTTTTTCGTAAACTTCGCGAGCCCTTCCACCACCGTGTCGTTGAGGCCGAGGTTCAGAATGGTGTCCATCATTCCAGGCATGGACACCCGGGCGCCGGACCGGACGGAGACCAGCAGCGGGTTCGAAGCGTCGCCGAATTTCTTGCCCGTCACCTTTTCCAGATTTTTAAGATAATCGAAGATTTCCGTTTTAATCTCGTCATTGATTTTACGGCCGTCTTCATAATATTTCGTACAGGCTTCGGTCGTAATGGTAAACCCGTGTGGCACGGGCAGGCCCAAGCCGGTCATCTCGGCAAGGCCGGCACCCTTTCCACCGAGCAGGTTGCGCATTTTTGCACTGCCTTCCGAGAAAAGGTACAGATACTTGTAGCTCATTGACAATACCTCCTGATTTGTTATAGGCTGAAACGTACAGAAAAAGAGCATATCCCAGTTTAGCTCAACGCCTATTATAGCAAACTATGCCACTAAATGCTATATCTTTTTATGTCGCGGGGAAAAATTCCGGTTCTTTTTTCCCCGCGAATTTCCTGTCGGAGATTCCGCCGGAAAGAAAAAAGCGAAATAAACAGGGACAAATTTGCGGATCCGTCTTGAAAAAAAGGATTTCTATGCGATAATAGGAGCGGGAGATAGATTCCGGGTTCTTTCTGACTGCGCGGCCGTTCCAACCCGTGCGGCGCGTTTTTGTGCGCCGGCGTGCGTTTCTTTCCGGGACGGGGACCCGTACGCAAAGTTCCAGCCGCCCGAAAGCAGAGGGCGGTCCATCTGCGGATTTGTCCGGGCGCATGCGCCCGGATTGCCGCATGTAGATTTTAGGGGGATTAAAAGCAAATGAGTTTTCATGGCAAGGACATTAAAATCTTCGCCGCCAATGCCAGCCCGCAGACGGCCTCAGAAATTGCGAAATGCCTCGGGCTCCCGCTTGGAAAAAGCAAGGTGGGGACCTTCAGCGACGGCGAGATTTCGGTTTCTCTGTTCGAATCTGTCCGCGGTTCAGACTGCTTTATCGTGCAGTCCACGTGCGCGCCTGTCAACAACAACCTGATGGAACTGCTGATTATGATTGACGCCATGAAACGCGCTTCCGCCGCGAGGATCACGGCCGTAATGCCGTATTTCGGCTACGCCCGGCAGGACCGCAAGGCAAAAGCCCATGATCCCATCACCGCCAAGCTGGTCGCTGATCTTCTGACAACGGCGGGCGCCAACCGGGTTCTTACCATGGATCTGCACGCGGCTCAAATCCAGGGATTTTTTAATATTCCTGTGGATCATCTGCTGGGCGTGCCGGTCCTCTCTTCCTACGTCAAGAAGCGGATAGACGGGCACGGCGGCGAATATGTCGCCGTGTCCCCGGATCTCGGTTCCGTCACGCGGGCGCGCAGCTTCGCCGAACGCATCGGATGTCCTTTGGCCATCGTGGACAAACGGCGCCCTCAGGCCAATGTAAGCGAAGTCATGCACATCGTCGGCGACGTCCGTGGGAAAAAGGTCATTCTGGTCGACGACATGATAGACACAGCCGGCACCCTCTGCAACGCGGCGCGCGCCGTGATGGCAAACGGCGCCGTCGAAGTGAGCGCATGCGCGACGCACGCTGTGCTTTCCGGACCGGCTATCGAGCGGCTTTCGTCGAGTCCCATTCAGGAGCTGGTCCTGTTGGACACCATTCCGCTGCCGCCCGAAAAGCGGCTTCCCAGCATGACGATTCTTCCGGTCGCGCCTCTGTTTGCCGAAGCGATTGAGCGTATCTATGAGGATAAGCCCGTTTCGCCTCTGTTTACCTAAAAAGGCGGACGGACAGAAAAGCGGAATGATTTGAGGCGGGGTGAATGTTTCATCCCGCCTCCCCGTTCTTTCCCGCTTCGCGAAGAAGGATTCTTAAGAGAAGGAAAACGGAGGTCGTAAAAATGCTCTGCCTGTTCCCGAAAAAAAAGGAGAACCTCTCGGGCCCCATCGAATATCTTGTGGTTGGGCTGGGAAATCCGGGGAAACAATACGAGGGAACCCGCCACAACGCCGGATTTATCGCTCTCGACTACATTGCCGCCAGAGCGGGCGCGAAACTGGATCGGCTGAAATTCAAGGGACTCTGCGGGGAAGTCGAAATTGCCGGTCACAAAGTGCTTCTCTTAAAGCCGGGCACCTATATGAACCTGAGCGGCCAGAGCGTGATCGAGGCCATGGGTTTTTACAAGCTGGCACCTCAGAAAGTCATTGTGATCTATGACGACATCTCGTTTCCGCCCGGCAGACTGCGCATTCGCCTCAAGGGCAGCGACGGAGGCCAGAACGGCATGAAAAACATTATCTACCTTTCCGGGACAGAGGATTTCCCGCGAATCCGCCTGGGAACGGGGGATCGGCCCGACCGGCGGTGGAATCTGGCGGACTGGGTCCTTTCCCGCTTTTCGGAAAGCGATTGGAAACTTTTCCAGGAGGCGGTGAAGAATGCGGCCGACGCCCTCGAACTGATGGTGCAGGGCCGTGCTGACGAGGCGATGAACCGTTATAACGGGTAATCCGCCGTCCCGCCGGAACTGCATACCGAAAAAACAGGAGATGCCAATGGAATTTCTGACCGCAGCTATCAGCAGATTAAGAGAGTTTCACTCCCTCAAAAACGCCGTCCAGGGCGGAGCCCTGCCCGCCGCTGTCACCGGCGTGACAGGAATCCACAAAGCCAATATCATCTATTCGCTCTGCTCCCTGCTGGGACGCAGGGCTTTTGTCGTCGCCGGGGATGAACCGGAGGCCAGCCGTCTCTGTTCCGACCTCTGCGAAATGGGGATGCCCGCCCTTTTTTACCCGATGCGGGACTTCACCCTCCGCGATACCGAGGGCAGCTCTCACGAATACGAACATCAGCGCCTCAAGGCGCTTACCGCTCTGCAAAACGGGACGTGCGGCGCTCTGGTCTGCTGCATCGACGCCGCCCTGCAGTACACCATGCCTCCCGATGAGCTGAAACGCCGGACCGTCACGGTCCGGCCGGGGATGAATTTTCCAATGGAACGCCTGATTCGCGTCCTTTCATCCTGCGGTTATGAGCCCGCGGCCGAGATTGAAGGGGCCGGGCAGTATTCTCACCGAGGCGGCATTCTCGATTTCTTTCCCACGGGCCAGCCGAACCCGGTGCGGGCTGAATTCTTCGGCGATGAGATTGACACCCTTTCCTACTTTGATCCGGTTACCCAGAGGCGCACCGAAAGCATCTCCTCCGTGACGGTCTCTCCCGCGCAGGAATCGCTGATTTCCAGTCCGGGATCCCTCGCAAAAAAGATCCGGCGCCTTTCTACCGAGCTGCGCGGAAAAGCGGCCTCCACCGCCCGCTCAGTACTCGGCCGCGAGGCGGAGAAACTGGAAAACGGCCTCGCGATAGGATGCGCCGACAAATATCTTCCCCTCCTTTACGGGGGAAAAACCGCGACGGCGTTCGACTATCTGGAAAAGGACGGGACGCTGCTGTTTGTCAGCGAACCGGTCCGGCAGCGGGAAAAGATGCGCAGCGCGCTCTGGCAGTGGGGGGAAGACCTGAAAGACTACCTTTCAAGCGGAACGCTCTGTCATACACTGGATTCCTACAGCCGGGACTGGGCCTATGCCGTTTCCCAATATGAAAAAAACGGGGCGGTGTATCTGGACACTTTCGCCCACGGCGGATATGAGACCCCCGTGCGCACCATGCTGAACGTAACGGCGCATCAGCTGTCCGTATGGGGCGGAAGCATCGATCTTCTGGCGGAAGATCTGAAAAACATGCTGGAAAATAAATGGTCGTGCGCCGTCCTTGCCGGGAATGACCGTTCCGCCCGGAATGTGGCGTCCGATCTGACAGTCCGCGGAATCGACGCGGCCTACGAAGCGGATCCCCGGAAAATCGAACGTGGCGAAGTCGTGGTGACCGGCGGTTCCCTTTCCGCCGGGTTCGAGTACCCGGGAGCGTATTTCGGGCTCATCACCCGGGGCCGCATCGCCGCTCCGCGCAGGCGGAAGACCGCCCGGCGGCGCGGGCAGGCCTTGACCGACATTTCCGATCTGAAGCCGGGCGACTACGTCGTCCACGCGACACACGGCATCGGGATCTTCGAGGGAGTCCACAAAATTGATCTGCACGGAATCGCCAAAGACTATATCAAGGTCCAGTATGCGCGCGGGGACATTCTTTACGTCCCGGTCACCCAGCTGGATATGATATCAAAATATATCGGACCGCGCGAAGACTCTTCCGTCCGGCTGAACCGCCTGGGCGGCGGCGACTGGCAGAAGGCCAAATCCAGGGTCCGAAAAGCTGTCAGGGACATCGCGAAGTACCTGATTCAGCTTTACGCGGAGCGCATGCAGGCAAAAGGGCACGCGTTTCCGCCGGATACTGACTGGCAGCACGACTTTGAATCCCATTTTGAGTTTGATGAAACCGAAGATCAGCTCCGATGCATCGCGGAAATCAAGGCGGATATGGAAAAGCCGATCCCGATGGACCGCCTGCTCTGCGGAGACGTGGGATTCGGCAAAACGGAGGTCGCGCTGCGCGCCGCCTTTAAATGCGTCACGGACTCCAAGCAGTGCGCCATGCTGGTTCCCACCACCATCCTTGCCTGGCAGCATTACCAGACGATCACCCGGCGCATGGAGGGATTCCCAATCCGCGTGGAACTGCTTTCCCGATTCCGGACCTCAAAGGAGCAGGAGAAAATTCTTCAGAAGCTGAAGCACGGAGAAATCGACATGGTCGTCGGCACCCACAGGCTTCTCTCGGAAGACGTGGAATTTCGCGATCTGGGGCTTATTATCGTCGATGAAGAACAGCGGTTTGGGGTGGCGCAGAAGGAGAAACTGAAAAAAAAGTATCAAAACGTGGATGTCCTGACGCTTTCCGCAACGCCGATTCCCCGCACGCTGAACATGGCGCTTTCCGGGATCCGCGACATGAGCGTGATTGAGGAGGCCCCGCGGGACCGGCATCCGGTGCAGACCTACGTCCTCGAACATGACGAAACCATTCTCGCCGAAGCCATCCGTCGGGAACTGCGCCGCGGAGGGCAGGTCTATTATCTCCACAACGACGTAGCCAGCATTGAGCGCGTGTCAGAGCGGATCCGCCAGCTGGTACCCGAAGCAAAAGTGGGCGTCGGGCACGGAAAAATGAGCGAGCAGGAGCTGTCGGAAGTCTGGCGGCGCCTGATCGAACAGGAGATCGACGTCCTGGTATGCACCACCATCATCGAAACGGGGGTGGACGTTCCCAACGTAAATACCCTCATCATCGATAACGCTGACCGGATGGGCCTTTCCCAGCTGCACCAGATCCGCGGGCGGGTGGGGCGCTCCAGCCGGCGGGCTTACGCCTATCTGACTTTCCGGCGCAACAAAGTCCTTTCGGAAATCGCTCAGAAACGCCTTACAGCCATCCGGCAGTTTACGGAATTCGGATCGGGTTTCAAAATTGCCATGCGGGATATGGAAATCCGGGGAGCCGGCAATATTCTGGGCGGGGAGCAGCACGGACACATGCAGGCAGTCGGGTATGACATGTATCTCCACCTGCTGGCGGACGCCGTAAACCGCGCCAAGGGAGAGGAAGTCCACGAATACGGGGAAGAATGCCTGGTGGATGTGCAGGTGTCCGCCCATATCCCGGAAACTTATATTCCCGATCTCAGCCAGCGTCTGGATATTTACCGGCGCATTGCCGACATCCACACGAAAGGCGACGCGTCCGACGTGATCGACGAGCTGGTGGACCGCTTCGGCGATCCGCCGGAAAGCGTGGACGGGCTGATCCGCGTCGCGCTTCTCCGCAATCAGGCTTCCCGGCTCGGCGTCCGGGAAATCCGCCAGCAGAACAGCACGATTTTCTTCTATCGGGACAGGTTTGACATGAAAGGCGTGGCGTCCCTGATCTCCGCCATGCGGGGACGCGTGATGCTGAACGCGGGCACGAAGCCCTATGTCAGCGTAAGGCTGCTTCCGGGACAGACGCCTCTTGCCGCCATGGAGGATACTCTGAGGCTGTTAAGCGGGGAAAAAGAGCCGGAAAAGCCGGAAAAAAGTCAAATCCATAGACAGGCCCCATCAAAGCGTGTATAATTGCTGCTGACGGAAATCAATCCGCAGTCTGCAGAAATCGGAGTGTGTGAAAAGTTATGAAGTTCCTCAAAAAGATCGTCACGGCAGTACTGGCAGCACTTCTGGCGTCCTCGGCTGCCGGCTGTGCCGCCGACAAAAGCTGGGCGGCAAAGGACAGCAGCCTTACCATCCCCATCGGCGCCTACATCTATAACCTGTATTACGCCTATTCCCAGGCTCAGTCCAAGGTGACCGACTCGAGCAAGGCCGTCTTGGATCAGAAAATTGAGAATAAGGATGCCGCCTCCTGGATCCGCGAAAAGGCACTGACCTACACAAAGAGCCTTCTTCTGGTCGATCAGAAGATGAAAGAAATGCATCTGACCCTTACCGACGACGAAAAGAAGCAGGCGGAACAGGCCGGGGCCTCCGCCTGGAACAGCTATTCCTCGCAGTTTGAAAAATACGGCATCGCCAAGTCCTCTTTTCAGCTGGCTTACGCCGACAACGTCTATAAGGAAGACAAGATCTTTGAGGCTGTTTACGGCAAGGGCGGACAGAAAGAAGTATCGGACTCCGGACTGAAAGATTATTATGTAAAAACATATACGAGTTTTTCCTATCTTCGCTATCCGATGTACACGACGAATTCCGACGGAAGTTTTAAGGCCGCCTATACCGACGCCGAAAAGAAAAAGGCTAAAGCGGTCCTTGACGGCTACGTCCCGCAGATAAGAGCTGGAAAATTGACGCTGCGGCAGGCGGCCGATTCTCTGAAAAAGACGCTCAAGAGCAGCGAGGATCCTCTTCAAAGCGCGACCGTGGACCTTTCGTCCAGCTCCTCCCTTCCGTCGGCGCTCACGAAAGTCCTGAAAGCCATGAAGACGGGTGAAATCCAGACGGTAGAAATATCCGATGACTATTCCTATTACCTTCTTTCCAAAAACGACATTCAGAAAGAAGCAGACGAAAAGCTGAAAACGGATTCCAGCCGCAAGCAGGTGCTCGCCGCCTTCAAATGGGATGAATTTACCGAAGAGCTCGGGAAGGAAGCGGATTCCATGAAAGGGATCACCTTAAATAACGACGCCATCCGTTCCTATAACCCTTCCATGTTTGCGGGCTGATAAAAAAATCCCGGAAAGAGCATTGGAAAGCAGGAATCCGGATGAAATCAGAAAGGCCGGAAAAAGCAGTATCTTGCCCTGCCGTAAATTTTCGGACGGAAGCTTTACGGTCCATGAGAAAGAGTGCCCGGGCTCTGTCCCTTCACTGAAAGGGTTAACGTAAGCGTAGTGCCTGTCGATATATTGAAATAGTCTGCAAATAGGTATGAATCCCTGTTGCTTGAAGCTGCAGACAATCGAGCTAAAAAATTGATTCGTTTCGGCGCTGTAATTTTCAGTGCTGGAATTTTTTTACTTTTCCGCTGCGTGAAGTTCTTTTCAAAATGGATTTACCCTAAAAAATACAATTTTTTAGGGTAATTGGAGTCGCTTAAACTGACCGTTTTGAAATAAGTGGGAAGAAAATGTCGAATATATTCTTATTCTGCCTGCCAGTAAAGCAGAAATATTGGAAGTACAGATAGATGATTCCCAACAAAAAAATTGTATATGGTATTATTAAATGTTACGGCGGACAAGTTACATGGCGCAAATCTTCAGCCCTTTCTCTTGTCTTCCGCAAGTTATGATTGGAATGGACTATGGGACAAATTGCAAGTCTTATGAGAAAAATAAAAGGAAAATTTGTCCGTTGTCCATTGCTCTGCATGCCACTGACTTTAGTCGGTGGTAGTTGACAACCCACTCAAGGTGCATTCTTTATGCAGTATCTTTGAGAAAATTGTTTTACAACAGTCTTTTCCTGTTAATCGTCATAGTGCCCTTTTCATGACAGAATTTCCAGGACTTCGCCTTTGATGCGATACACAAGCTTGTTCATATCATCAATGTGCCTGCTCCAAAAACCGCTTAATTCACCCTTTAGTGGTTCAGGTTTGCCGATACCCTTATAGCCGTTTCTGTCAATATCTTTTAGCAAATCATTGAAGCGCTTTAAGGTCTTTCTGTCCTGGTTCTGTCAGTAAATATATAATCTTCCCATGCTTCATCAAACCATACTTTTTTCACTTATCTTTTGCCTCAACCGGTTCATGTTCCACCCCTTTACCAGCATTGAGGGCGGCAATTCCACGCCGCAAATGTTCCATATTGCTTTCGGAATAGAACGGATCAGCGGACACTTCAAAGGGAATACGCCTCTCTCTGCCCAGTTTCTTAAGGTAAATATTAATTGCGGTTGACATAGATAAACCCATATCTGCGCAGGCCTGTTCAGCACGCTTTTTTACATCATCATCAATACGCAGGCTAATTTGTGCCATAAAATCAACTCCTTTTTTATACCCTAATTATATAATGCATAAAAGCATTTGTAATTGTTATGCTTTACAAATGCTTTTATGC
>DAITAP010000041.1:0-280 GCA_036824225.1 Caproicibacter sp. | reverse complement strand
GATTTCCGCTTTTGTTTCAAACTATCCCAAAATACTTTGCAAGATCAGCTTGAGTAAGTTTGCTTTCTTTCCGCAGCTTTTTAATCCGCTTCTGAATTCCCATTTTTTCATCTCCAAAGTCATGAATGAATTCCAAAACTGTGGGCCAGATTTTCCATCTTCCAGTCGACACACTCTGTACAATTGCTTCCTGTACCACCTGGATCAGTGCGACCTCGCTACGCTCACGGCTGCTTACGAAAAACGGCATATACCAGAAAAAAATACGAGTATGCTGTCA
>DAITAP010000040.1:11866-13850 GCA_036824225.1 Caproicibacter sp. | reverse complement strand
AGGCTGCAAGCGGTTGATTTCCGCTTTTCTCCTCAGAAAAACGGGACTGGAAAAATTCAAATGAATTGTAAAATAATTTTTCCCATGTTATAATACATGGTATAATAAAAGTATTCCATGGATTGCGGAGGGCACAGGATGGATATTTTTGTAGAGCAAATCGTGAAAAAAAGATTCGGTACCAAGGATTACATGATTGCGGTGGCAACAGTTCTCGGCGGGCTGATTGTCCTTTTCCTCGCAATGCTTTACCCGCCCGTCGCTTTTCTCGCGCTGGTCGGCGTATGCTTTGCGGCATATTACATTATTTCTTCCCGCAGCCTTGAATTCGAATACAGCGTGACAAACGGCGACATTACCATTGACAAGATCATCAACCGCCGCAGGCGCAAGCGAGTGATTTCGGCGGATGCTCACGACATCGAGGAAATTGGAAAATACCGCCCGGAACTTCTAAAAGGAAAATCCAACTACACCCGTTTTTTCACCTCGGAATTCGATGACGGGCGCGGCAGCTGGTATTTCTGCGCTCATCATCCGAAAAAAGGCAACATTCTCGTCGTTTTCGATCCGGAAGAAAAAGTCTTAAAAGCGATTAAGCCGTTTTTGCCAAGGCAGGTGGCGTTTGTTGCTTTTGGTCGGCACTGATTTGGTGGAAATCCGTCGAATCCGCCGGTCCATGCGGAATCCGCGCTTCTGCAGTCGGGTTTTTGGCGAACGGGAAGCCGCCCGGCTTTCGGAGCGCGGATTTTCCGCTTCCAGCGCCGCCGCATCGTTCTGTGCCAAGGAAGCATACGGAAAAGCCATGGGAACAGGTCTGTCCGGTTTCGATTTAAGGGAAGTCCAGCTTCTTCACAGAAAATCCGGAAAACCGGAGCTGGTTCTTTCCGGACACGCGCTGGCGCTTTCCCGGGGTCTGCGGTTCCAGGTGAGCGTCACGCATACGGAGCAGTACGCGTCGGCGGTCGTGGTTGGGGAAGGTTCTCCGGTTCCCCTTCCGGAGTCGGAAGGGCTTCGCATTCTCCGCTCGATGCTGAAACCGCGCGCGGCGGACAGCAACAAAGGGGATTACGGCCGGCTGCTCTGCATCTGCGGCAGCGAAGGAATGGCCGGCGCCGCCATGATGAGCATAGGGGCCGCCCTGCGCTGCGGGGCGGGTATTGTGGAAGCAGCTCTGCCCCGCTCTCTCTATCCTGTCGTTGCCGCGCGTCTTGCAGAACCCGTTTTTACGCTTCTGGATCTCCAGCCGGACGGACAGCTTTCCCCTTCTTCAGAAATTTCGCTGAGAGCGGCGATCTCCCGGGCTTCTGCCGTTTTGATCGGGTGCGGGCTTGGCAAAAGCGCTTCCGCGCGGAAAGAGCTTTCTCTGGTCCTTCAAAACGCGGAAGTTCCCGTCGTCGTGGATGCTGACGGCATAAATCTGGCAGCGGAGCATACAGATACAATAAAAGCCGCTGAAGCGCCTCTGATTCTGACCCCACATCCGGGGGAAATGGCGCGGCTGATGAAAACCGGGGCAGCTGAAATTCAGGCACATCGGCGGCAAGTTGCGCTCGGGTTTGCAGCGGAATTCGGGGTAACCCTCGTTCTGAAAGGAGCGGGAACGCTGGTTGCTTCTCCGACAGGCCGTCTGTACCGCAACACGACGGGAAATCCGGGCATGGCGAAAGGCGGAAGCGGCGATACCTTGGCAGGGATGATCGCGTCGTTCGCAGCCCAGGGCATTGCGCCCTTTGAATCGGCAGCCGGTGCGGTATATTTACACGGCCTTGCAGGAGATCGGTGTGCGGCCCGCCTCTCGCAGACGGCGATGCTCCCTACCGACATGGCCGATGCCCTGCCCGAGCTGTTTCTTCAGATCGGAAAATAGAAGTCATCGGGCGTCTGCTGCTTTCGCGGAGGGATTAAGGATGGGAAAAAGACTCGCGGCCTGCGCGGCAGCGCTGTGCCTCTTTTTTTTCTATGGATGTTCCGACGGCGAAAA
>DAITAP010000040.1:0-11856 GCA_036824225.1 Caproicibacter sp. | reverse complement strand
TCTGCGTGACATGAAAAAGCCTGGAAAGCGGAAGATCTCGACTTTACCTTTTCATGTCACGCAGATGTAATCTGCAGCGGAGAAAAATATACCTGCTCCGTGGAGCGGGCCGGACCACAGACCGCTTCGGTCGAGATTCTCTCCGGCGGTGCCGCAGGCCTTGCCTGGTACTGGAATGGCAAGGGCCTGGTTCAGACGTACGCCGGTCTCGCGGATGAAAGCGCTTCCAGTCTGCCGGAAGGGGCGTTCGCTTCCGTCCTTGTCCGCGCCTTGGACGCTGCCGCGCGGAACGGCGCTCTCACGGCTGCCGGGGAAAATGAGTTTTCCGGCAGTACTGAGGGATTTTCTTTTTCCCTTTCAGCCGATCCCAAAACGGGTTTTCCATCGTCTCTTGACGTCTCTTCCCGCAACCTGAAGGTCAGGTTTTATAATTTTGACACACCTGTTCCGGCCGGAGAGGCGCTTGACGCCTACGCACCGGACTAAAAAGCAGAAGGGGGAGTGCCAAAACCCGAACGAACCCGTCTTCGTCCGGAATTCAGCGGATCTTAATCTGCGACAGGACTGCGCCGATACTGTCACTGATGACAAGGTTGGCGCCCCGATCGAGCGGCGTCGCGGATCGATTAATGAGAACGAGTCGATTTCCGCTGTAATAATTGATCAGCCCGGCGGCAGGGTAAACTGCAAGCGAAGTGCCTCCGACAATCAGCATATCCGCCTGACGGATAGCCTCTACCGCACCTTCTATCGTATCTTGATTCAGCCCTTCCTCATAAAGGACAACGTCCGGCTTGACAACGCCCCCGCAGGAACAGTGCGGAACGCCTTTGCTGTGAAGGATAAATTCCGGGCCGTATGGCTTCCCGCACTTCATGCAGTAGTTCCAGTATACGGAACCGTGCAGTTCGAAGACCTTCCTGCTTCCCGCCTTCTGGTGAAGGCCGTCAATATTCTGAGTAACAACGGCCGAAAGTTTCCCTGCCCTCTCCATCTCCGCAAGTTTTTTATGCGCCGCATTCGGTTTTGCGTCCAGATACAGCATCTTAGCCCGGTAAAATTCATAGAACTCCCCCATATGGCTTTCAAAAAAAGAATGACTTAGCATAACTTCCGGCGGATACCGGTATTTCTGACGGTAAAGGCCGTCCTCGCTTCGGAAATCAGGAATTCCGCTTTCCGTCGAGACACCCGCTCCGCCGAAAAAAACGATTCGACTGCTCTCATCAACCATCCGCTGCAGTTTTTCTAACTGGACGTCTGTCAAAATAATCAGCCTCCGTTCCTGTATAATAAATTTCCCTTCCATCTTACCTCAAACCGGCAGAAAAGCAAGGATGGGACCCTTAAAAAGGATCCCATCCTTGCTTTTCCATGAATCAGCGTATTCTGGATTTAACCGATGAAATGCTGAGTCCAGAAATACTGGCCGCTGGAATTCCGGGCAACTCCCACTCCAATCTGAGTATAGGAAGCGCTCATGATATTGGCGCGGTGACCCGGCGAATTCATCCAGCCGTTCATCACCTGGGAAGGACTTGTCTGCCCATAGGCAATATTCTCGCCTGCATAGCGGTATGAAATGCCGAACTGCTGCATCATCTGGAACGGTGAACCATAGGTCGGGGAGGTATGGCTGAAATAGTGATTCTTTACCATATCCTGTGACTTGAGCGTAGCCGTCTTGGTAAGGGCGGCGCTCACCGAAAGGGATTTCAGGCCGCCTTTTTCGCGTTCAACATTTACTAGGCGCACCACTTCGTTCTGGAAAGAAGAGTAGTTCCCGCTCCCGGAATCTGACTGGGATGAGGGCGTGGAAGAAACAGCGGGTTTTGAGGAAACCGAGGGAGCGGAGTTCGCCGGTCTGGAGGAAACCGTCTTGGAAGAAGCGGAATTGCTGCAGGACCCATTTTGCTTCAGCCTGGAAAGCAGATTCTCAAGCAGCTTCCGGCAGGAAGCCCCGGAACGGACGGAAGTCTGAACGGAAACCGTGCCGCAGTTCTGTTCCTGCGTGCAGTTTCCAGAAGAACAGGTTTTTCCGGAAAGGCAGGAAGCTAAAGCACATTCCTGTTTGGAGGAACAGGAATTTCCGGAACAGGTACTTCCTTTCGAGCTTTCGGAAGCCGTTTGAGCGGACGAAGTAGATGAAACGGATGAAGCAGACGATTTTGCTGCAACAGCGTTCTTATTTGTCTTATTTGTCTTGGCGGACGCGGAAACTGTTGTCCCGGGACAGCTGCTTTTCTGAATTTTGACCGAGACCGTTCCGCTGGAAACCGAAAGCGTATTCCGTGCGGCAACAGGAGTAACGGAAGTTGTCGCCGAGGCCTGCCGATCCTTTTGAAAAACTTCCGGTACCCTGTAGGCCGAACCGTTGACCGCGTAGGCTCCCGCTCCGGCTCCTACGGTCAGTGCGGCGATAATCGCAATGATTTTTCTTTTCATACGCGAACTCCTTTTCTCTGCTCATATTTCTGCCCAATATATTACAACTATGTAATAATAGTGGCTTATTTATTACATTGCTGTAACTTTTATAAATTCATCATATCACGGGAATCGTGAAAAAACAATGAACAATTTTTTCCTTGCGGGCCCCAGACGGCCAGTCTGATACTATCCATGGGAAAATGCGAATATTATTAAGGATGTCAGAGAAACTGAAAATTCTTAAAGAAGAAAGGCCGAACATGATGAACAGCAACTATCCGTTTCAGCCAGGCCCGCTGCCCTATCCGAAGAACGCGCTGGAGCCGTATCTTGACGCCCAGACCGTCGCTCTGCATTATGAAATGCATTTCCTGCCCTGCGTAAATACCCTGAACCGGACGCTGCGGGGTTACCCCTCCTACCAAAACTGGTCCATCGCGCGCCTTGTCCGGGGAAACCGGCAGCTGCCGTTTCAGATTCAGACGCTTATCTGGCACAGTGCAGGCGGTGCTTTTAACCACTCCGTATACTTTCACTCCATGGCCCGTCCGGGATCGAAAGAGACCAGGCTGTCGGAAGACAGCCGTCTCTATGCAGCCATCATCGACCGATACGGATCCGTCCGATCCTGTCTAGCCCGGATAAAGGAATGCGCCGTGGCGCAGTATGGATCCGGCTGGTGCTGGCTTGTCAGCGATCGCCGCGGAATGCTTAAAATCATCAGCACGTCAAATCAGGATACTCCGCTTCTTTTTGGCTTTTGTCCGCTGATAGCTCTGGACGTCTGGGAACACGCCTATTATCTAAAGTACCAGAGCCGAAGAGGAGAATATGTCGACAGCTTTTTTCAGGTTCTGAACTGGAAAGCGGCCGAAAGCAGCTATCAGTTCCGCTTGACGAATTTCCGGGAAAAGAAAAGTCAGATGCTCTCCGACAAAACAGAAAGCGAAATTTCTATCTGAAAAAGAGAAAAAAGTCATGAACAAAATGCCCGGCCTCGCCGAAGAAACATTCTCTAGAACTTTCTTGCGGCTCTCTCTCTCTGACTTCCGCCGCTCTGGAGACGCTCCTGTCCCCCCAGCCAGGTAAATATAAAAATACCGCCCGATTAAGGGCGGTATAAAAGAGGAGGAAGGTAAATTATGAAAAAGACAATATCAAAACCCTCTTTATGAGGGAGCTTATAATTTGTCTGCCGGTCTGTGGTCCGGTAATCCGTCCATACCGCAGGCCGTTCCGCAGTATTTTTGTGGTATCCAGTTCATCTTTTCTGAACTGATTTCAGTATAACGGCCGCATATGGATAAACTTTGAATACCATTTTAATTTTCTGTTAGGATTTGCCCGGTGGATTCCCCTTTGATTGATTTTAGGGGAAACATGCGCTATGATACGTACAGAAAAAGCCGGGCGGAATTTTTGGGGACATGCCGCCCGCCGCAGGAGGGAGTCGCCGTGTCACAGAAAAGGATTCTGATCGTGGAGGACGATAAAAACAGTGTCCGGTTCCTAGAACTCGAACTGATGCATGAAGGATATGCCGTGGAAAAGGCATATGACGGGCCGTCCGGGCTCAGGCGCGCCCTCACGGAGCCGTATGATCTTATCCTGCTCGACATCATGCTGCCGGGAATGGACGGAATGGAGATTCTCCGAAAGTTCCGCGCTTCTTCCCGCCGCACTCCCGTCATCCTCCTGACAGCAAAGGATACGGTATCGGACAAGGTTACAGGACTCGATGGGGGAGCAGACGATTACCTTACCAAGCCGTTCGCCATCGAAGAACTTCTCGCCCGGATGCGTGTGGCGTTAAAAAGAGAGTCCGCTTTTCCCCTTGAGGAACCCGCGGTCCTGAAGGCCGGGCTTCTTTCCGTAAACCGGCAGGATCGCACCGTTTTTTACGACGGCATACCCGTTGAGCTGACCAAAAGAGAATTTGATCTGCTGTCCTATCTCGTCCAGAACCGCGGTGCCGTCTGTTCGCGCGGACAATTGATGAAAAAAGTCTGGGGATATGATTTCTGCGGGGAAACCAATCTGGTTGACGTCTATATCCGCTATCTGCGCAACAAAATCGATTACCGGTTCCATATCAGCCTGATTGAGACCATCCGTGGTGTGGGGTATATTATAAAAAATGAAAGCAGTTAAGTTTCGCCTGCCACACCTGCGGCAAAGGCAAAGAATAAAATGGTCCATCGCTTTGAAAACGACGGTTCTGTACACCGCATTATTCGGTCTGATCCTCGCAGCAGCCGCAGGAGGTTCGGCATGGGTGCTGACAGAGAGAGGCATCCGCATGGAAAGGATGAACCGGGTCACTTCCTTTGTCTCGGAACGTTTTCCCGGCATGGAACGGGAGCACTTTGACCTCGAGTCCTTTGCCCAGGCAAACCGCATTCATATCGACGTGCTTGGACCTCACCGGGAAATCCTCGAGAGTTACGGCCCGGTTCCGGTTCAGACGGACCGCAATAATGAAATAGTCCGACAGGTGCCCTCCCGGAAAGGTCCGGTTCTCATCCGGGTCGTCGACCTGGAAAGCCCTGGTTTTCTGGGCCGCCTGACGACGGGTGGATTTTATGCCATACTGGCCGGAATGATTGCGCTGGCGGCCGTTTCCGGCGCTCTGCTGATGCGGAGGATGATGCGTCCGGTCCGGGAAATGGACCGGACGATTCAGCAGATTTCGGCAAATGACCTTAGCAGGCGCATCGATACCGTACATTCTCACGACGAGCTGAAGGAACTTGCCGAGGCTTTCAACAAAATGCTGGACCGACTGCAGCAATCCTATGAGCAGCAGATACGGTTTGTTTCCGACGCTTCCCATGAACTGCGCACTCCCCTCTCCGTAATTTCCGGATATGCGAATCTTCTCCGCCGATGGGGCGGAGAAGATAAAGCCATAAGGCAGGAATCTGTCGGGAAAATCATAGAAGAGACGGAAAATATGCGCCAGCTGATTGAACGTATGCTGTTCCTGGCACGGACCGATCACAACACGCAGGCAGTAAATCTGGAACGGTTCGACTTCAGCGCCCTGATGCGGGAAATTTTAGAGGAAACCAGACTGATTGACACGGAGCATGTCCTTTCGTCTCATCTGGAACCCGGCATCACAGGAACAGCGGATCGAGCGCTTGTCAAGCAGGCGGTCCGCGCGGTGCTGGAAAACAGCATGAAATTCACGCCGAAAGGCGGGGAAATCTCCCTTTCCTGCCGTCAGCGGGACGGGAAAATCGAACTCGCGGTACGAGATAACGGCATCGGGATACCGGCGGAAAGCCTGCCTCATATTTTCGACCGTTTTTATAAGGCCGACGCTTCCCGCACCCGTGGGGAGAAAGGCTCCTCCGGACTGGGACTGTCCATCGTCAAATGGATCGTCAAACGGCACGGCGGGCAAATCTGCGCCCGCAGCAGCCCAGGCGCGGGCACAACGGTCACTATGGTATTCCCAAAAAATTTGGAAACCTGAATCTTCGGATCCGGGTTTCTTGTTTTCTCATCCTTTTCTCATCTTCTTTTCAATTTTTCTTTATATTATCCCGCTATGCTGATAGCATCAAAGGGCAGGCCCCTCCCATGAGGACGGGTCCTTCCCACAATCCGGACGCATAGGAGGATTCTCCAAATGGCAAAGCAGTGGGACGATGAGGAAAATTTTGCACGTCGGCACAAACGAATCGGAATATTTGTCACCGTCGGGATTCTGGCAGCGGCGGGTATTGTGGCGGGAATTTTCTTTATCCATCAGAAGAACAGTACGCCGCAAAGCACAACTTCCTATCGGGAATATACCGTAGCGCAAGGAGATGTAACCGTAGGAACCACAGAATCCGGGACAGTCACTCTGGAAAATGATACCGTAGCTTTCCCCACAGCATGTACGGTAAGCTCTGTCCTGGTAAAACCGGGACAGACAGTGAAAAAGGGGGATCCCCTCATTCAGCTGGATCTTTCCAGCGTGAACGACTCTACTTCTGATACGAGGCAGAAACTGGAAGAGGCAAAACTTTCCCTTCAGACGGCAGCCGAGGATCGCAAAACCAAGCTGAACGAAGCGAAAGTCACCTATGAATCAAGCAAATTTCTCGCTCAGAGCGCCCCTATTACAAAAGAGCTGACTCTTCAGGAACTGGAAAACAACATTCATTCCGCCCAAACCACACTCGAGAAAGATCAGAAGGATCTTTCTTCTTATAAGGCGCTCCAGAAAAGCTGGCCGTCGGATTACGCAAAACTTCAAAATCTAAAAAAGTGGGCGGATGACGCGAAGGCATCCGAAACCAGTTATGAGACTGAGCTTTCCGATTTTAAAAGCAATAACGCAACGGTTCTGAATACTTACAATAACCTCAAAACAGCCCGGGACAACGCGAGGCAGAATTATATCGCCTTAAAATACAACGAAGACGCGGAAACTGACAGTCAGGGCAATGACGTTGACGATTTGGAAGAAGCATATAAGGAAGCAAGCAAAACCGCGAGCAGTTACTACAGCAAGGTGGCAGGTTCCATCGTTTCCCAGCAGACGGTCCTGGAAGATAAGGTTTCTCAGTACACGGCAGAATACAACAATTATACCGCGGCTTATAATGATTTCAAGGAAACCTATGACGGAAAATATAAAATTTCCGGCTCTGATTTGGATGCAAAAGTAACCGAGCTTCAGAACAGCGTAAACAACGACTCTTACAATCTCAAAAAAGCGGAAAAAACAGCTGAGATTTCATCTCAGAACGCGGCTACAAAAGAGAAGACAGATTTAAATACGGCAGCCTCTGCACAGGATACATACGACCTCACGGTGAGCAAACTGGGTCAGGCCGTAAATTCCGCTCAGGAATCCTATGACAAACTTGAGCAGCAGTTGCAGGAGATCAACAACGCGCTCAATGGAAACGGTATTCTCGTCAGTCCGGCGGATGGAATTGTCGCCAGTACGGCGGTATCTTCCGGAAGCAGTGTTTCCGCAAATCAGACCATGCTGACAATTTCCACCAACCGTTCCGTGTCCCTGGCGCTGTCCGTTTCTGAGGATGATATTACCGGAATCAGCATAGGACAGGAAGCTTCCATCTCCCTTTCCGCCTATGATGACCAGTCTTTTGACGCGACGGTGGACAGTATCACGGCAGAGCCTGCACGAAGCGGCGCTTCTTCCGTCACGTATACCGTAATTGTGAAATCGACGGCACCCGTTTCTTCCAACGGCAAAATCTACACCGGGATGAGCGGAGAAGGCACGGTCATCCAGAAACGTGCCAAAGAAGCTCTGTATCTTAACAACCGCACGATAACATTCCGCGACGGCGTTTCAACCGTTTTAGTGAAAAGCGGGAACGGGACGAAAAACGTTACTGTGAAAACCGGCTTTTCAAACGGCACCAATGTTGAAATATTGAGCGGCCTGAAAGAAGGAGACGTCGTCCTGGCAGAAAGCGCGGTGGGTGGACAATGAGGACGGATTCAAAATATTCCGGCAAAATGAGATTCCGGGAGATCCTTCGTCTGACTTTTATCAACATCAGGGAAAGCAAGCTGAAAGTTTTTCTCACCTCTCTCGGCGTAATTGTAGGCGCTGCCACCATTATTCTGGTTGTCGCCGTCGGCCACGGAGGCGAAGTTCAGGTGCAGGACGAATATAAAACCTTAAATGCCGGATCCATCCATATTTCGGTCAGCACCCAGGCGGAAATGGAGGATCAGATGATTGGCAGAATGCCGGGCGGAGGCGCAGGGGGCTCACCCGGAGGTTCCCAGGAAAGAGGTCCTCAGGCAGGAAACGGGGGAGCAGCAGCCGGAGGCGGTTCGTTCGGCGGGCGGTCCGGCGGTGGATTTTCCGCGGGCGGCTTTCCTGGATTTTCCCGGGCGCAGTCCTCAGCTATATCCTTGTCTTCTTCCGATGTAGACGATATTTCAAATCTTGTGTCGGGACTTTCTGAAATCTCCCTTTATACTACGGGCACCGCCTCTGTAAACGGGGGGCTCCTGGAAGAGGAATCAGATTACACTGTCGTAGGTGCTTCTGCTGATTATTTAAATATGTGTAATCTGGAATTGTTGGAAGGAGATTTTATCACGGACGATGACGAAAGCGGAAAAAACAAGGTTGCGGTTATCGGATACACCCTCGCCCAGGATATCTTTGGAAGCGCTTATGCGGCCTACGGGGATACTCTGTCGATCGAAGGAAAGACTTATGAGATTATCGGAGTCCTCAATAAAATGGGATCCGTTTCCTCAGGCACCAGTCCGGACGATTCGCTTTTTATTCCTTATTCTACCGCTTCCAAATACGTTTACGGAAGGGAAACCGAACCTCAGATTATGGCGGTCGCTTCCGATGTCAGTGAAGTGCCGGATAAAATTTCCGCGATTAAGGAAGTTCTGTCAGAGGATCATCCGAACGCAAACTTTACGGTTACGGATGCTGGAAACGCGCTGGAATCCGCAACCTCATCAGCAAAGACACTTTCCATGCTTCTGCTTGCAGTAGCGGTTCTTGTCTTCATCGTAGGAGGAATCGGAATCATGAACGTCATGTTTGTTTCCGTCAAAGAGCGGACACAGGAAATCGGAATTCTGAAGGCACTGGGCACTTCCCGTCACGCAATCCTTTTGGAGTTTCTATTTGAGGCAACATTCATCAGCGTTCTTGGCGGCGTGGTGGGTATCGCTGCAGGTTTTGCTCTGATTCCGGTTGTCAGGCTCAGCGGCATGACGGTGGAACCTCTGATGGAAAGCGGGATATACGCCATGATTTTCGCTGCGGGGACCGGAACAATATTCGGTTTTTATCCCGCATGGAAAGCTTCCCGTCTGACGCCGATTGAAGCACTCGCTCAGGAATAACATTCGAAAGGCACGGTCCTTTTCTGCCATGCCTTTTGCTTAAATCCACCTATGCTATCCAAAAGTGGAACGGAGGAAACTTATTATGAGATTTAAAAAGAGGCTGGCACTGCTTTCTCTTCTTTGCTTCGCCTGCGCCTTGTCTGTTGTCCTTACAGCCTGCTTTGGAAAAAAGCAGGAGAATCAGGAGAATGATGAAAAGACTCCTGGATTCGAAAGTCAGCAGACGGAACAGACCGGCCAGACAGTTACGGTAGGAAAAGTTACATCCATAATCGGCAACCAGATTGTGCTGGCGGTCGGCAAGTTAAGTGGATCGAGGAATGCTACCTCCTCTTCACAAAATTCTTCGCAGACACCAGGGACAACATCTTCTTCCGGCAACAGCAGTGCGTCTTCAGACGGCATCGAACTGACAGGTGAAACCAAGACTTTCCTGATTCCAGTAGGACTTTCTCTTTCCGCCGGCGGCTTTTCAAATGGTGGGGGCACATTACCCAGAGGTAATGTTTCCGCGCCGGCTGGGCAGGGATTTGCCGCGGCGAGCGGCGGCGGAAACCGCGGCGGTCAGTTTAATCGAACCGGGACATCCAGACAGGCAACTGGCGCTTTCTCCGGCAACCGCGGAACCGCCTCCGGAGCAGGAACAGCGGGTCCTCAAGTTTCCCTGGCGTCGGGATCCTCTCGAAGATCAGAAGACTTTTCAAGCATAAAAACAGGAATGATCCTGCAGATCACAGAAAGAACCCTCAGTGACGGAACGAAAGGAATTACCCAGGTCCGTATCCTTTCCCGGTAAATAAATCCGGAGAAAAAGGAGATTTGTGGAATGGAAAAACCGCAGCCCATCATCAGGATTGAAAATATATGTAAATTCTATCGACAGGGCGACAGCAGACTGGAAGTTCTCAAGGAAATTTCCCTCGTGGTAAACGCGGGAGAATATCTAGCAGTACTGGGGCCTTCCGGATCCGGGAAAAGCACCCTCATCAACATCCTCGGCTGTATGGATCGGTTTCAAAAAGGAAAATATTGGCTGGATGGAAAACTTGTAAACGGCATGAGCGACGCACAGCTTACCCGGCTTCGAAACAGAAAAATCGGATTTATCTTTCAAAAATACTTTCTGATCCAAAAATATACAGTCCTGCAAAATGTAATGATTCCCTTGCTCGCCAGGGGTGTTCCAAGCCGACGTGCAAAAGAATTGTCCATGCATGAGCTTGAGTCGCTCGGCATGGCTGACAGAGCGCTTCACAAGCCGAATGAACTGTCCGGCGGACAGCAGCAGCGCACAGCGATCGCAAGGGCAATGGTTGGTTCTCCAAAACTGCTGCTTGCTGACGAACCTACAGGTGCGCTGGACCGTTCGAACGGCAGGGAGGTTCTGAAACTGTTTCAACAATTGAACGAAGACGGAAATACCATCGTAATGATTACGCATGACCCAACGGTCGCCGCACATGCGCGGCGCACTATCCAGATTATCGACGGCGAACTTTTTGAGAAACAGCCGAATGTTGATACCGCATGACGGCCGTTTTCCAGTTAGAACAGGAGGTCTTTGTTGATGAAAAGTCAGAAGGGAATTATTCTTTCCTTGATAGTCTTTTGCCTGCTTGCTGTAGGTGCGGCGGGATCGTCTGCCGCTTTTGCTTCTTCGGAAATTGCCGAATCAAGCATCACACTCCCCACCGTCTCTCTTGCTGAAAACTCCAGCTATATGACGGAGGATTATACAGGTGTGCTGCATCTCGACGTTTCAGACAGCTCCGTCGTCCGTGCCAGCACGGATGGGAAAGGCCGTGTCATCATCACTGCAGTAGGAACCGGAAGCACAACCGTCTCCTACTGGTACCGGCAGTCTGACGGAGCTTCCTGGACGGCCGCAACCCTTCCCGTTAAGGTTTCCGGGAAATCGGATCAACCGTATACGATTGGAAAGTCGGATACCGGAATTGTCTTCCCGTTGAAGGAAATCAGTCTTACCCCGGATCAAACCTATACTCCTGATGGGATGAAAGTAAATGGTATTTCGAAAGGGGCCGGAACCTTTCTCTGGGTTTCCTCTTCCGATGAAGTAGCAGAAGTGGAAAAGAAGACAGGAAAGATCACCGCTGTTTCATCTGGAAGCACAACAGTGTACGCGATTGATCCCATAACCAAAAGCTGTGCTTCCATTTTAGTTACAGTTTCCTGATTTCTCTGTAAATCACAAAAAGTGTTTCTGCGCCGATAGTCTGTTTCAGGCTTTCGGCGTAATTTTAGGATGAATAGGTTTTTTTACGTTTCCGCTTCTTTGTTTCATGATTGTAAATTCCACATGAAATTAGCGTATACAAAATCAATTCAAACTGTTTGCAATTTCTTCTGCAGCATGAAATACGCTCAAAATTTCTTTTCGCTGCCGGGTTATGGCTTTTACAAAATATTTTTGCTCTGACTGCCTACCAGAAGAATATTTACAAATTGATTCAGAGTTTTTCCCTCCGTTGCTTCCTCTGTGTGTTCTGTCTTCTCTATGGGTCCCAAAAGCGAAAATGTCAAATAATTTTCCGCCGGCAG
>DAITAP010000039.1:11707-14093 GCA_036824225.1 Caproicibacter sp. | reverse complement strand
ACCCCATGTACGATTTCGCTCACCCCATTGAGGATGCGCTGGAAGGCATCACCCATTCGCTCTGTTCCCTGGAGTTTGAGGATCACCGCCCGCTGTACGACTGGGTCATCAGCCATATCAACCTGCCTTCCAAACCGCGCCAAATCGAATTTGCGCGCCTTGGAATCAACAATACGGTGCTGAGCAAGCGCAAGCTGCGCGCGCTCGTGGAAAAGGGAGCCGTCTCCGGATGGGACGATCCGCGCATGCCGACGCTCTGCGGCCTTCGCCGCCGCGGATATACTCCCGCCTCAATCCGCAGTTTCTGTGAAAGAATCGGCGTCGCGAAGGTCAACAGCACCGTGGACTACGGATTTCTGGAACACTGCCTGAGGGAAGACCTTAACCGTTCGGCCCGCCGCGCCATGGCGGTCCTGGACCCTGTCAAGCTGATTTTGACAAATTACCCGGAAGGAAAAACTGAGACGTTCGAAGTGGAAAACAACCCGGAGCTGCCGGAGGAAGGCGTCCGGACCGTCCGTTTTTCCCGTGAACTGTGGATTGAGCGGGACGATTTCATGGAAATTCCCGCTAAAAAATATTACAGGCTTTTTCCCGGGAATGAAGTCCGTCTGAAGACCGCCTATATTGTCCGATGCACCGGCTGCAGAAAAGGCGCGGACGGAAGGGTGGAGACCGTCTATGCGGAATACGACCCGCAGACCCGCGGCGGCAATACGCCGGACGGGAGAAAAGTCCGCAGCACCATCCACTGGGTCGATGCCGGGTCAGCCGCCGACGCGGAAGTGCGGCTGTACGGCCGGCTCTTTTCCGTTCCGGATCCGGAGACCGGGGATTTTCTTCAGGAACTCAATCCGGATTCCCTCAAAGTCCTCAAAGGGTGCAAGGTGGAACCGTGGCTCGTGAACGCCGGGCCGGAAGAGCGGTTTCAGTTCATGCGGCAGGGATATTTCTGCGCTGACTGCCGCGACAGCTCCCCGGAGCATCCCGTGTTTAACCGGGCCGTTTCCCTCAAGGATTCCTACCGCCCGGGTAAAAAATAGAGAAAGAAAAAAGAACAGCAGGAAGCCGGCTTACCCTTTGATTTTCGGAATAAGCCGGTTTTTTTCTTGAAAACTCATTCTCCCCAGATCGAGCGCGCGGTCTCAAGGACAAGGCGGACTTTTTTCCACTGTTCTTCTTCCGTCAAAAGATTTCCCTCTTCCGTGGAAGCAAAGCCGCACTGGGTGCCCAGGCACAGCCGGTCAAGGGGAAGGTATTTCGAAGCTTCCGCGACGCGCTTTCTCAAAAGATCCGGGCTTTCGAGAACGGGGCTTTTCGTCGTTACAAGCCCCAGGACGACCATCTGGTTTCTGATATGACAAAGCGGTTCGAAGCCGCCCGCGCGGTCGGAATCAAATTCCAGGTAAAAAGCGTCTACGCCGACGCTTCCGAACAGCGTTTCCGCGACCGGCTCATATCCGCCGGAAGACGCCCAGGAAGAATGATAATTGCCGCGGCAGATATGCATGCAGACGGTCATGTCGGATGGACGGCCCTTGAGGACTCCATTGTCAAGTTCCGCGAACAGCCGTGCGTCTTTGTCGGGGTCGCCTCCGGATTTTTTCAGGAAATTTCGGTAGTTTTTGTCGCAGAGCATTCCCCAGGTACAGTCGTCGAGCTGGAGGTTTCGGCATCCGATTTGATAAAAAGCCCGAACGGCGTCCCGGTAGGCTGTAATGATGTCCTCCTTGAGCTTTTCAAGATCCGGGTAGACCGCCGCGGTTTCCTCCCGGTTGCCCTCGCGGAAGAGTTCCGCCCAGAGCTGGGCGGGTGCGGGAATCGTCTGGCGGGGGATTACCGAAGAGCCCGCGGCGTCTCTTAAAAACTGAAAGTGCTTTAAAAACGGGTGATCTCCAAACCGGATTCTCCCGGAAAGGCGGATGGTTTCCGGGCGCGTTTCCAGGCCGTGGAACGGATAGCCTTTCTGGGAAAGCTTTTTTTCGACCCCGTTAAGGCCCCACAGGAAATCAAGGTGCCACCATGAGCGGCGGAATTCCCCGTCTGTCACGCTTTTGAGGCCTGCCGCCTTTTCCTTTTCAACCAGCCTGCGGATTTCCTGATCCTCGACGTTCCTGAGCTCTGCCGCGCTGATTTTTCCCTCCTTAAATTCCGAACGGGCTTTTTTCAGTGCCGCCGGTCTTAAAAAACTTCCGACAATGTCGCCCCGGAAAGGCGGAACTCTGCGGACCGTAAACTTTTGGTCTGTACTCATTTCGCTCATGCGCTCCTTTCTATTGCTTTTCAAAATGAAAAAGCCTCCAGGGGAAATTCCCCTGGAGGCGAGATTTTAGTGCGCCCGGTGAGCGCACGTTCTAACGGGAGAAAGACCCGAACCCACCCGGTA
>DAITAP010000039.1:10425-11697 GCA_036824225.1 Caproicibacter sp. | reverse complement strand
CGCGTCGCAGCCTGGGCTTCTGCCTCGGTGCGCCGTTCAGGAGCCATCTTCCGTTCCTTCCGGGCTGCCTTTTTTCATCCCACGAAAAGGCTCTCTGAAAACCCTTCCGGAACCTACTCTCTCCCTCATTACGTTTTTCTTTCTCTCTGGCAGACAGAATATCACATTTTCCTGCTTCTGTCAAGGAAAAAAGCCCGGACTGCCCGCTTATATTTTCTGGGGTTCGCCGTAGTTCTTCCCGAACGTTTCGACGGTCGCCTTCTCAATGCGCTGTACCATCAGCGGCCTGTCGTCATAGTCGCGGGGCACGGAGGCGATCCGATCGACTTCCTCCATGCCGGACGTTACTTTCCCGAACGAGGCGTATTCTCCGTCCAGGTAGGGAGCGTTCTCCACCATGATAAAAAACTGGGAGCCGGCGCTGTTCGGGTTGACCGATCGCGCCATGGAAATGACGCCCCGCGTATGCTTGAGGCCGTTTTTAAAACGGTTTGCGCCGAACTCGCCCCGGATGCAGTAGCCTGGGCCGCCCGTCCCGTTTCCTTTCGGATCTCCTCCCTGGATCATAAACTGGGGAATAACCCTGTGAAAAACAGTCCCGTTATAAAACCCCCTTTTCACAAGGGAGATAAAGTTCCGGACCGTGTTCGGGGCGGTGTCGGGGTACAGCTCGATTTTTATCGTTCCTTTTTCGGTCTTTATCGTGACCAGCGGATCTTTCATTTTGCGAAGTGCCTCCCATGTCGAAGATACAGAAATCTGGATTTTTATTGGAAACGGGGAAAATTCCGGGAGCAGGGGGCCCCCTTTCGTTGCCTCTGCGCCTTACGGTGTGATATAATAGGATCAAGAAAGGGGGAAAACCTGCCGTGAAATTGATTTCCTGGAATGTAAACGGACTGAGGGCGTGCCTTGGAAAAGGGTTTTCCGATTTCTTTTCCTCATCCCGCCGGGATATGGGCAGTACTGGAATTCGGCCAGGAAAAAAGGGTATTCCGGGACAGCCGTTTTCTCCCGGCTCAAGCCTGTCGGCGTCAGTTATGATATCGGCGTCCCGAAACATACGGGAGAGGGGAGAAGCATTACGCTCGAATTCCCGGATTTTTATGCTGTCAACGTCTATACGCCCAACTCCCAGCGGGGACTTGCGCGCCTTCCGTACCGGATGGAATGGGACGACGCGTTCCGGGCGTACTTAAAAGAGCTTGACTCCCGCAAACCCGTGATAGCCTGCGGGGATATGAATGTCGCTCACGAGGAAATCGACCTTAA
>DAITAP010000039.1:9455-10415 GCA_036824225.1 Caproicibacter sp. | reverse complement strand
AGATGACGGAACTGCTCGCGGCGGGATTTACCGACAGTTTCCGCTTTCTCCATCCCCAGGAAACGGGAGCGTATACCTGGTGGTCGTATATGTTTCACGCACGCGAGCACAACGCGGGCTGGCGAATCGATTATTTTCTGGTGTCCGATTCCATCCGGGATCGAATCCGGGAAAGCAGGATCCTTTCCTCGGTGAAAGGCAGCGATCACTGTCCGATTGAGCTGACCCTTTCGGACTGAATTTTTCAGGAAACGCGGTCTTTTTCCGCCGGGTCGTTCTGTTCCATTTTCTCCCGCGCCACGGCGAGCATCAGCTTGATTCGGTTTTCCTGATTTACCTTTGTGGCGCTCGGGTCATAATCGATGGGGACGATGTTGGAACGGCTGTCTATCGTTTTAATCCGGTGAATCATTCCTTTGCCGCAGATGTGATTCGGAAGGCACCCAAAGGGCTGGGCGCAGACGATATTTTCATACCCCTGCTCGGAAAGCTCCAGCATTTCAGCCGTAAGCAGCCATCCCTCTCCCATCTTGTCACCGTATCCGATAACGCCCTTGATAAGCGATTTGACATGCGGATAGGAAGCGGGCGGAGTAAATTTCGGGTTGCTCCGCACCGCGGAGATCAGCGTATTCTGCATGCGCTGGAGATACCGCATCAGCAGGTTGACAAAGAAATACTTAAGGGGACTTCCGCCGTAGAGTTTGATGTCCTCGAGGCGGTTGTCGACCTTGAAAAGGGCGAAGTTCATAAGGCCCGGCACATTGATTTCGCAGCCCTGGCTTTTCAGAAAATCCTCGAGATGGTTGTTTCCCAGCGAAGAGTATTTGACATAGATTTCCCCGACGACGCCGACTTTTATTTTCGGCGTCTTTTTTATTTTCACTTCTCCGAAGTCTTTCACAATCCGGTGAAGGTTCGCGATCTGCTCTTTTCCCGAAAGGCCTCTTCCCCGGTTGA
>DAITAP010000039.1:9027-9380 GCA_036824225.1 Caproicibacter sp. | reverse complement strand
GCTGCTTTCCCCCTTGTTTACCTCATAGGCTTCAGTCTGGTTTTTAAGAAGCATCAGCGCGTCCCCGTAGAGCATGGCCGCCACAAATTTGCGGATCATCGGCAGCGTGACATGAAAGCCCGGATTGGGCTCGAGAAACGAAAGATTCATCGAAATGACGGGAACCTGAGAAAGACCGGCCCTCTTGAGGGCTTTCCGGAGAAGATGAATATAGTTGGAGGCGCGGCACCCGCCGCCGGTCTGGGTGATGACGAGCGCAGTCCGGTTTACGTCGTATTTTCCGGAATGGAGAGCGTCGATAAACTGCCCGATTACCAGCAGAGCCGGGTAGCAGGCGTCGTTGTGAACGTATT
>DAITAP010000039.1:225-8929 GCA_036824225.1 Caproicibacter sp. | reverse complement strand
TGGACGTATCGAGGAGCTCGAAATGGTATCCGCAGTTTTTCATGACGTCTATCATGAGCCGGAAATGGATGGGAGCCATCATGGGGGCCAGAATGGTATATTCCCTTTTCATTTCCCGGGTAAACAAAAGCCTCCCCCGGCGATTATATTTCAGTTTGGCCATCAGAATTCCCCCCTTATTTTTCCAGGGCGGCGAACAGGCTGCGCAGCCTGATTTTTACCGCTCCGAGATTGGTGATTTCGTCGATTTTTATCTGCGTGTAAATTTTTCCCTTTTCCTCGAGGATCCGGCGCACTTCATCCGTCGTGATGGCGTCGACGCCGCATCCGAACGAAACCAGCTGCACAAGATTCATATCCGGCTGGCTTCCGACGTATTTTGCCGCTGCGTAAAGCCTCGCGTGGTAAGTCCACTGGTTCAGCACCTGTGTGGGAAACCGGCGGACCTTGCAGCTTAAGACGTCTTCGGAAATGACTGCGGCGCCGAGAGCGGTAATCAGCTTGTTGATGCCGTGGTTGATTTCCGGGTCCAGATGGTAGGGGCGGCCGCTTAAAACGATGATGGGCATGCCGCGTTTCCGCGCTTCCGCTATCATTTCGTCGCCCTTTCTGCGGACCCGGCGCATATAGGCGCCGTACTCCCTGTAAGAAGCCCGCGCTGCTTCCCGGACATCGCCCGCGGTGATGTCCGGGAAGCTTTTCCGCAGGATCTGGAACATCTTGCGCGGGAAGTCGAACCGGCGGTGGATGCCCACATAGTCATGGATGAAATTGCAGTTTTTGAGGCATCTCATGTTGGCGTTGATGACTTCCGGGTAATAGGCGACGACCGGGCAGTTATAATGGTTATCCCCGAGGTGTTCGTTAAAGTTATACGACATGCACGGGTAAAAAATATTTTTGATGCCGGCGTCCACCAGCGCCTGCACGTGGCCGTGCATCAGTTTTGCCGGGAAACATACCGTGTCGGAGGGAATTGTGCTCTGCCCCTTTATGTAAAGCTCCCGGCTGGAAAGGGGAGAAGGGACAACCTCAAATCCCAGATGAGTGAAAAACGTATGCCAGAACGGCAGAAGCTCATACATGTTGAGGCCCATGGGAATGCCGATTTTCCCGCGCGGACCCATGACGGGATGGTAGGAACGGAGGAGTTTGAGCTTATAGGCGTACATGTCGAGGCCGCTTTTCCCGGATCGTCTGGTCACCGGCTTTTCACAGCGGTTTCCGCCGATGAAGCGCCGGTTTCCCCCGAAAATGTTTACCGTCAGGCGGCAGTGGTTGCTGCACATGCCGCACGTGGCGATGCGGACTTCGTGTTTGAAGTTCTCAAGTTCCCTTAGCCCGATTAGCGAACTTTTCCCGCGCGACTTCTTTTTTGCGTACACCGCTGCCCCATAGGCGCCCATCAGGCCGGCAATGTCGGGCCGGGTGACCTCGACGCCCATCTCTTTTTCGAAGACTCGGAGGACGGCGTCGTTCAGAAAAGTGCCCCCCTGCACGACGATGCTCTGACCGAGTTCCTTCGCGTCCGGGACCCGGATGACCTTGTAAATGGCGTTTTTCACCACGCTGACGGAAAGGCCCGCGCTGATATCCGCCGTCGTGGCCCCGTCTTTCTGTGCCTGCTTCACCTGGGAGTTCATGAAAACCGTGCAGCGCGACCCCAGATCGACGGGATGCTCTGCGAAAAGCCCGAGTTTGGCGAAGTCCGCGATGCTGTACCCGAGCGAGCTGGCAAAAGTCTGAAGGAACGATCCGCACCCCGAAGAGCACGCTTCGTTCAGGAAGATATTGTCGATGGCCCCGTTCCGGATTTTAAAGCATTTCATATCCTGGCCGCCGATGTCTATCACAAAATCCACGTCCGGGCGGAACAGTTTCGCTGCGGTAAAATGGGCAACCGTTTCCACAATGCCGAAATCCACGCCGAAGGCGTTTTTCAGCAGCTCCTCGCCGTATCCGGTCACCGCGCTGCTCTGGATGGA
The DNA here is from genome assembly GCA_036824225.1 of Caproicibacter sp. Lineage (GTDB taxonomy): Bacteria > Bacillota > Clostridia > Oscillospirales > Acutalibacteraceae > Thermocaproicibacter. The sequence continues at coordinate 6,944 of DAITAP010000039.1, read as the reverse complement.
AATCTTTGGATAGTCCCGGTAAAGTTTCTGGAGGTAATCTCGGAAAAAAGGCACCGGATTCCCGGAGTTCCCGCGGTAGAATGAGCTTAAGATCTCCCTTTTTGTTCCGATCAGGACCGCTTTCACCGTCGTCGATCCCGCGTCGATCCCGAGATACGCGGGACCCTCGTAGGATCGGATGTCACCGCGCGGGGCTCTGCAGCGGGAGTGCCGCTTTAAAAATTTTTCATATTCTTCCCGGCCTGTAAAGAGCGGGGGAATGGAAAGAAACTTTCCGGAAACCCCGTATTTTTTCACGCTTTCGAGAGCCGCGTTCAGGTCGACCTCCTGCCCGGAGCAGAACGCCGCTCCCAGCGCGACATAGTAGAGGGAATTTTCCGGACAGACTCCCTTGATTTTCAGGGCCCGGTCAAAACTTGCGCGCAGCTGGGAAAGAAAAGTGAGCGGACCGCCCAGATACAGGACTTTTCCCTCGATCGGCCGGCCCTGCGCAAGGCCGGCGATTGTCTGATTCGCTACGGCGGCGAAAATACTCGCGCAGACGTCGGATTTCCGCGCGCCCTGGTTTAAAAGGGGCTGGACGTCGGATTTCGCGAAAACGCCGCACCGCGACGCTATCGTGTAGATTTTCTCATAGCGGGACGCGAGGCGGTCCATTTCGTCGAGGGGAAGATTCATCAGCGTTGCCATCTGATCGATAAACGCGCCGGTCCCCCCGGCGCATGACCCGTTCATCCGGACTTCCATTCCCCCCGAAAGAAACAGAATTTTCGCGTCCTCGCCCCCGAGCTCAATCACGGCGTCCGCGTCCGGGATAAGCTTTTTCACGGCGATGCGCGTCGCGTATACTTCCTGGACAAACGGGAGGTGGCAGGTCTGAGAGATCCCCATCCCCGCCGACCCGGAAACCGTCAAATCGGCTTTTTCCCCGCGGATGACGTCGCGGCTGATCTTTCTGAGAATTTCTGTTGTTTTCTCCGTAATTTTGGAAAAATGGCGTTCATACGAATGATACAATATATGGTTTGTATCATCGATTACAACGCATTTTATTGTAGTGGATCCTATATCTAAACCAACTTTCATGCTGGAACCTGCCAATCTTATAGAATCGGATGCCTACTTAATGATTGTAATTCATGCTGTCCCGGATTGTCAAGCGAAGCGGTTATAATTCGCTGAACATCTTGTGTTTTCCGGCGGGAATGGTACAATAAAATACAAAAAATTGAATATGAGGCGAAGTCAAGTGTTAGAGGGGAATCATATGATCGATCTGGACAGGCTGAGTGTGAGGGAAATTATGGATCTCATCGGCCTTGCGGACAGTATCCGAAGCAACCCGTGGGCATACCGGGAATCCTGCCGGGGCAGGATCATGGCCACTCTTTTTTATGAACCGTCGACCCGCACAAAGATGTCGTTCCAGGCCGCGATGTTCCGCCTCGGGGGAGAAGTCGTCGGGTTCGACAACCCCATGAATACCTCCGTTACCAAGGGCGAGAGCCTGAAAGACACGGTGACGGTCGTAAGCGGGTATACCGATCTTGTCGTGATACGCCATCCCCGGGAGGGCGCTGCCGCCGCCGCCGCGCTCTATTCGAAGGTTCCGGTCATCAACGCGGGGGACGGGGGACACCTGCATCCGACGCAGACTCTCACGGATCTTGTGACCCTATATAATGAAAAAGGGCGGCTGGACCATCTCTGCATCGGGCTCTGCGGAGATCTGGTTTACGGACGGACCGTCCACTCGCTGATCCGCGCGATGATCCGCTTTCCGGGGAATTCCTTTGTCCTGATTTCCACTCCGGAGCTGAAGCTTCCCGACTATGTCAAAGACGCGATGGATGCCGCGGGATGCCGCTGGAAAGAAGTAAAGTCGCTCGAGGAAGCCATCCCCAGCCTTGACGTCCTCTATATGACGCGCATTCAGCAGGAGCGTTTTTCCGACCCGGAGGAGTATCGGAGGCAGAAAGGCGTGTACATCCTGGATGAAAAGAAACTCGCCCGCGGAAAAGAAGATCTCCGAATTCTTCATCCGCTGCCGCGCGTGGATGAAATAGCGCAGGATGTCGACGACGATCCTCGCGCGACCTATTTCCGCCAGACGGTGTATGGGATGTACGCCCGCATGGCGCTGATCCTTACCATCCTGCAGGGAAAGCATGCCGGAAAAGCGGCAGCAGGCGGGACGGAAAACCGGAAGGTGCTCTGCCCCAATCCCTCCTGCATCACGCGGACGGAACCGTACCTGCCGCACCGCTTTGTCCGCAGCGGAAACGAGCTTATCTGCGCCTACTGCGACGCCCGCATGCCCGTCCCTCCGGAAGTTTGATCCTCCGGAAAAATTAGAACAGGAAGCGCCTCCGGAACCTGACCGATCCGGAGGCGCTTTCCTTAGTTAAACGATTTTTTTTTTCATATCGAGGAGGGTGTATCCCGCGCGCTGCACGGCGGCGCGGAGGGTTTCTCTTTGGGGAGGAGCCTTAAGGAGCACATCTGCCTCTTTCTGCCCGAGATCCACTTTCGCCCAGACCCCATCAAGGGAATTGAGCGCGTTTTCCACACGTCTTCTGCAGTTCTGGCAGGTCATCCCGTCTATCGAGAGCCGCACCTGATAGGGGTAGTCCCTGCGGTTTTTGTCCCGGACCCGCACTCTATGGTCGAGTCCGCCGTCCGTTCCGCAGCAGCCGCCCCGAAACCGGCGGACGCTGCCCCGGATTCCGAAAACCGCCAGCACAGCGAGGACGGCGCAGATAAGAATCGTTGAGATAACAGGTCCCTTCCTTTCCCTAGCTCCGTGAAATTTCCACGGTAGCTCCGTGAAATTTCCACGGTCGTTATTTTGCCAGTTTATCCATGACTTCCATGATTTCCCTGATTTTCTGACGGGCTTCTTCCCGGTCTCCCTTTTCAAACGCTTCTTCCACGCAGCAGTTTAGATGCGCGTGCAGAACTTCGCGGTTGATGTTCCTCAAAATCGCCTGCGTGGCCATCAGCTGGTTTGAGATATCAATGCAGTACCGGTCTTCTTCGACCATCCGGATCAGACCGTCCAGCTGCCCGCGCGCCGTTTTCAGCATGCGCAGGACTTTTTCCCTGTCCGCCACCATCTGCTTTTCCTCCCGGCAAGAATATCAGAGATTTTCCACGGAGACGGGCTCATAACCCGCGTCGGAGACCGCTTTTTTCAGGGTTTCGTCGCTTACCGGGGCGCTTAGCTCCAGATAGGCGGTTTTCTTTTTCAGGTCGACCCGCGCCTTCACGCCGTTTACGGCGTTCAGCGCTTTCTCAACTGTAGCTCTGCAGTGATCGCACTGCATTCCGTTGATTTTTATTACTTTTTTCATCAGTGAAACCTCCTTGTGAGACGATCGTTTCGATTTTTCTGCTTTCGGGACGGACTCTGATTCCGCCGGGCTTTTTTCATTCTCCGCATGGAAGAAACGGAGCCGAAGCGCGTTGCCGACGACGAAGACGGAGCTGAAACTCATTGCCGCCGCGGCAAACATGGGGTTTAAGGTCCATCCGAACAGATGATAGAACACACCCGCTGCGAGAGGAATTCCGGCGCAGTTGTAGAAGAAAGCCCAGAACAGGTTTTCGTGGATATTTCGCACCGTGGCCCGGCTTAATCGGATGGCCGTCGCCACGTCCCGCAGGTCGCTTTTCATCAGCACGATGTCGGCGGATTCTATTGCGACATCTGTGCCGGCCCCAATGGCAATTCCCACGTCGCTTCTTGCCAGCGCCGGGGCGTCGTTGATTCCGTCCCCGACCATCGCGACTTTTCCGCCCTTTTCCTGAATGCGGCGCACTTCGCGTTCCTTATCCTGGGGAAGGACTTCCGCGATGGCGCGGTCGATTCCGAGGGTGCGCCGGATGGCTTCCGCCGTCCTTTTATTATCGCCCGTCAGCATCACGACGTCAATCCCCATTCTCTTTAACTGCTCGACGGCCGGGCGGCTGGTCGGCTTTACAACGTCCGCCGCGGCGATCATCCCGATCGCTTTTCCCCCGCGCTCGACAAAGAGCGGCGTTTTGCCGTCCCCGGCGGCGCGTTCCGCCGCGCTGCCGAACGCGGAAATATCGGCTCCGGTTTCCTTCATCAACTCTGCGTTCCCGGCGGCGCAGGGGATCCCGCCGAGGGACGCCGTAACACCCTTGCCGGGCAGCGCGCGGAAGTTTTCGGCCGGGCCGGGCTCAAGCCCTTCCTCTTTCGCGCGGCTTATGACGGATTCCGCGAGGGGATGCTCGGAAGGCTGTTCCAGCGAGGACGCGGCCAGAAGGAGATCCCGGCTGGAAACGCCGTCCGCCGGGACAAGATCGGTGACGCGGGGTTTTCCTTCCGTAACCGTGCCGGTTTTGTCAAGGACGACAGTGCGCACCGTATGAGCGGTTTCCAGCGCTTCAGCCGATTTTATCAGGATGCCGTTCGCGGCGCCGCGCCCTGTCCCCACCATGATGGCTACAGGCGTCGCGAGGCCCAGAGCGCATGGGCAGGAAATTACCAGAACGGCTATCGTGATGGAAAGGGCGAACTCAAACGGCATGCCCCAGAAAAGCCACGCCGCCCCGGAAATCAGCGCGATCAGAATCACGATGGGGACGAAAACGCCGCTGATTTTATCCGCCATTTTCTGAATCGGCGCTTTCGAGGAGGCCGCGTCTTCCACAAGCTGGATAATCTGGGACAGGGTTGTGTCGGCTCCGACTTTCTCCGCGCGGAATTTAAGAAACCCGGCCTTGTTGACCGTCGCCGCGGACACTTTGTCCCCCGGCTGCTTTTCCACGGGAATGCTTTCCCCCGTCAGGGCGGACTGATCCACGGAGGAAACCCCTTCCAACACGGTACCATCCACGGGAATGCTCTGCCCGGGCCGGACGACGACGACGTCTCCGACGGTGATTTCCTCGACCGGGATGACAATCTCCCGGCCTCCGCGCTCCACGGCGGCCTTCTTGGGAGCGAGATCCATGAGGCGGGTGATGGCCTCCGTCGTCTTGCCTTTTGAGCGCGCCTCAAGGTATTTTCCGACCGTGATCAGCGTGAGGATCGTTCCGGCCGACTCAAAGTAAAGTTCGTTCAGATACTTTTCCGCCATGGCCGGGTCCCCGTGCCCAAGGCCGTATCCGATGCGGAAAAGGGCGAAAACCCCGTACGCGGCGGCGGCGGAAGAACCGAGCGCTATAAGCGAATCCATGTTCGGGGCCCGGCGCCAGAGGGCTCCAAAGCCGTTCCTGTAATAACTGCGGTTTTCAAAGAGAATGGGAAGGAGCAGCAAAAACTGCGTCAGCGCGAAGACCGCGCCGTTTTCCGTCCCCATAAACGAAGTCTGAATCCATTTCGGCGCCGGGAACCCGAACCTCATGGAAAGCATTGGAATCATCGCGAGAAGCATCAGCGGAATCCAGAAAAGGATCGAGATCGTCAGGCGCTTTTTCATCGCCCTGCGCGCTTTCTCCGCCGGGGAAACGGCGTTTTCCGGAGCCCGGTCCCGGGCCTCTGCTTTCCTGCCCATCACCGAGGCCCCGTATCCGGCGCGTTCCACAGCCTTTAAAATCCCGCTTTCTTCCGTCTTCTCCGGGTCGTAATCGACCGTCATGCTGTTTGTCAGCAGACTGACATTGACAGAACGGACGCCCGCTGTCTTCCCGACGCTTTTTTCCACGGCGGCGGCACAGGCCGAGCAGGACATCCCGGTCACATTAAATTTCTGTTTCATCTGGCATAACCTCCACACCCTGGGTGGGGTGCACCTTTACTATATCCGGTCCGCGGCGTTTTGTCAAGAGGGGGTTCGAAAAATTCAAGGGAATTTTCGGAATGGATCTTTTTTTCAGGATTTTCCCCCGCGGTCTCTCATTGTAATTTAATATTTTAAGTTTGGAATTTTTACGGGCTGTTCATGCTTTGAAAATAATTTCCGCCTAATCTGAAAGGCAGAAAAGTCATTGCATTCGGAGAGTGAAATCATGCAGAGCGTGAAAAAAACCGCAAAAATTAATTATTCGAGGGTATTTCTTGTTCTCATTCTGATTCTTTCTGCGTTTCTGACAGTATTCAAGATTTGGAAGCTCGGGTACAGCAACGAATTTTACGCTGCTTCCGTCAAAAGCATGCTGACAAGCTGGAAAAATTTTTTCTTTGTCTCGCTGGATCCGGGCGGATGGGTGACGGTGGACAAACCTCCCGTTTCGCTCTGGGTAGAGGCGGCGTTTGCGAAGATCTTCGGATTTTACGGCTGGAGCCTGATCCTTCCGAACTGCCTGGCGGCGGTTGGGACGGTGTGGATCCTTTATCGAACGGTCAGGCGTCCGTTTGGGGAGACGGCCGGGCTGATTTCCGCCCTTGTGCTCGCACTTTCCCCCGTTTTCATTGTGATCAGCAAGACAAACAACACGGATTCCATCCTGATCTTTTTCATGGTCTGCTCCGCCTGGGCGATGTTCCGGGCGGTGGAAGAGAAAAAGACGGGTTATCTGATTCTGTCGATGGTTTTCCTCGGAGTAGCCTATAACGCGAAGTCGCTCGAGGCGTATCTCATTCTTCCCGCTCTCGCGGCGGCCTTCCTGTTTGTGCCGGGAATGCGTCTCCGGAAAAAACTGCTTTCCCTGGGGGCGGCCCTTCTGGTCCTTGTCGCCGTTTCGCTGTCCTGGTCCGCGGCGGTGGATTTGACGCCGGCGGAGAACCGGCCGTATGTCGACAACAGCTC
>DAITAP010000039.1:0-212 GCA_036824225.1 Caproicibacter sp. | reverse complement strand
ACTGGAGCTCGCGTTTCAGTACAACGGCGTAGAGCGCATTTTCGGCCAGATGAGAAATTTCTTCGGCGGCGGGTCCGGAAACGGGAATCCGGATTTTGCCGGCGGGGAAAGACCGTCGGGCACTCTTCGGGAAGATGGGGACCGGGCGTCTCTTTCTTCCGGCGGAAATCCTGACGGCGGTGCGCCGGGAAGAGGCGCACCGCCGTCAGGAT
>DAITAP010000038.1:13546-14192 GCA_036824225.1 Caproicibacter sp. | reverse complement strand
GTAAATATTATACCATTTTATCCCACACTTTTTGACTCTTGTTTTTGGAGAACTTCGAACTGTCCAAAAGAGAAGAGAGCGCAAAAAAAGGCTCCGGATTTTCCGGAGCCTTTTTTGTCTGCGTGCCCGGGCGGCAGCGGCGTCCGCCGAGAGACGGAACCCGGCGAAAGTCCCGGAGTTCGGTGAGCCCATGCCGGGCTAAAGATCATCCCGGGTAAAATCCGAAGAAGGGGACGGACCGTTTCCTGGAAAAAGGCTTGTAATGCTGCCCAGCCGCAAAACGGGTCCGTGACGGCCGCCTCGGCTATCCGGGGATATCTGTCTAAAATTATGACACAAATCGAATTTTGTATTTTTATTTTGCCGCTTTATAAGGTGTAAAATTTATTTAATATCCGATATGGAAAGTATTATTTGTAAATATAGACAATTTAAATAGAATATATCATACATGTTTATAAGAAATATTATAATATACAAAATTAATTCCAGATCCAAATTTATACTTTATTTCCCAAGAAATGATGCTATAATACAGTTACAATAATTGTATGTAGTAATATAAATAAATAGATACAGGAACAGCTGTCAGCGGACGAAAATGGCTGAAATAAAATCAGAAAAGAAAGGAAAGATTTTCCAACAT
>DAITAP010000038.1:0-13536 GCA_036824225.1 Caproicibacter sp. | reverse complement strand
ATTGACTGTACGATTGGCAGGCTCCTTGACAGAGTGGCAGAAAAATATCCGGACAGGATCGCCGTCAAGTACAATGACAGGCCCTACTGCAGGACCTGGAGAGAATTCCGCGACGAATGCGACCGCGCGGCAAAGGGTTTTCTTTCCGCCGGGATCCGAAAGGGGGATCATGTGGCCATCTGGGCAGCCAATGTCCCGGAATGGCTTATCACGTTGTTCGCGACGGCCAAAATCGGGGCGGTTCTTGTAACGGTCAACACGAGCTATAAAAAATATGAACTCCGGTATCTGCTGAAGCAGTCCGATTCCAGGGCCCTCGTGCTGACGGATGGGTTTAAGGGTACGGATTACATAGAGATTTTAAACGATCTCTGCCCAAGCCTTCCAAGAAGCAGCCCGGGAAATCTTTCGGAACCGGATCTCCCTTTTCTTAAAACCATTGTTTATGTCGGAAACCGGGACGTCCCGGGGGCGTTCCGGTTCGCGGATTTATTCAGAAAGGGGAATTCCTATAGCGAAGAGGAATACCGGGCCGTCGAAAACTCGCTATCCCCGCAGGACGTCATCAATATGCAGTATACGTCCGGCACTACGGGCTTTCCAAAAGGTGTGATGCTGACCCATTCCAATATTGTGAACAATGGCAAGGCGATCGGCGACTGCATGAAATTCACGGAAGAGGACAGGCTGTGCATCACGGTTCCGTTTTTTCACTGCTTCGGCCTTGTGCTGGGCGTTATGGCCTGCCTGACCCACGCGGCCTCCATGGTGCCGGTGGAGTATTTCCGGCCGACTTCCGTGATGAAGGCGATCGAGGAGGAGGGGTGTACGGCGGTGCACGGAGTTCCCACGATGTTTATCGCCATGCTGGAGCACCCGGATTTTTCCAGCTACCGCTTTCCGAAACTCCGCACGGGCATCATGGCCGGTTCTCCCTGCCCGGAAAAGGTGATGCGGCAGGTGATTGAAAGAATGGGGATGCGGGAAATTACCATCACTTACGGCGAAACGGAGGCTTCCCCGGCGTGCACGATGACGACGGTTCATGATCCTCTGGAACTGCGAATCCGCACCGTCGGGAAGCGGATGCCCGGCGTGGAAGTCAAAATCATTGACCCCGTGACGGGAAAGCGCCAGCCCGTGAACGTTTCCGGTGAATTCTGCTCGCGCGGCTATAACACCATGCGTGGCTACTATAAACAACCGGAAGAGACCCGGAAAGTGATCGACCGGGACGGCTGGCTCCATTCCGGGGATCTCGCGGCGGTCGACGAGAACGGCTATTACCGGATTACCGGGAGAATCAAGGATATGATTATCCGCGGGGGAGAAAATATTTATCCGAAGGAAATTGAGGAATTTCTTTATACGAACCCGGCGATTCAGGACGTTCAGGTCATCGGCGTTCCGGACGAAGAATACGGGGAAGAACTGATGGCGTGCATTATTCTGAAAAAAGGCGCTTCCCTTACGGAAGACGAGGTGCGCGATTATGTGGGAAGTCACCTCGCGAAGCATAAGATCCCGAGATACGTAAAGTTTATGGACTCCTTTCCGACGACGGCAAGCGGGAAAATCCAGAAATACAAGCTTCGGGAAATGGCCGCCAGAATATGCCCGAAAAATTCCCGGAAATTCATGAAAGCGCACAGAAAGCAGAAGGACCGTCCGGTCACGGTCCCGGGGCGCGCTTAAGCTTTCGAGGATGGAACCTTTGAAAAAGCATAGTCAGTCAGAGGGATTCCGGTTTCCCGTGAGGGACGGACCAATGCGGAATCCGGGGGGTGCCATGACTTTTAAAATAATCGGGACCGGGAGCGCGCATCCTGCCTGTTCCAAGACAAACGACGATCTCGCGCGTTTTCTGGATACGACCGACGAATGGATTTACACGAGGACGGGAATTAAAAGCCGTTACGTCTGTACGGATGAGACGATAAGCGACGTGGCGGAATCCGCCGCGAGGAAAGCGCTCGAAAGCGCCGGGACGGACGCTGAGAGCCTGGACGGAATCATCTGCACGACGATTCGCGGGGATTATTTTACGCCGTCGCTCGCGTGCGTCCTCCAGAAGAGGCTGGGGGCGCGCTGCCCCGCCTTTGATCTCAACGCGGCCTGCACGGGATTCCTTTACGCGCTTGACGTGGCAGCCGGCTTTTTCGCGCGAGGACGCGTAAAAAAGATGCTGATCGTTTCCTGTGAAAACATGTCGAAACTGCTCGACTGGAAAGACCGCTCTACCTGCGTTCTGTTTGGGGACGGGGCGGGAGCGGCGGTTCTCGGGGAAGGAGACAACCTCCTTTCCATCCGCGTCGCCGCGAAAGGGGATCCTAATGTGATGTTTATTCCGAATGTCAGCGGGCATTCCCCGTTTAACCGGGCTCCGTGCCCGGATTCCGTCCTGACGATGCACGGAAGAGAGGTCTATAAATTCGCCGTCAGCGAAATGGCGGGGCAGCTTAAGGCGGTCCTTAAGGACGCGGGGATTTCCCAGAGCAGCGTCGACTATGTCCTGCCGCATCAGGCGAACCTGAGAATTATCGAGGCGGCGGCGAAGCGCCTCGATATTCCCGCCGGACGTTACTGCTGCGATATTTCATCGCACGGAAACATTTCCTCGGCGGCGATTCCTACCCTGATGGACGAGATGAACCGCGGGAACAGGTTCCGGAAAGGGGATATTCTTGCCCTGGTGGCGTTCGGAGGGGGACTGACCTCGGGCGCCTGCGTCCTGCGCTGGGGCTGATGGAAACGGGAGGCTTTTGGGATGATAAGAACTTCTCTATGTGATCTGCTGAATCTTGAGTATCCGATTTTCCAGGGGGGCATGGCGTGGGTGTCGGACGCGCCGCTCGCTTCCGCGGTTTCCAACGCGGGAGGACTTGGGATTATCGCCGGGATGAATTCGAACGGAGAGCAGCTCCGGGCGGAGATCCGGAAATGCCGTGAAATGACCCGGAAGCCGTTCGGAGTCAACGTGATGCTGATGAGCCCGTACGTCGACGAAGTCGCGCGGACGGTCATCGAGGAACATGTACCAATTCTGACGACGGGGGCCGGAAATCCCGGAAAATACATGCCGGCGTGGCGGAAGGCGGGAATCCGTGTCATTCCGGTGGTGGCTTCGGCCGGGTTCGCCCGCCTCGCGGAAAAGCGCGGGGCCTGCGCCGTCATCGCCGAAGGGGCTGAGAGCGGGGGCCATATCGGAAGGATCCACACGATGGCGCTGGTGCCACAGGTTGTGGACGCCGTCCATATCCCGGTGCTCGCCGCCGGCGGCATCGCCGACGGCAGGGGCGTCGCGGCGGCTCTGATGCTGGGAGCGCAGGGGGTTCAGGCCGGGACGAGATTCCTTGTCGCGAAGGAATGCACCATCAGCCCGGTTTATAAGCGGAAAGTGCTGAAGGCCGGAGAGCTTGATACCATCGTAACCGGGCAAAAATTCGGCGATCCGGTCCGCTCCCTCAAGACGCCGTTTTCCCGCGCCTTCGCGAAAAAAGAAGCGGAGCTGACCGTGACAAAAGAAGAATTGGAAAAATTCGGGTCCGGCGCTCTCCGGAAGGCAGCCCGCATGGGCGACGCGGAGAACGGTTGTTTTCTCGCGGGTGAGGACGCCGGCATGATCCATAAGGAACAGACTGCCTCGGAGATTATCCGGGAAATCTTCGGGGAAGCGGAACAGATTCTGGACGGCGCGAAGAAATGGATAAAGTAGCGTTTCTTTTTAGCGGCCAGGGCGCTCAGTATCCCGGAATGGGGAAATCCCTCTGCGGGACTTCCGGAGCGGCGGCGGAAATCTTCCGCCTTGCCGACCGGATACGGCCCGGCACTTCCCGCCAGTGCTTTTCCGGAAGCAGAAAGGCCCTGTCCGTTACGGCAAATACCCAGCCGTGCGTCTACAGCGTCGATCTCGCGGCGGCGGAAGCGCTCAGGGAAGCGGGCGCCGTCCCGTCGGCGGCCGCGGGGTTTTCGCTCGGGGAAATCGCCGCGCTTTCCTTTGCGGGCGTATTTTCCCCGGAAGACGGTTTTTCGCTTGTCTGCAGCCGGGGGCGGCTCATGGACGACGCCGCGGGAGAAAGACCGGGATTTATGGCGGCCGTGCTGAAGCTTTCCGACAAAATGGTCGAAGAAATCTGCGGGCGGTTCCGTCATGTCTATCCGGTCAATTATAACTGCCCCGGCCAGATCGCCGTCGCGGGCGGCAGGGAAGAGCGGGAGGAGTTTTTGAAAGCGGCCGCGGACGCGGGCGGAAGGGCTGTGCCCCTTGCGGTAAGCGGAGCGTTTCATTCCCCGTTTATGGATCCGGCCGCCGAAAAACTGAGGGCGGAGTTAAGGACCGTCCCGGTTTCCGCGCCCAGATTTCCGGTCTACTCGGATTATCTTGCGGAGCCGTACGGCGGTCGACCGGAAGAAATCCGGGAAACCGCCGCCCTTCAGGTCAACCATCCGGTGTACTGGAAAAGGATCCTTCAGAAAATGAATCGGGAAGGAATTCACACTTTTATCGAAACGGGGCCGGGAAAAGTCCTGAGCGGCCTGGTGCGCCGGACACTTCCCGGGGCCCGTGTCTTTCATGTGGAAGACGAAAAGACTTTGAGGGAGACGGCCGCCGCCCTCGGACTGGAGGAATCAGAATGAGTCTGAAAAACCGTGTCGCAGTCGTGACGGGGGGATCGCGGGGCATCGGCCGCGCGATTTCCATCAAGCTTGCCTCCATCGGAGCGGACGTTGCCGTGGTTTATGCCGGAAACGAGCAGGCGGCGGAAAAGACCCTGAAAGAAGCGGGGGCTTTCCCCGTGCGGATCCGGGCGTACCGGTGCGATGTTTCCGATTTTTCCGCGACGGGGGAGCTTGTGAAAAGAATTCTTTCCGATTTTGGAAAAATCGATATTTTAGTCAATAACGCGGGCATTACGCGGGACGGGCCTGTCGCCGCCATGAAGGAACAGGATTTTGACGCCGTCGTGTCGACGGACCTCAAAGGCGCCTTTAATATGATCCGCCACGTAAGCCGCAGGTTTCTTCACCAGAAAAGCGGAAGAATCATCAATATCAGTTCCGTCGCGGGAATTCACGGGAACGCGGGACAGTCTAACTACGCGTCTGCGAAGGCGGGCCTTATCGGCCTGACCAAATCGGTGGCGAGGGAGCTCGCGTCGAGGGGCGTGACCTGCAACGCCGTGGCCCCCGGCTTTATCGATACGGATATGACGCGGCAGATGAGGAAGGAAGCGGCGGACGCCGTCATTTCGTCCATTCCGATGAAACGGGCCGGGCAGCCCGGGGACGTAGCGGAGCTTGTCGCCTTTCTCGCGGGGGACGGATCCCGCTATGTGACGGGGGAAGTCATCCGCGTCGACGGAGGGCTCTGCATCTGATTCCTTTCCCGGCCTTTAAAAAAGCCTCTCGGAACGCCGGGAAACTGGACTCTCGGAAAGTGGGGAATGCAAGATGGAAAGACGGGTAGTAGTTACGGGCATGGGGGCTGTCACACCCCTTGGAAACGACGTAAAGACTTTCTGGAATGGGCTGATCTCCGGAAAAAACGGCATCGGGCCCATCACAAAATTTGACGCTTCCGGATATAAGGTCCACTTGGCGGCGGAAGTCAGGGATTTTCATCCGGAAGATTATCTGGAAAAACCCATGCTGCGGAAAACGGATCTTTACTGCCAATATGCCATGGCGGCGGCCGCCGAGGCCATGGAGGACAGCGGAATTGAAGGCAGGGTATCGCCGGATCGGCTGGGAGTCTATGTGGGATCCGGCATCGGCGGCATGAAAACCTTTATCGAGGAATGCACCAAACTGAACGCGGGGGGGCCCCGGAAAGTTTCCCCGTATTTCATCCCGAAGCTTATCGCCAACATCGCGGCCGGAAATATCGCGGTGAGATATCACGCCGAAGGTCCCTCGATGTGCATTGTGACTGCCTGCGCGACGTCCGCCCACTGCGTGGGGGAAGCGTACCGGCTGATAAAGTCCGGCGGAGCGGACGCCGTCATCACCGGCGGGGCGGAGGCGACCATCAATGGCCTCGCCGTGGCGGGCTTTACCAACTGCATGGCTCTGTCGAAGGCTTCGGATCCAAGCCGCGCGTCCATCCCGTTTGACCGGGAGCGGAGCGGGTTCGTGATGGGGGAAGGCGGCGCGATTCTGATTCTGGAGGAATACCGGCACGCCGTAAACCGCGGCGCGAACCTGTATGGTGAAATCTGCGGCTACGGAAATACCAACGACGCCTACCATATGACGGCGCCCCAGCCGGACGGAATCGGGGCGGCAAAGGCAGTTCGCCTGGCCGTCATGGAAGCGGGGATTCCGCCGGACGCGAAGATTTATATCAACGCCCATGGAACCGGAACGCCGCTGAACGACAAGACCGAGACTCTCGCTTTTAAAAGGGCGCTCGGCCCGCAGGCCCGCGCGGCGCTTATCAGTTCGACAAAATCCATGACGGGCCACATGCTCGGCGCGACCGGCGCGGCGGAGGCCATCGCGTGTGTCCTCGCCCTGAAAACCGGCGTCATTCCCCCGACGATCGGATACCGGGTCAAAGATCCGGAATGCGATCTCGACTATGTCCCGAACCGGGCGAGGATGGCGAAAGCCGATTATGCTCTTTCCACCAGTCTCGGGTTCGGAGGGCACAACGCGTGCCTCGCGTTCCGGAACCCGGAGCGGTAGACCTCTTTTTTAAAAAGCGGGAGGCAGAAGATGAAAGTTGAGGAAATCCGTTCTCTTGTGAAGATTATGGAGGAAGCGGGCCTTACCAGTCTGGAAGTCGCGGACAAGGACGAAAAGGTCAAGCTCGAGAAACGCCCGCCCCGGCCCGCGCCCACGGAGGATCCGCCCGGGAGAAGGATCCCGGAAGCCATGGAAGACTGCGGGAAAAAAGATGGAGGCGGGACAGGCGGCCCGGTTTATCAGGAGATCAGAAGCCCGATGGTCGGCGTTTTCTATCTGGCGCCGTCTCCGGGGAGCAAACCGTTTGTCGAAGTGGGAAGCACCATCCGGAAAGGGGATACTGTCTGCGTGATCGAAGCGATGAAGCTGATGAATGAGGTCAGCTCCGACCGGGACGGAAAAGTCGCCGAAATCTGCGCGGAAAGCGGATCCGTCGTGGAATACGGACAGACCCTGTTTAAGATATCCTGAAAGCGTGATTTCCGCGTTCCCGCGCGGCGCGGAAAATAAAAATCCGCGCGGAGAAACGGAGGAATTTTGGATGAACCGGGAAGAACTTATGAAAATCCTTCCGCACCGCGGACCGATGCTCCTTCTGGACGAAGCGGACCGAAAGGGGGAGAATCTCGCGGTTGGAAGCTATACCGTAAAAGGCGGGGAATGGTTTCTTGAGGGCCATTTTCCGGGGATGCCCATCGTACCGGGGGTCATCCTCTGCGAGATGCTGGCTCAGAACTGCTGCATGCTTCTTTCTGACAGGGTAAAAGGGTCGATCCCGCTTTTTGCGGGGCTGGACAGGGTCCGGTTCCGCAGGAAGGTAAAACCGGGAGACACCCTGATAATGGAGTGCAGCCTGCTTCGGAGCCATCCCCCGTTTTATTTTGCGAAAGGGCGCGGAAGCGTGAACGGCCAGACAGCCGTGAGCGCGGAGCTTTCCTTTGCCCTGATGCCGAGAGAAAAGGGGGAGGCGCCTTGTTCTCAAAAATCCTGATAGCGAACCGGGGAGAGATCGCGGTCCGAATTATCCGGGCGTGCAGGGAAATGGGTGTCGCGACGGTGGCGGTGTATTCCGAGGCGGATCGGGATTCTCTCCCGGTCAGCCTCGCGGACGAGAGCATCTGCATCGGACCAGCCAGGGTGAGGGACAGTTACCTTAATATGACGGCGGTTCTTTCGGCGGCCGAAGCGACGGGGGCGGGAGCAGTTCACCCGGGATACGGCCTGCTTTCCGAAAATGCGAGGTTCGCGGAGCTCTGTGAAAAATGCAATCTTGTTTTTATCGGTCCTCCTTCCGGCGTCATCGCCAGAATGGGGGACAAGGATATGGCGAGAAGAACCATGAAGGCCGCGGGAATCCCGGTGATACCGGGAAGCCGCGCGTTCGAAAGCCGGGAGGAAGCGGAAAAAGAAGCCGAAAAAATCGGGTTTCCCCTCCTCATTAAGGCAAGAAGCGGAGGCGGAGGATGCGGAATCCGACTTGTCCGGTCAAAGGAGGAATTTCCGGAGGCGTTTGACATGTCTTCCGCGGAAGCGGGGGTAAATTTCGGGGACAGCGCGGTTTATCTGGAAAAATATCTTTTCCCGGCAAAGCACGTGGAGACGCAGATCCTCTGCGACAGCGGGGGACGCACCGTTGTTCTCGGCGAGCGAGACTGCTCCATCCAGAGAAAGCATCAGAAACTGCTCGAAGAGAGTCCGGCGCCTGCCCTGGATTCCAAAACACGGGAAAAAATAGCCGGATATGCCGTCCGCGCCGCGGAAGCGGTCGGTTATCGGAACGCGGGGACGGTGGAATTTCTGGTGGATGACCGCAATCATATCTATTTTATGGAAATGAATACCCGGCTTCAGGTCGAGCATGCCGTGACGGAAATGGAAACCGGGATCGACCTGGTCAAGTGGCAGATCCGCATTGCCGCCGGGATTCCGCTGAGCTTTGGGCAGAAGGATGTTTCCATCCGCGGAAACGCCATCGAATGCCGCATCAACGCGGAAAATCCGGAAAAGGGATTCCGTCCGAGCTCTGGAAAAGTCACGCTGCTTCATATTCCCGGAGGCCCTTTTGTCCGGTTTGACACCGCGCTGTTTCAGGACTATACCGTGCCGCCCTGTTATGATTCCCTGATCGGAAAACTCATTGTCCACGCCCCGACCAGGGTTGAAGCGATCCGCAAGATGCAGGCCGCGCTCTGCGAGCTGGTGATCGGCGGCGTGGATACCAATGCCGACCTTCAGAGGGAGATTCTCGCAAACCCGGAGTTCCGGTCAGGCCGCTATCATACGGATTTTCTGGATAGGCTGGAGGAGACCAGGAAAAAACATGATGAAAAAAAACCTGTTTAAAAAGCCGGCAAATCCTCTTGAATGGTACGGTATGCTTCGAAATAAAAAGAATAAAGCGGATATCCCGGAAACCATCTGCATCTCCTGCCCGGAATGCAGATCCATTCTTTTTCGAGAGGATTTGGAAAAAAACGCTCTGGTCTGTCCAGAATGCGGTTATCATTTCCGCATGAAAGCCCGGGACCGCATCCGGCTGATTGCGGACGGCGGGTCGTTTCGGGAAAGGGACATAACCCTGTCCTCCGGCAACCCGATCGGGTTCCCGGACTATGAAAAAAAGCTTTGGCACGCAAGGCTCCAGAGCGGGGAAACCGAGGCCGTTGTCTGCGGGACGGCAAAAATCGGAGGATTTCCCGTCTGCCTTTTTTCCATGGAACCGAATTTCATGATGGGAAGCATGGGAACCGTGGTCGGAGAAAAGATAACCCGGCTTTTTGAGTACGCGCTGGAAAAATCACTTCCTGTTGTCGGGTTCACGGCTTCCGGCGGGGCGCGCATGCAGGAGGGGATCCTTTCCCTCATGCAGATGGAAAAAACAAGCGCCGCCGTCTGGCGGCACAGCGGCGCCGGAAACCTGTATGCCGCCGTGCTGACCGACCCCACAACGGGCGGCGTGACGGCCAGTTTTGCCATGGAGGCGGACGTCATCCTGGCGGAACCGGGGGCTCTGATTGGGTTTGCCGGCCCGCGTGTCATTGAGCAGACCATAAGACAGAAGCTTCCTCCCGGCTTTCAGAAGGCGGAGTTTCTCCTGAAAAAAGGTTTTATCGACGATATCGTTCCGCGGGGCAGCCTGAAAGAGTATCTGTCAAAGCTGCTTTCGCTTTCTGCGGGAAGGACTTGATTTACCGATGGAAGCGTATGAAAGACTAAAGGCTGCCCGCGCGAAGGGCAGACCTTCCGGGTTCTGCTATATTCGGAATATCTTTACCAGCTTTATGGAAATGCACGGGGACCGCAGGTTCGGGGACGACCCGGCGATCGTCGCGGGAATCGCCCGCCTTGAGGATATGCCGGTTACCGTCATTGCAAATGAAAAAGGCGGAAGCACCAAAGAGAAAATATTCCGCAATTTCGGCTCCGCGCATCCGGAGGGCTACCGCAAAGCTTTACGCCAGATGAAGCTCGCGGAGAAATTTCACAGACCCGTCGTCTGTTTTGTGGATACGGCGGGGGCTTCCTGCGGGATTTCCGCCGAAGAGCGCGGGGAAGGGGAATCCATCGCCGAAAATCTCATGGCAATGTCCGGGCTCCGGACGCCCATTCTGTCCGTATTTGTCGGAGAAGGCGGAAGCGGAGGCGCCCTGGCGCTCGCCGTTGCCGACGAAGTCTGGATGCTGGAAAACGCCTGCTACTCCGTCATTTCACCGGAGGGGTGCGCCAGCATTTTGTGGAAGGACAGCTCCAGAGTCAGAGAAGCTTCCCGGTGCTTGAAAATCACGGCGGATGATCTCTGGAGGATGAAAGTGATCGAACGCGTGATTCCGGAAACGGGAGGCAGCGAAAACGTGTACCGTGTCTTAAAAAAGGATCTCCATGAAACCCTTTCTCGGAAAATGGAAATGGAGACGGGCGTTCTTCTCCAGAAACGCTATCAAAGATTCCGCAGGATGGGAACAAAGCGGAAAGACTGAACGGGAAAAGACGGTGTGACCCCGATTTCACCTGCTGTTCCTGGTAAACAGGGAACGCCTTTCGCCCGGAACAGAAAGAAAGGATCCTGCCGCGCCGTCCCGGGACGCGGCAGGATCCTCGTTTTCCAGGTACGGAAACAGAATCATTCGTCTTTCTGACTGGTCGCGAGCAGATCGCGGATTTCGGTCAGAAGTTCTTCCGATTTTGACAGGGAAGGTCCCTTTTCCGGATTTTTCCCCGATTCCCGGCCTTTGAGCCGCTTTTTTGTCCGGCTGATAAGCCGGATACTGAGGAAAAGAGAAAACGCGATGACAAAGAAGTTAATGACCGCCTGCAGGAAAAGACCATAAGTGAGCACAATGTCAGCGGATCCCAGAAGACCCGGGATGGTCAGTTTCAGGTCCGCGACATTAATCCTGCCGAGCACAATGCTGAGCGCGGGCATGATAATATCCTTGACAAACGAGGAAATAACCGCGTTAAAAGCTCCGCCAAGCACGACGCCGACGGCAAGCTCCATGACATCCCCTTTCCTTGCAAACGCGCGGAATTCGGCAAACAGTTTCTTCACTTTAAAAATCCCCTTCTCTTTTTAAGAATATGATAATACAGATTATTCTCATAATCAATGCGCAATGTTGCCAAACATCCGCTCTTTTTCCGGAAAGCTGCGGTGAAAAACGCCACGGTACCGGGGAATCAGAATAATGGAAACTTGAATCGATTCTTGTTTATAAGGGGAGACGGTATGGTCCTGTCGCGACAGAAAAAGCTTATGATTTCACTCCCCCCGCGGGGGAAGTGGAATTTAGGAAGGCAGGCTTGATTTAGAAAATTTTGAAAGAAACCTTGACAAATGGAAAGCACCTCTCTATAATTGGGTCAATAGAAAAAATCCTGAGAGCAAAGGCAAGTAGCAGTCATACTGGTGTTCCAGAGAGCCCGGTAACGATGAGAGCCGGGTACACGCGGCGGCTGTGAATGGATTTGTGAGGAGCGCGGAGAAAGGGGTTTCCCCGGTATCTGCCGCCGTGTACGCACGTTACAGCGGAAGGGTATTCATGCGTTGTCACGGCGTACCTGATTGAGATTGACGGTGCAGAGTATCCTTTGTGAGGGGAACATTTGTTGTTCCTGAATGAGGGTGGCACCACGAGTCCATCGTCCCTTAAGGGGGACGGTGGACTTTTTTTATTTTTAAAACGCCGAGGAATCCGCAGAACATGGAAAAAATTATTTCGGATTCTGCCGGAAATCAGTTTGGAAAGAGAGTGAACTTGTGATGTATCCGCCGATTGACACAGCAGAAACCCTGCTTGAAACTTACCAGACAGTGCCCCTGTTCTTTCCTGCCCTGATGGACTTCGGCACGCCGGTTGGGATTTTCTCCGCTTTGAAAGGCAGCTCGGAAAACTGCTTTCTTCTGGAAAGCGTAGAAAGGTCTGAGCGATGGGGACGCTACTCGTTTATCGGGGTACATCCAAAATCGGAAATTGTTGTCCGGAACAGGGTGGTTACGGAAACGTCGGACGGCGTTTCCAGGGCAGAACCCCTTGGGGATCCGACAAAGTTCCTGAATTCCTGTTTATCGAAATACCGGTCGCCGTGTTTTCCCGGATATCCGCGCTTTACGGGCGGCTTTGCGGGATATTTTGGGTATGACATGCTTCGTTTTCTGGAAAAAAAGCTGGGTAATCCGCCATGCGACGATCTTAAAATGCCGGACTGTATCCTTCACAGGTACGATGAGGTGATAGCTTTTGACCATCTCAGCGCGAAAATCTATATTATCCTGCATGTAAACCGAAAATCGGATTTAAGGCGGCAGTATCAAGCCTGCGGGAAACGGGCGGAGGAACTCATTGAGAAAATCAGCCGGGGGGCGGCCCGGGAGTTTCCGACACCAAATCCCGGCGCGCGGCCTGAAAAAAAGAGGGGTGTTTCCGCCGTCCGCTCCAACGTTTCCAAAACGGAATTTATTCGGAAAATTGAGAAAGCAAAGCGGTATATCCGCGCGGGGGACATCTTCCAGGTGGTGCCTTCCCAGCGTTTTGAGGTGGAAAATCCGCCGGACGCGTTTTCCGTATACCGGCTGCTCCGTTCGGAGAATCCTTCTCCCTATCTATATTATTTTCAGGCTCCGGACTATCAGATCGCCGGCGCCTCTCCGGAAATGCTCATTCGCGTGGAGGACGGCGTGGTTACCAACAAGCCCATTGCGGGAACAGCGCCGCGCGGAAAAAGCGAAGAGGAAGACAGAAAGCTGGAACAGGATCTCCTTTCCGACGAAAAGGAACGTGCCGAACACACGATGCTGGTTGACCTTGGGCGGAACGACGTGGGGCGTGTCTGCCGGTTCGGGACGGTCGAGGTCCGTGATTTCATGCATGTCGAACGCGCTTCCAAGGTCATGCATCTGGTAAGCGAGGTAAGGGGAAAACTTCGAAGCGACAAAACCGCCGTGGACGCCCTGTTTTCCGCCCTGCCTGCCGGAACGCTTTCCGGAGCCCCGAAAATCAGGGCAATGCAGATAATCGACGAACTGGAGAATGTGAAACGCGGGGTATACGGCGGGGCCATCGGGTATCTTGGATTTGACGGGAATATCGACACCTGCATCGCGATCCGGACGGCTCTGTTCCGGGGAGGGAAGGTTTACGTGCAGGCGGGAATGGGAATCGTGGCGGACAGCGACCCGGAAAAAGAATTTATGGAATCGGCGAACAAGGCGCGGGCCGTGCTCGACGCCATTCGGGGGGCGGAAAAATTATGATTTTGCTTCTGGACAATTATGACAGCTTTACGTATAACTTAAGCCACCGGGTCGGGGTCTTCTATCCGGATATCCGCGTGGTCCGCAGCGATGAAATC
>DAITAP010000037.1:5404-14287 GCA_036824225.1 Caproicibacter sp. | reverse complement strand
TCCACCCTGACGATGGCAGTCTATTTCAGCGTTTCGGAATTTTTCCACCCGTATTACCTTTCGGTGATGGCCCCGTTTCTTGCCGCTCTCTGCGGGATTGGCTTTAGCCTGATGGGGAAGCTGTACCCGGGGAAGGGCGCGTCGGGTTTTCTCCTCCCGGCCGCGCTGGCGGTAACGGCGGCCGTGGAAGCCGTCATGCTGAAAGAATACGCGTTTCACGAGGAGATACTCATTCCCGCCGTCCTTTCCGCCGCCGGAATTCCGGCCCTGATTCTCACCCTGCTTCGTGTGCTGCCGCGGACTTCCGCAAAAGCGGGAAGGGGAAAATTGAGCGCGGTTCTCGCGGGAATCGCCTTTGCGGGGCTTCTGACTGCGCCCGCCGTATGGACGGGGTATTCCGTAGCAAACCTCAATTTTAACGCGGTGATTCCGACAGCCGGTCCCTCCGCGGGGGAATCCGCGGGACGCGGAATGCGGACAGGCGGGGTTGCCGGCGGGGAAGGGGCTGCGCCGGAAGCCGGACAGGAAAGATCGGACGGAAACACGGAGCTTATCCGCTTTTTGGAGCAAAACAACACGGGAGAAAAATTCCTTGTCGCGGTTCCCAGCGCCTCCGAAGCGGAGCCGATTATCCTTTCGACGGGAAAACCGGTCATGGCGGTGGGGGGATTTAGTGGAACTACCCGGACGCTCACCGTAGCAAAGCTGAAAAGCATGGTGGAAAACGGCGAAATTCGTTATTATCTTCTCGGCGGCGAAGGCGGCAGAGGGGGCGGAACGGACGAAGTGTCAGAATGGGTGAGGAAAAACGGGAAACTGGTGGACTCGTCGAAATGGTCTTCCGGGAACGATGGCTCTGAGGGGAATCGCTTTGCCGGCATGTCCTCCAGCCGGGAGCTATACGATCTTTCAGCTCTCCGAAAGACGGATTAGGCTTTCTCCCTCAGCCGTCGTAATCCTCGATCCTTTTTTCCACTTCCGCCATCGTATGGACGACGATGCCGCTTTCCAGGTCTTTGCGGTCTTTTTCCGGCAGAAGTTCAATCTCCGTTTCGAGTTCTGCAAACGGCTTTTTCTCGCCCTTTCGGAATATGCCGATATGGCCGTTGTATTCGCGTATCACATAGGAACCGCCCGTTTCCGCGCCGGCATTCACTGTGCCGGCGCTTTCTTGACGGGAGGAAGCATTTGAGTTAGAATAAAACGAACTGCTTATTTTTGAAGAAGAACGTGCGGAAGAAGAAGCTTCCGTCATCCATTTTGGACTTTGCACGATCAGGAGTGCGGCGGCCAGTACCGCGGCGCAGGCCGCAATCTGGGAAATCTTTTTCAAGGGACTCACCTCAGGATTATAATTTGAAAAATTTGGCAGATTATACATGATATCGCGGAAGCACTCTTGCTTTTTCCGGGAAAGGCGGCATCCATGAGAAAAACCGACATCAGCAAATATGCGGGCTCGCCGAAGGCAGGCGTCGACGTAATCTCAACGGGAAAATCCATTTTCCGGATGATCGGGAAAGCTCTGCTGACGGTGCTTTCCATTGCGGTCATAACGGGTGTCCTGATCCTTACGTCCTTTGCCATTTTTGTGTTCAACCTCAAGGATTCCTCCATTGATTTTGATCTTCACAAGCTGAAACTCAACTACACGAGTTTCATTTATGTCAACGGCCCGGGAGACAACAGCGCGGCTCCCGTCAAATACGCAAGCCTTTCCGGTTCCGAGAACAGGGTCTGGGTGGATCAGGACAGGATCCCGAAGGCCATGCAGGACGCGATTATCGCAATTGAGGACAAGCGGTTCCGCGAGCACCAGGGAGTCGACTGGTACCGCACACTGGGCGCCGCGATGAATCTCTTTAATTTCACCCGGGAGGAAAGCAGCGGCAGTTACGGCGGATCCTCCATCACCCAGCAGCTCATCAAGAACATCACGGGCGATAAGGAAGTCAGCCTGACGCGGAAAATAACGGAAATTTTCCGCGCGATCAACCTGGAGAAAAAATACTCGAAGGACGAAATTCTGACGGCTTACCTCAACGTCGTCCCCTTTGGAAGCGGGTGCAACGGTGTGGAGACCGCCGCGAATCTTTATTTTGGGAAAAGCATCAGCGACTGCGATATCGCCCAGTGCGCTGCCATCGCGGGCATCACGCAGAATCCGACCGCGTATAACCCGCTGGTGCACCCGGAGGCGAATAAAAAGCGGCAGCAGATCGTGCTGGGCGAGATGCACAAGCAGGGGAAAATAACGGACGCCGAGTACCAGACCGCGATGAAGGAATCCGAGCACATGGTCTTTATCGGCAAGAAAAAAGAAACGATCGTCGACGAGAATTCCGTCTGGAACTGGTATACCGACGCTATGTTTGAGGACGTGAAGGAGCGCCTGATGGAAGCCTACGGGATCTCGGATGAAAAGGCCGTGGACATGATCTATCACGGCGGGCTTCACATTTACAGCGCGATGAATGAGGAACTTCAGGGGGATGCGGAAAAGGTCTTTAATAACAACAGCGCCTTTCTGAAATCCTACCCGAACCTGCAGGGCGGCTATTTTGCGATGGACTATTCGGGAAGGGTGATGGCCATCGTCGGCGGGCGCGGCAAGAAGGAAAGCAACCGGATCTGGAACTTCGCGACGGATTCCAAACGGCAGCCGGGATCTTCGATTAAACCTCTTGCCGACTACGGACCTGCCGTAAATCTCGGAAGAATCACCTATTCCTCAATCCTGAAGGACGAACCCCAGGAAAACTGGAAGGACGGGAAACCGGGTCCCGCCAACGCGGATCGCGTCTATCACGGGAATGTCACGGTGGATTACGCGCTCGCACAGTCCCTCAACGCGGCCGCCGTCCAGCTCTGCAAGACCATAACGCCGAATGTGAGCTATAACTTTCTGAAAAATAAACTGAATTTTACCAGCCTGGAGCCTTCGGACAACACCCTGGCCATGGCGATCGGCGGCCTTACAGAGGGCGTCACGGTCCGCGAGATGACCGCCGGCTATCAGATTTTCGGGAACGGGGGAAAATATTATCAGCCCTATACCTTTTATTATGTGACGGACCACGACGGGAACGTGATTGAGGGCCTTGATAACCGGAAAGAAATTCCTACGCAGGCGATATCTTCTTCCGCTTCTTCCATCATGTACCGCCTTCTTCACAACGTGATGACGAACGGCCTTGGCATCAACGCGAATATCAGCGGATGGGACACATTCGGAAAAACGGGGACGACCAACGACAACCGGGACAGCTGGTTCGTCGGGGGGACCCCGTATGCTGTGGCGGGCGTATGGACCGGGTATAAAACGCCGAAATCCTTAAGCAGATATGAAACGCCGATTGCGAAGAAAATCTGGAAGAACATCATGTCCGCTTACCTCAAGGGAAAGGAAAAGAAAAAAATTACGCAGGATCCGAATGTCGTTTCCGCCGTTTTCTGCAGGGACAGCGGTCTTCTCGCCAACCCGGGAGTCACCGAGAGAACCGGGATCGGCTGGTACGATAAAAACAACATGCCGTCTGTCTGCAGCATGAAAGGGGAAGAATCCTCTTCCCCCGGGGACGGGGAAAGTGAAGGGCAGGAAAGCGAAACCCAGTCTTCGGGAGACGGACTGGGCTCCAGCGAAGGCGATACCGCTTCTTCGAGTCAGAATTCGGAGTCGTCAGACCGGGAAGAAGGGGAAAGCTCCGCTCATGATAGTCCGGAAAGCTCTTCCGGACAGGAAAGCTCCCAGTCCCCCGAAAGCCGGAACGAAAGGAAAAAGCAGAATAAAAATGAATCAAATACCCCATAATCATGCAGAATCTGTATTTTTCCAGTTGAATCAGCGGTCGAAAAATGATAAACTGAAAGGTAGCATTTTAAGTTTTGCCTTTTTTCTGAAATCGGCAAGAGGGTCGACAAGGAGAGCTGTCTATGGTGCAAATAGCGGTCATGGGGTACGGCACCGTCGGGTCCGGTGTGGTGGAAGTCCTGGAGAAGCATGCGGACATCATCGCTTCCCGTGCGAGGGAAAAAATCCGGATTAAATACATACTGGACAGGCATGATTATCCCGGAAGCCCCTATGAAAAGAAATTTATAAAGTCTTTTGATCCTATTCTGCGCGATCCGGAAGTGCGAATTGTGGTCGAGGTTCTGGGGGGACTGCATCCCGCTTTCGAATATGTAAAAAGCTGTCTCGAGAATGGGAAAAGTGTCGTCACGTCAAATAAGTTACTTGTCGCTTCGAAAGGCGCTGAGCTTCTTAAAATAGCCCGGAAAAACAACCTTAATTTTCTTTTTGAGGCGAGTGTGGGAGGAGGAATCCCCATCATCCGGCCCATCAGTCAATGCCTTGCGGCAAACAACGTGATTGAAATTGCCGGGATCCTCAACGGAACCACAAATTTTATCCTCACGAAGATGATCCGGGAAAAAAGCTCGTTCCAGGATTCCCTTGCGCTCGCGCAGAAGCTCGGGTATGCTGAAAAGGATCCTTCCGAAGACGTGGAAGGGTGGGATACCTGCCGCAAGATCTGCATTCTTGCATCTCTCACTTATGGAAAACACGTGTATCCCGAGCAGGTTCATACGGAGGGAATTTCCAAAATCAAGCCGGCCGACGTGGAATACGCAGCCTCCTGGGGAGGCGTGGTCAAACTGATCGGCATGGTTAAAAAGCTGAATAACGGCAAAGTGGCGATTATCGTCTGCCCGATGTTTCTTCCGCGCGGAAGCCAGCTTTCCAATGTAGACGATGTCTTCAACGGAATTCAGGTCCGGGGCGACGCGACGGGGGATGTCGTATTCTATGGACGGGGAGCCGGAAAACTTCCTACGGCCAGCGCGGTCGTCGCAGACGTAATTGACTGCGTGAAACACTTTAAGGCGCGCAAATACCTTTTCTGGGAAGACGGTTCTCCGGATTACGTGGAAAACTACCTTGAAAACGAAGTCGGCATGTTTGTCCGCGCAAGGACTGACAATATTGTGCTTGCCTATAAAAATATCGAAAACCAGTTTGGGAGCGTGGAGCGCCTTTCACGCAAGAATGCGCCGAAGGATGAGATCGGGTTTGTCACTCCCGTTTTAAAGGAAAAAACGATTATCCAGAAACTTAAAAATCTCTCAAAGCTTGGCGTCAAGACTCTGGAAACAATCCGCATTGGCAATTTTTAAACAGGCTGGGATGGTTAACGATGATACGAATCAAGGTTCCCGCTACAAGCGCAAATCTCGGATCAGGATTTGATTCTCTTGGAATTGCCCTTACGATGTATAACGAAGTCTGGATGGAGGAATCCGACTCTCTTTCCATTACCTGCAGGGACGATGTCGTCGTCCCGAAAGATGAAAGCAACCTGATATTCTGGGCGGCAAAATGCCTTTACAAAAAGTGTGGAAGGAATCTTCCTGGACTTAAAATCGTGCAGCTGAACAATATCCCGATTGCGAGGGGGCTTGGGAGCAGTTCCGCGTGTATTGTGGCGGGCATCGTCGGCGCGAACCGGCTTCTGGGCAGTCCGTTAAAAAGGCAGGAGTTGATCGATCTTGCCGCGGAAATTGAGGGACATCCGGACAACACGACACCGGCTCTGGAAGGAGGGCTTGTGGCTTCCGCCATCGAGGCGGGGAGAGTGTACAGTGTAAGCGTGCCGGTTTCTGAAAAAATCAGGTTCGCGCTTTTTATTCCGCCGTTTGAGCTGAAAACGGAGAAGGCGCGCGCCGTGCTGCCGCTTCAGTATTCCCGCAGTGATGCCGTCTATAACCTCTCGCGGTCCGCCCTCATGACCGCGTCCCTTTTTTCCGGCAAACTTGAAAATCTCCGGGTCGCCGTGCAGGACAGAATCCATCAGCCTTATCGGGCCGGTCTGATAGCGCATCTCGATGACGTTTTCCGGATGAGTTATGAGCTTGGATCGCTCGGCACTTATGTGAGCGGCGCCGGCCCCACCATTATTTCGATGGTGGAGGCGGACAGTGCGGAAGAATTCGCAGCTCATGCCGCCCTTCGAATGAAGAAAAAGGGAATCGAGGGCTGGAAAACGATGACCTTAAACGCGGATCCGGGCGGTGCCGCAATTTTTACGGAATAGCGGTCCGGCATTTTCCAAATCAGCAGAGGGGGAAGAAACGGATGGGCCTGATTGTCCAGAAATTTGGAGGCAGTTCCGTTGCAGACGCAAAACGGGTTTTTAATGTTGCCGACATCATTACCAAGACTTACGCGAAGGGAAACAGCGTCGTCGCGGTTGTTTCTGCCCAGGGGGATACGACGGATGACCTGATAGCGAAGGCAAAAGAGATTAACGAGGAACCTTCCCGGCGGGAAATGGATATGCTGCTGACTGCCGGAGAGCAGGTATCCGCTGCGCTGCTTGCCATGGCGATCGAAAAGCTGGGATACCCCGTTGTATCCCTTCTGGGCTGGCAGGCAGGATTTGAAACCAGTTCCGCTTACGGAAAGGCCCGGATTCGGCGTGTGCAGACCGGACGGATTCAGAAGGAACTGGACAAAAAAAATATCGTCATAGTCGCCGGATTTCAGGGACTTAACCGGTACGGCGACATGACGACTCTCGGACGGGGCGGATCCGACACAAGCGCCGTAGCCATCGCGGCGGTCATGAACGCGGATCTGTGTCAGATTTACACCGACGTGGAAGGCGTCTATACTGCGGATCCAAGAAAAGTAAAAAATGCCCGGAAACTGAGCGTCATTTCCTATGATGAAATGCTGGAACTGGCCTCTCTCGGCGCGCAGGTGCTGAACAACCGTTCTGTGGAGATGGCGAAAAAGTATGGAATTCAGCTTGAGGTGCTTTCCAGTATTACCCGCAGACCTGGAACCATTGTGAAGGAGGCTTCCAAAGTGGAAGAAATGCTCATCAGCGGCGTCGCAAAAGACGAAGGTGTCGCACGGGTTTCCATCATCGGGGTCCCGGATCGGCCGGGCCTGGCATTCAAAATCTTTTCACGGCTTTCGTCGCATAATATCAACGTCGATATTATTCTTCAGTCGGTCGGCCGGAATGGAACCAAAGATATCAGTTTCACCGTCAGCCGGGATAACCTGAAGGAGACGATTTCCCTGCTGACTCCCTATATCGATCTGATCGGTGCCACAACGATTCTTTTCGACGAAAATATCGCGAAAGTATCCGTGGTGGGAGCCGGGATGGAATCCCACCCCGGCATAGCGGCGCGTCTGTTTGAGGCGCTTTACGAGGCAAATATCAATATCCATATGATTTCGACGAGTGAGATTAAAATTTCCGTACTTATCAACCGTGCGGATGCCGACCGGGCGGTGGAAGCGATCCACAGCAAATTTTTTGATAAACCGGGAACGGATGACTTATAGGTCCTTGAAATTAAAAAAAAAGACCGGGACAGCTTTTCTGCTCCCGGCCTTTTTGGTGTGCCCGGAATGGGAAAATTCCCAGTCCGCCAGAAGTCCGTCAGATAGAAGCGCTGTCCGGAACGGGGTGACGCTTGTAAGGCGGAATTTCGAAAAAGCCCCAAAAATCGGCGGAACAAAGCCCGCGCGGTTGCAAAATCAGAACGGATGCAAAAAAAAAAAGACGCCGTATACCGGGACAGTACACGGCGTCGGTGCAGAGGAAAGGCGGGGGACTTAATTTATAGAGATTCCGGCTGCCCAGTTTCCCCGGTGCGGTCTTCTTCCGACACGACGACCTGGTAGCTGTTTCCGTACCCTATCTGGTATCGTTCTGAAAAATTCCCGCGGTTGAGGGCGAACGCGATCCGGTTTAGTTCGTTATGATAGATAAGGGCTTCTCCGGCCGGAGCGTTTCCATAAGCCTTTAGGAATGGGAGTAATCCGGAAAAAAGGATTTTCCCAAGGTGTGTAATCTCCACCCGGTATTTTTTCCCATAGCGGAAACCGTGTCGAAAAACTGCTTCCGTCGGGATGTTCGTCCAGGCGTTTCCGAAATTCGGATCCGTGATCTCGATGATTCCTGAGGCTCGGCGATCTTCTATTCTGCTTTCCGTAATGGGAATCGTGACGATTTTGTCCGTGCTGTAGGCTGGACCGATTTCTTCGAAGGTCAGGGAACCGGAAGCAAATTTTGCAGCGCAGTAGGCAAACACGTCCCTGCCCTCGAAGATGGGGACATTCTCGCTGCCTCTCAGCCGGTTGCGCGTTTTGTCAATTTCGCGGATTTCGCTGATCCCAAGGTATTTTTTTATGTGAGTCAGCGTTCCGTTGTCCGGAGTAAAAATATAATACCCGTTTTTCGTCCGAGCCGCGGATGCCTTGCGGTCTGTCCCGACGCCCGGGTCAACGACGGAGATGAAGACAGTGCCTTTTGGCCAGAAATTAATGGGCTGAAGCAGCCGGAAAGACGCGCTCCAGATATCAAACTTTGGAATTTCATGGGTGGAAGTATAGATTTCAAGAGAGCGGTCTACGGATTTTACGACACCGTACATGGCGCTTACCGCGCATTCCTTATAAGTGAAGTCCGTCTGAAATACAAGGATAGGTTTCATGATTTTTACCTCACAGTCAGCCGGAGGCACAGACAGTGTTCCGGCATGGGATGGCGATTCGGCCTTGGGCGTTCGGCAGCCGTCCGCCGGATCGAAGTCGGAAAGGAAGAATACTTAAAATGGATACCAGAGCTGAGGCAGTTTCACAAAATACCCGCTGATCGTGTAGACGGCGAATCCGGCGAAAAGCAGCCAGGCGACCAGCGTAAACAGAAAATCACCGCGCGTGGGATCGGGCTCGCAGTAAAAGGTCCTTTTTCTGCTCTGGCCGAAGCCGCGCAGATCCATTGCGTTTGCAATGACGCTTACCTTGTCAAAGGAAACAATGATAAGGACGGGCAGCCAATCGAAATCAACCATAGCAAG
>DAITAP010000037.1:1158-5394 GCA_036824225.1 Caproicibacter sp. | reverse complement strand
GGGAAAAAGGATCATGACAGTCTGGGACAGCCGGGTCCGCACGCTCGCTTTTTTTGCGTCGAGTTCCATTCCCTGCATCTGCAGGGAGGTCTTGATATTTGTGTAATCCCGAAAAATATCTGGAATGTAACGCAGTCCGATCGACGCGACTGCGCAGATTTTATAGGGAATTTTCAGGGAATAAAGCCCGGCGGCCATCTGGCTGGGGGTGATGCTGAAGATAAAACAGAGGCTTGCGAGGAGGACGGAGGCGATCTTCAGAAGACGTACAAAAAAATAAAACAGCGTTTCAGCCGTTACGACAAAATAGCTGCTGAAACGATAAAGAACCGTCGTCTGTCCTACCGCGTCGGATCCTATCAGCGGATTGGCTAAATAATATAGAAAGATATTTAACAGATTCATGCCGATGATAAACAGAAGAATATAGCGGTAACGGTGCAGATCTGGCTTCAGCATGCACAGCAGAATAAGCTGGAATAGAAACATCGGAAGGATGATGCGGATATCGAAAGATGCCATGATAAGAAAAAGCGAAGCGAGAAAAAGCCTGACTTTGGTAGCTCCCTGTAGGCGTTCCAGAAAAGTCGTCCCCGGCACAAAGGAGATCAGAAAATAGTTGTTACTCACTGATTTTGTCTCTTCTCCTTTCCCTTTCAAACGTGACGAACTTTTCGGCGAAAGAGGGAGGATCAAGCCCCAGTTTCTGCGCCAGAAGGAAAATAGACGTTTTTTTAAGGCTTGCTTTCTCAATCATCCGGTCGTTGCTGAGAATGCCGTAAACCGGGCCATCTCCAATTAAGCGGCCCCCGGACAGGACAAGAGCCCGATCCGTATATTCCAGAGCCAGGTGCATGTCATGGGTGATGAAAATTACCGTCATACCGAGCGAGTCGTTCAGCTTTTGAATGAATTCCATAATCTCGGTATAATGGGCATAATCCTGTCCTGCTGTCGGTTCATCGAGGATCATGCACTGTGGCCTCAGGACAAGAATCGAGGCAATCGTGACCCGTTTGCGCTGGCCATAGCTCAGTGCCCCAATCGGCCAGTGGCGCATTGGGTAAAGTCCGGTAAGTTTCAATACGATTTCCGTTTCCCGGGAAATCGTCTTCTCATCGTATTTTCGAAGCTCCAGGGCAAGTCTGACTTCATTCTGGACGATATCCTTTACCAGCATCTGGTTTGGATCCTGCATGACAAACCCAATTTTCCGAGCCAGTTCCTGGATGCTCATCGGGAGGGAATCTTTTCCGTCAATCCGGATTTTTCCGCGCCGCGGACGAATCACTCCGCAGATTAATTTAGCCAGAGTACTTTTCCCGGCCCCATTTTCGCCTATCAGCGCAATCCGCTCTCCCTGCCGGATCGTCAGACTGATATTTTTCAGAACCGGCTCATCTCCATACGAAAAGTCGACATTTTCCAGTTCAATCAGCGGCTTTCCGGCTGCGGGATATTTCCTGACAGGGTAATTTTTTGAGAAGTTCACAAATGCGCTCCGATACGGTTCCAGATTGATGGAATCCAGATTTGAGAGATGCTTTCTCTGCCTTAGTCCGCCTCCGATGTCTTTGATGGCGCTTAAATACAGCGGTTCCCGGATACCGTGTTTTTGTAAAACGGAGGAAGACAGGATTTCGTCCGGGGTTCCGGATGCTGCAATCTGCCCGTCATCCAGCAGGATGATGCGGTCCACGCTGCGGTATAAAACATCTTCCAGACGGTGTTCCACAATCACAACGGTCACGCCGAGATCCCGGTGTAGCTGATCGATTAAATCGATGGTATCCATACCGGCTTTCGGATCTAGAGAAGCAAGCGGTTCGTCAAAGAGCAGAATGTCCACTTTTTCGTGGAGGACGCCTGCCAATGCTGCCTTTTGCTTCTGGCCGCCGGACAGGTTGTAGGGAAGATGGTTGAGAAGAGAGGCAATCCCGACCTTTTCAGCCGCTTTTTTAACCATCCAAAGCATGTTCTTCCGTGGTACATTTCGGTTTTCAAGGGAAAAAGCGATATCTTCCCCTACGGACAGGCCGACAAACTGAGCGTCGCTGTCCTGCAAAACCGTACCGACCAGACGACTGAGTTTTAACACGGTACCTTCTCGCAAAGAAATACCGGCAATTTTGCAATTGCCAGTAATTTCGCCTGGATAGGATTCCGGAATCAGACCGTTCATACAGTTGGCCAGCGTGGATTTTCCGCTGCCACTCGGTCCGAGAAGAAGAATTTTTTCGCCTCTTCGGATCGTCAGGTTGATATGCTTCAGCGTCGGCTCTTTCTGGGACGCATAGCGAAAGGAAAAATCCCTGAACTGAATGATTTCATCTTCCATATTATTCTTTTGTCAGACCAACCTGCTTTCTGTAGTGCTTTGCCAGAGCGAACAGCAGAGGAATTCCCACGATAACCAGAATGCTGGCGTCGCTGATCACGGCGGCCTGCGCCTGCAGGTATGTAATTTTCAGTTCTCCACCGAAGAACAGGAGCGTGAACAGAGGAGTCACAACTCCAAAGGCCAGAGCGGTCCCCAGAATTGCCAGCACCGCATAGATCACTGCCTGTTTCGCCGTAAAGACGCCCTCCCGGATTCTGGCACCGTAAAGAGGCAGAAGTCCTACAATGAAAGCGGCTATCGCATTTCCTATGGACCAGTCAAACCAGAAGCCGCTGCCGCCCAGGATGTCGGCGAATACATTCCCGAAGAATGCGGAAACCGCCGCGGGAACAGGCCCATAAAGACCGCCCACAATGACGGGGATAATGTACGCCGAGGTCAGTTTTGTGTTGGTAAAGATGGGGATTCCTCCGTAGGTCATCAGCACGCCGAACAACGCCGCGCCGAGTGCAACGCCTACGACGGTACGAGTGTTCCATTCGCCGACAATCAGTTTTCCAATCGATTTTTTTTCAACCGCCATGATATTACCCTCCTGTCATTCCTAAAAAACTTGTTTGTTACATGAAAATTAAGGATCCGTTCCTCCTTCCGGGCATTCTGATTTTTCCGGATCCGAAAGGAGATGGTTCCCGGTTCACCTGCTTTCCGGGATACAGCAGCTTTTAAAACTTTATGGCAGGGACAGAACAGGGATCCCGCGTACCGGGTGTCAGGAATCGCCGCTTTCATGAAACCCCGCTGCGGCCGGGATCCCTCTCTCTGATTTGTCCCGCCCCCTCTCATAAAATCAACAGGACCAAAATAAGAATCGCCTTCTCGAGGACTTCTCTTGAGAAGGCGATTTCTTTTCGCGTTACCACTTCTGTTTACCGGCGTTTCTTGGCGCTAGCCTCATTGAGTACACCGGCTGTTCTGCCAAAATATACTCCGTTTACTGTAACGGGTCACCCCCGTCGCATCCTAAGCGTTTCAGCCTCAGTGCGCCACTCCGGAGCCATTTTCATCCTGCGGATCCGCCCGCCCTCTTTCAGCCGTTCAAGGGATTCTCTGTGGGGCAGTTTCTGAAGACTACTTTCTCCTTCTCAGTGTTTTAACTGTTGATTTTTGCCTCATTATAGCATATATATTTAATAAGTCAAGATGGACGGAAGAAAAAGTCACACAAAATAGGACTGAAATTTGAAGGAGGGCTTTTTCGGATTATCGTCTCTCTCTCTCTTAAATCCATGGAGTTTTCTGTACAGCCCGATGTTCCTTGTCCTTTCAAAAAAGGCAAAATCGCCCTGATGTTTTCCGCTCAAATTCTTGAAGGGATATGGATTCTCGCTATGTCTTCGCGACCTGTTTGGGATCGCTGTTTTTCAGCTCTGCAAATGTATAGGAATCCAGCTTGCTTCTCACGACAGCGGAAATTTCCCCGTAAATCTGCTGGAACCGGCAGGAAGTCGTATGGGTGCAACAGTATTCCGTCTCCTGGCACCTGCTTATCATATAGGGACCTTCCACAGACTCGAGAACCTGTCGTAGCGTGATTTTGTCTGCGCCGCGCGCGAGGGCATAGCCGCCGTGCGCGCCCTTGAAAGAGACAATCAAACCGTTTCCCACCAGTTTGCGCAGAATTTTAAGGGCAAATCGCAGCGGGACTTCCGTCTGAGCGGAAAGCTTTTTTGCGTCTACCCTGCCTTCCGAGCGTGCCAAGGCGTCCACAATCCGGACGGCGTAGTCCGCTTCCAGTGTCATCACCATAACGGGATCCCCTTTCAGTCCAGAAAATCCTTGAGCTTTTTGCTGCGGCTCGGATGGCGCAGCTTGCGGAGCGCTTTCGCCTCAAT
>DAITAP010000037.1:0-1054 GCA_036824225.1 Caproicibacter sp. | reverse complement strand
CCGCAGCACTTTTTCTTCACGCGGTGTCAGCGTATCGAGAACGTCCGCAAGCTGTTCCTTGAGAAGTGTGTGAGAAGCGGCGTCCGCCGGGGCCGGCGCATCGTCATCCGGGATAAAATCGCCGAGGTGGCTGTCTTCCTCTTCGCCGATCGGCGTTTCCAGAGAAACCGGTTCCTGAGCGACGCGCATAATTTCCCGCACTTTGTCCACCGGCATATCCAGTTCGGCGGCAATTTCGTCCGCCGTCGGTTCATGACCGTTCGTGTGGAGCAGCTGGCTTGATACCTTTTTTACTTTGTTGATGGTCTCGACCATATGAACCGGAATCCGGATGGTGCGGGCCTGATCAGCGATAGCCCGCGTAATGGCCTGGCGTATCCACCATGTTGCGTAAGTGGAAAACTTGAAGCCCTTGGTATAGTCGAATTTCTCAACCGCTTTGATAAGGCCGAGGTTTCCTTCCTGGATAAGATCCAGAAACTGCATCCCGCGTCCCAGATACCGCTTTGCGATGCTGACGACAAGCCTCAGATTTGCTTCCGAGAGACGCTTTTTCGCTGTCTCATCTCCATTGGAAATCCGGATGGCAAGATCGATTTCCTCTTCCGGCGTGAGAAGAGGCACCCGGCCGATTTCTTTGAGGTAAACCTTGACCGGGTCGTCAATGGCAATCCCCTCGGTATTGA
Organism: Caproicibacter sp.; assembly: GCA_036824225.1. Taxonomy (GTDB): domain Bacteria; phylum Bacillota; class Clostridia; order Oscillospirales; family Acutalibacteraceae; genus Thermocaproicibacter. Next base: position 368 of record DAITAP010000037.1, on the reverse strand, counting down.
GCGCCGTTTCCAGGTCCTCGGTCTCGTCGCCCTCTGCAGCGGAAAGATCAATGTTGTCAAGGGGTTCATCGTCAAAATCTTCTACAATCTCGACGCCCTGGGATTCCAGCGTGTCATAGAATTTTTCTATCTGATCCGGGTCGAAATCCAGTTCGCCGAGGGCGTCCAGAATTTCTTTTGTGGAAAGCTGTCCCTTGCTTTTCCCCTTTTCAATCAATTCCTTGATTACTGTTTTCTTATCCGGTATCGCCATATTTCGTCCCCCTATTTCTTCTGTTGCCTGAGCTTTTTCAGATAATCCTCTATTTTTTCGGCCGGCGCCGAAGCGGCGCTGCCAAGCATCTGTTTTTCTTTTTCCTGCAAAATTA
>DAITAP010000036.1:13228-14361 GCA_036824225.1 Caproicibacter sp. | reverse complement strand
AAAAAAGACGTGATATCCTTTGCTTTGCGCTACGAAAAAGAATAGAAATGCTGGCGAAAATCGTAAATCTTCGTTTGAAAAAATTACCGGAAGATAATATCGAAGAAGACGTGACAAGAAATACCTCTTATAATGGACATTAGCAGAGCTCTTTCATGAATCCGATCCGGAATTCCCGTGACTTTAGGGATGGGACGAACAGGCCCTTTATTTTTATAGGATCTGTTTTTAGCGCCGGACCCGCGTGATTATATGCTCGAAAAACAGCAAATGCCGCTTCCTATAGTCGGTGGCAGTTGACAATACCATATCGGCCGTCCTTCTTCAACGCCCTTCGGGGCCCGCGGCTTGTATTCTGTCCCCCGGAATGATATAATAATCCCCGTTCCGGCCGGATGGAAAGGGTGTGCGGCCCGCATTGAGGAAAGCAGGAGCGGCGGCGCGCTTTTTTAGTGCCCGGGTCGGTATGGGAGGCGGAGCTTTGCCCCAGTTCAGCGTTATTGTGCCGGTCTATAATGTAGAGCGGTATCTGGATCAATGCGTGAAAAGCATTCTTTCGCAGAGCTTTCCCGACTTTGAGCTTCTGCTTGTCAACGACGGTTCCACGGACGGGTCGCTCGGGGCTGCGCGGAAATACCTGTCTGACCGGCGGGTCCGGGTCTTCGACAAGCCCCACGGGGGGCTCGGAGACACCCGGAACTACGGCGTCAAGCAAGCCACAGGGAAATATCTCCTGTTTGTCGACTCCGATGACTGGGTGGACGAGAATATGCTTCGCGATCTCTATTCTCAGGCGGAAGCATACCGGGCGGATCTGGTCGTCTTTAACTATGTGCAGGAAAACGGAAACGGCCACAGCCGGATTTGCCGGCTTCCCATCCGCTGCCCGGAATCCGGGAACAGAATCGGGGAACGAGTCCTTCAGGAACTGATAGGGCCGGATCCGGCGGACGGGCCCTGGAAAAGCGTCGAAATGCTGGGAAGCGCGTGGCGGAGGCTGTATCGGCGCAGCTGGTTTCTGGAAAACGGAATTTCCTACGGCGACGAGCGGAAAATCATGCTGGAGGATCTGCCGGCGTCCCTTGCCGCGCACCTTGCCGCGAAGCGGCTTCTTATCGTTGGCGACGCCTATT
>DAITAP010000036.1:0-13178 GCA_036824225.1 Caproicibacter sp. | reverse complement strand
CTCAGCGGGCGCTACCGTCCCCGCCGGATGGAGATGCTGACCCGGTGCTACTGCATCGTGGACAGGATTCTCCGTTCTGAGGGTCTTCTGGACCGGTATGAGGAACGCCACCTTGCCTGGTTTCTGCGCGACGCGGTCCACTCTTCCCTGGTAAACTGCTTCAATCCGGGGAATCCGTCCGGATTTTCCGGCCGCTATCGTGAAGTGCGCGGAATTCTCCGCAGCCCCATCCTCCGCCGCGCCCTCGAATCGGATTATCTCCGCAGAGGATCCCGGGGCGACCGGACGGTCCTGAGGGTGCTCCGGACCAGGTGGACACCGGCCGTTTACCTGTTTTACAGCCTTTATTCCCGCGTCCTGCGCCGCAGGACAGACTGAAAGAAGGACGGAACAAAATCGAAATGCCGAAAAAAAAGCGCATCCTGTTTATCAATTATACCCTCCACAGCGGCGGGGTCGAAAAGAGCCTGGTCACGTTTTTGTCACTTTTCGATTTTGACCGATACGAGGTTGATCTTCAGCTGTTTGCGGATGAGGGCCTTTTTCTTGAGCGTGTCCCGTCCGAAGTCAACCTGCTGCCGCCGCTTTTTCCCCTCGAATACCGGCTGAATATCCGGAAGGCCTTTCCCGCGCTGATCCGGAAAGGTCATCCGCTGCTTGCCTTCTGCCGGCTTCTGGTTACCCTGGGAGGCCTCAGGGGAACGATGGGGGAACGCCTGGGAAGAATGTGGCGGATAGAGCGCCGCTTTGTCCGCCCGGCAACTCGGGAATATGATGCGGCGGTCGCCTTTATGGAAGGGCAGCCGCTTTATTATCTTGTGGAAAAGGTGAAAAGTTCGGTTAAGATTGGCTTTATCCATGGCGATTACGGGGCAATGGGTCTCTGCAGCGGATTCGACCGGCCGTATGTTGCAAAGCTGAACGCCCTCTGCACGGTTTCGCGGTCCTGCCTGGACGCGCTGAAGCGTGCGTTTCCCGAATATGCGGGAAAATGCCGCCTGATTTATAATATTCTGTCCCCGAAATTTATCCGTTCCCTTGCGGAAAAGGGCGGCGGGTTTGCTGACGGTTTTTCCGGCCTCCGCGTTCTGTCAATCGCAAGGCTTTCCTACCAGAAAGGACTGGATATCGCCCTGCCGGCCGTCGCGGCTTTAAGAAAGGGCGGGCTTTGGTTCCGATGGTATATTATCGGCGTCGGGCCGGAAAAAGAAAATCTGCGGCGACAGGCCAAAAGCCTTGGCATCGGGGACGACGTGGTGTTTCTCGGTGAACAGGCAAACCCCTACCCATATCTACGGCAGTGCGACGTTTATCTTCAGCCGAGCCGTTTTGAAGGAAAATCGATGGCGGTAGACGAGGCGAAAGTACTGTGCCGGCCGATTCTGCTTACCGCTTTTTCGACGGCGTCCGATCAAATCGATTCGGGCGAAAACGGATTGATTGTGCCGATGACGCCGGAAGGCGTGAAGGAGGGCCTGGAAAAACTGCTGACTGAACCCGCCCTCCGCTCAAAGTTTACCGAAGCCCTCGGAAACTGGGACGGCAGCAATGAATCGGAAATTCATAAATTATATGACCTTTTCTGACTGGCGCGGCCCTGCCCGACGGCTCTGAAAAGAAAATCAGCCTGCGCGTTTTTCTTTTGAAAAGCGCGCAGGCATTTTTTAAGCAGATCCGGAATAGAAATAAGTATCTCTCGCGTGGGAAGGTGCCAAAAATGGAATATATGGTGGAAACAGAACCGGGAGTTCGAATCTACCTGAACGATATCAATCCGTCCGGGAAAAATCCCATTCTCATGCTTCATGGGTGGCCGGCAAATCACAGGATGTTTGAATACCAGTACAATGCCCTGTTAGAGCGGGACTGCCGCTGTATCGGGATGGACATGAGGGGATTCGGAAAATCGGATAAACCGGTTCACGGATACGATTACGACAGACTCGCGGACGACGTCCGATGCGCCGTCGAGTTTCTGCACGCGAAAAACCTGACGCTGGCCGGCCATTCGACCGGCGGGGCTGTCGCCGTCCGGTACATGGCGCGGCACGGAGGATATGGTGTCTTAAAACTGGCGCTTTTTGCGGCTGCGGCCCCGAGCCTTATCAGGCGGCCGGAATTTCCTTACGGCCTTTCCAAAGCGGAGATCGAGGATATTCTTGCAGATACGGCCCGGGACCGTCCGCAGATGATATGGAATTTTGGGAAGATGTTTTTTTACAAAAAAGTAACGCCCGCCTTCGAAGACTGGTTTTTCCAGATGGGCCTGGAAGCAGCAAGCTGGTCTACCATGGCGGTCTCCCGCTCCTGGCTTACGGAGACGATGTTTGAGGATCTCCGGAAGATCAGAGTGCCCACCCTCATCCTGCACGGCGTGCACGACCGAATCTGCTTTTTCCCTCTCGCCGTTGCGCAGCGTGAGGACATTGCCGAATCCGTTCTCATCCCGTTCGAAAACAGCGGCCACGGACTGTTTTATGACGAGCGCGAGCGGTTTAACCGCGAACTACTCCGATTTCTGGGGTTCTAATCCAGGCGGGCTTCCAGAGACTCTGCATTCCAGAACTTACATTTGAAATCCGGCAGAAAAAATATACTCTGGATTTGTCCTCAAATGGGAGGGAAAACGAGTCTGGGAGGTGTGGGATATGTCCTGCGAAGAACGGATTCAGTTACTCCTTCAAATGCTCGGTCAAGTGCAACAAGCAATAGAAAAACTGGTACATTTCTGGGGCCCTTTCCCGGTGTGGGAAAAGGCCTTTTTTTGCCTTGAGAGCTTGAATGATACGGAAACGGCATTCCCTGTGACCGCGAGGGCGTCAGCCTTTTTTTTGCAAGAGGGATTGACAAAGAAAGAAAGAGTGAATAGAATAAAATCCTGGATATGAAAACGTAACCATATATGCAATAGTAATATTTTTACGTGCGTTTCACTTTTTTCCGGCAGATTACCGCAGGTTTTCCCGGGAGAAGAAAAGCCATAGAAGGAAGGGAGAAATATGCCGACCGTACGAATTTCCGATGTGGCGCATGCAGCCGGCGTATCGCCGTCCACTGTGACGCGCGTGGTCCGAGAGAGCGGCTATGTGTCCGAAGAAAACCGAAAACGGGTCAAGAAAGCGGTACGGGAACTTGGCTATATTCCGAACCGGCTTGCCCAGAGCCTTAAAAGCCGGCGGAGCAATCTTATCGGGAACATGATGCCCATGTCGAGCTACAATACCATATTTGCTCAGATAGGAGAAGCCGTGGATCGTGCCGCCAGCAAAAAGGGATATAATGTTCTGACCCTTGTGTCCTTAAATGATCCTAAGAGCGAGCGCCTGCATTTAAATGAAATCATCGGAAATATGGCGGAAGGGATTATTTACACTTCAGGATCCGCGCTGGATGACGATTCCCTTGAGCACGTAGTACGCAGCGGGATCCCTATTGTGATGGTGGAGCGCGCCCGCGATCTGCCGATATTTGATAAAGTCCTTGTCAATAACCTTCTGGGTTCCCGCCTTGCGGCGGAGCACCTGCTCAAAAAAGGCCACAGGCGGATAGGGTTTGTCGGCGCGGAGGGGAGCGATCCGGTGGAGCGCGATCGGTTTGCCGGCTTTCAGAATGCTCTTCGGGAAGCAGGCGTGCCGCTTGATGAGGGACTCATCCGGCAAATGCCGGATTATGGCTTTTCCTATGGCTTTCAAGCCGCAAAATTGCTTGCAAAACACGGCATCCCTCCTACCGCCGTTTTCTTTGCTTCTGATATTTTTGTAGCCGGCGCCTTGCAGTATTATTACAGCGCCGGTATCCGGGTTCCGGAAGACGTTTCCGTCATCGGCTATGACAATACGCTTTCCCTGCATCTGGCCCCGCCGGTCACTTCCGTTGCTTTTCCCGTGGCGGCGATGGGGGAGGCGGCAGTACGGCTGATTGAGGAACACTCGGGAAAAAAGCGGCGCAGGGGAAAAGTCGTCACGCTGGATCCCATCCTGGTGGAACGCGCGTCGGTCCGCGGGATTACCGATTCTTCGGAAGCTGGGATCTCTGAAAATTAAACCGGAAAACCGCGAAAGGGGTCCCCGGAGGGGAGAAGACAATGACTGGCGGAAGAAAACAGCGGTTCCTCTGATGTGAAAACGTCACCACATCGGTTTTCCTGATTGATTTTTGATCATAGACAAAAGGTCTTTGCCGCTTTGGTATGAAAACGTCACCACAACGCAGAAAACGACTTGCAAAACAGCCTGACCCCAGGCGGATGAAGCTGCTTTCGGCACCGAGAAAAATAAGAATCCGAAAGCCCGGAAGGGTTTTGCGGGAAAAAACCGGCAGAATTATCATACATTTCAAACGGAGGTATGAATTTATGAAACTGTCCGTATGTATTGATGCGCTTTTCCCGGGAGAGGATCCACGGGAAATTCTTCCAAAAGTCAGGGAAGCGGGAGGGCGCGCAGTTGAGTTCTGGTCCTGGTGGGACAAAGATCTGGATGTGCTTGGGGAAGCCGTGCGGAAAGAAGGACTCGAGGTATCTGCTTTCTGCACCCGGCTGATAAGCCTGGTAGACCCTTCCAAGCGTGGTGAATACAGGAATGGACTGGCGGATTCCATCGCGGTGGCAAAGAAACTTCATTGCCGTTCCCTGATAACCCAGGTAGGGAATGATACCGGATACAGCCGGGCTCTTCAGCACCGCAGCCTTCGTGAAGGCCTTGCGGAAGCGGCGCGGATGCTGGAGCCGGAAGGAATTACCCTGCTGGTGGAACCTCTGAACAACCATCAGGATCATCCGGGGTACTATCTGTCAAGTTCCCTTGAGGGATTTGAACTCATCGAAGAAGTCGGAAGCCCGAATGTCCGTCTTCTGTTTGACATTTACCATCAGCAGATAACGGAAGGGAACCTTTTGACCAATATTAGGCGTCATATCAGCCTAATCGGACATTTCCACGCAGCCGGCGTGCCAGGCCGGCACGAGCCGGATACCGGGGAACTTGACTATGGCCGGATTGCCAGGGCCATTGATGAGACTGGATTTGAAGGATATATGGGACTGGAATGCTTCCCCCTCGGCGATCCGGTTTCCTGTATCCGATCGTTTTCAGCGGAAATTCAGGGCAGTTTTTAAGAAAGGGAGAAATCTTACAAATGAAGCAGTTTCCGATTGAGTTATAGATTTATTCTGTCCGCCGCGAAGCGGAAAAAGATTTTGCTGCCACCATGCATCAGGTAAGGGAAATGGGCTATGACGGCGTGAAGCTCGCGGGACTTTACGGGCTTTCGCCGCGGAAAGTTGCCGAAATTCTGTTGAGCGGAAGGGTTTAATCCGATATCCGCCCATGTTCCGTACCAGGAATGGATGAAAGACATGGAAGGCACCCTTGATCAGTATATCAGCATCGGCTGTTCTTTTCTGGCGATTCCCTATCTGCCGGACGGCCCGGTGCTTCCCACTTCGGCGAGTTTGTCAAAAATATCATGAAACTCGGTGAACTCTGCAGGAATAAGGGAATTATCCTTCTCTATCACAACCATGACTTTGAATTCAGCAAAATGCCCGATGGGCGTTATGCGCTCAATTTTCTCTATGACAGGATTCCTTCGCGGATTTTACAGACGGAGCTTGATACCTGCTGGATCAGCGTTTCAGGCGAAGATCCGGCTTCCTATGTGGAAAAATACGCAGGGCGCGCGCCGCTTGTGCACGGAAAGGATTATGTCGAACAAAAATCGGAGCATATGTATGGCCTGATCGGCCTTCCAAAGAGTTCGGAAAAATCTTCGAACGGGTTTGCCTTCCGTGCCGTAGGAGACGGCGTGATGAATTTTCCGGCAATTCTTCGTGCCGCCCAAAAGGCGGGGACAAAGTGGCTTGTTGTCGAACAGGATGAACATTCTGTCATAAGTGCCCTGGAAGATGCGCGCCGCAGTATCCAGTTTCTTAGGAATCTTGAAAAATCCAAATGAACTGGAGAGAAAAACGACAGCCCTTTCTAAGGCCATTCTGAACCACAGTGAAATCAGGCAGACACCCTTAAAATCGTCTGCAAATTTATGATACAAGGAGAAATTGTGATGAAGCAGATTGTATCGGTAGGACCTAGAAAAAGTAAAATTGTGGAGATCCCGACACCAAAGCCGAACGACGATCAAATTTTGATTCGTCTTAAATATGTCGGGGTATGCATGTCCGAGCATGACGCTTGGAAAACAGCGAAGCCGGGAGAAAAATTCGGTCATGAACCTCTTGGCACGGTTGCCTCCGTAGGGAAAAACGTCAAAGGATTTTCTGTCGGAGACCGCGTCAGCGGGATGTGGGGAAGTTCGCTTCCGGGCACCGGGGGCATGGTGGAATATTCGGTTGCCGATCCGAGGACCGATGTGGTGGTGAAACTGCCGGATAACGTGCGGGATGAAGATCTTATCCTCGAACCGCTTTCCTGTATGATGAGCGCAGTGAGCAAAGCCCGCATTCCGATGCCCGGTACCACCGTATGTGTTGTGGGGACCGGATATATGGGATGCGGAGCCCTCAGCCTGCTGAAACTTCGTGGGGCGCGTGTCGTGGCTGTTGATATCCGCAAAGAGTCTCTCGCAAATGCCAGGCGCTTTGGCGCAGACGAAACGCTGCTTGTCGGGGAAGCACGAGAAAAATACCTAAAACCCCATTGCGGTTTTCGCGGTTTTGACGTTGTGATGGAATGGGGCGGAAACAACGAATCCCTTGACCTTGCCATCAATCTGACAAAAGAATGCGGCCAGCTCTGTATCGGCGGGTACCATACGGGAGGAAAACGCCTTGTCGACGTGCAGCAGCTGAATGTCAAGGCGATTGACTGCCTCAGCACGCACCCGCGTGAGCGCGAACTGAGCGTTCAGGGCGCGCATAACGCCGTGGAGCTTCTATCCTCTGGACGGTGGAATTTTATCAATGTTCCGTTAAAGATCTTCCCGATGAATCAGTTTGACAAAGCCTGTGAGGAAGAGGAGACAAAGTACGGTAAATTTATGAAAGAAGCCATCGATATGAAGCGTACGGATGGGGATCCCGTGATTGTATAAGATGATTTCCGTGTGAAAACATACCTCTTCACAGAGGAAGAAGGTTGACGGGAAAATGGTAACGGTTGGAGTCGACATAGGAGGCACAAACCTTCGAATCGGACTTGTGGACAAAAAAGGGGCCGTCCGGGCTTTCCGGAAAACCCGGCAGGAAAAAGTGCTTTCGGGGGATCACGCTGTAGAAAACCTCATAGAATATCTCTTAAAATTTCTGTCGGACAACGCGGGAGAAGAAAAAGTTTCCGCGGCCTGCCTTGGCATGCCGGCAACGCTTGACGCCGCCCGCGAGACTGTTCTGAACGCGCCGAATGTTCTCGGCTTGAATGGGATAAACCTGCAACGCGAGTTAAACGGCCGCTTTTCGTTTCCCATATTTCTGTGCCGGGATGTGGAGGCACTTTTCCTCTTTGACCTGCACCGCTTTTCTGTCGGTCAAAACGGAACCGCCATAGCCTGCTATATCGGCACGGGACTGGGCAATGCCGTTGCAGTGGACGGTAAGCTTTTAGCCGGTACGCACGGGGTAGCAGGAGAACTGGGGCATATTCCGGCGTGGGATTCCGACGTGCCATGCAGCTGCGGGAACAGAGGCTGCGTGGAAGAACTGGTAGGAGGGAAGGCCCTCGAACGCCTGCAGAAAACCCGTTTCCCCGAAACTCCGGTAGGAGAATTGTTTTCTAGACATAAGAAGGATCCAGAGTTGTTGTCCTATGTCGGGCACCTCGCTCTTCCCATCGCGGCCGAAATCAATATTTTAGATCCGGGTGTTGCCGTTCTGGGCGGGGGAGTTCTGTCCATGGCGTCGTTTCCCCTGGACCTGCTGCGAAAAGAAATTCTCCGGCACGTGCGAAAGCCCCTGCCATATGAGCAGTTAAAGTTTATCTTTTCCCCTGCGGATGGAAAAAACGGCGTCGCCGGCGCAGGCCTTCTTGCGTGGAAACTGCTCCGCAGGGAGGCAGTCTGACACATGTTTTTAAGAGCTCGCTTATTTTGATTCCGGTTTTTATGAATTTTGACGGGCGACCAGTCAATAGGGAGGTTAGGCGGATGAAAAAGCTTTTCTGCCCATCGATGATGTGCGCGGATACCGGCAACCTGAATGGCGAAGTGAAAGAACTCGAACAGGCGGGGGCCGACATTTTCCATGTCGATATCATGGATGGACATTTTGTCCCTAATTTTGCCATGGGGTTTGAGGATCTGGAATGTATCGCAAAGGCTGCGGAGAAACCCGTGGAAGCCCATCTGATGATTGAGGAACCCGGCCGGTATGTGGAACGAGTCGTAAGAGCGGGAGCCTGCATTGTCACCATTCATGCGGAGGCAGACCGCAATGCGCCGTGCACTCTGCAGAAAATCCGCGACTGCGGGGCAAAGGCAGGAATCGCCTTAAATCCCGGTACATCCGAAAGACAGGTGGAATATCTCCTGCCACTTGTGAAGTTTGTCCTGGTCATGACGGTTAATCCAGGCTTTGCAGGGCAGCCTTACCTTTCGTTTGTGGAACCCAAAATTGAGGCTCTGCTGAAACTCCGCAGCAAATATGGGTTTCGTTTGCTTGTAGACGGCGCATGCTCCCCGGAGCGGATTGCTTCGCTGAGCAGAAAGGGTGTTGACGGTTTCATCCTTGGTACATCGGCACTTTTTGGAAAAGGCAGATCCTATCGTCCTATATTTCAGGAGTTGAGAAAACTGGCGGAGAGCGATCAATAGGACGACAGGGAAAACAGGTGATTCGGAACAGAAAGGAGGTTCTGGAAGATGGGAACGACGAAAATAGCGATTGGAAATGACCATGTCGGGCTCAGCCTCAAGCGGGAAATTGCGGACTATCTGAAAGAAAAGGGTTATGAGGTGATGGATCTCGGGACGGACAGCAGCGAACGGTGCGACTATCCTGTCTTCGGGGAAAAGGTCGGCCGGGCCGTTGCCTCAGGAAAGGCAGATCTCGGAATTGCCATCTGTGGAACCGGCGTTGGAATTTCTCTTGCAGCGAACCGCGTAAAGGGAATCCGGGCAGTCGTATGCAGCGAGCCGTATTCGGCCAAACTTTCGCGGGAACATAACGATACGAATGTCCTGGCCTTCGGGGCTCGTGTCGTAGGAACAGAGCTTGCTAAAATGATTGTGGATGCCTGGCTTGACGCGCGGTTTGAAGGAGGACGGCATGAGCGCCGCGTTAAAATGCTGGATGAAATCAGCGAACGAAATCCGAAATAACCATTGACGCTTTTTTTGGGGGACGGCATTTTTAAGGAAAGGGTCAGCTCACGGTCAAATTTTTTGTGGCAATGGGCTGATGTTTTTCTTGTCGACAGAGTAAGGATTTTAGGGAAAGCGCGGAAAATAAGAGAATGAAAAATTCCAAAGAACGGGGGAAGGGTAAGGGTCATGATAAAGACGCTGGGTCCCGGGAAGGCCGGTCATGAGCGATCCTAATCTATGCGGATGACCCTCTCGGCCGAGCGGATTCTCAAAGCAAACGGAACGAGCAGAACAGGGAATCCGTTAGGGAGCAAAATGGATGCATTTCCCAATAGCCCACTCTTGAGTACCCTGGTGTACGTATGGGACGGCTGGGCAGAATATCCAGCAACGTTTGTAAGCTGAGCGGGGATGCGAAAGAATTTTGAGTAGCGGGAAGTAAAGGATAGAAAAATCTAAAAATGGAAGAAAATTTTTAAAGGAAACGGGTGGGAAAGCAGTTCAACACTTTTGATCCCGTGAGGAGGGTATGATGGAACAGTCGTTTCCGCGTACGGAAGTCGCCGGTGTTTCCCTTTCCCGCATGATCATCGGGACCAATTGGTTCCTTGGTTGGAGTCATAGGGGAAGCGCGGCGGATCAGATGATCCGGGAGCGCTATCATGACAAAGAAAGCATATTTCCTGTGCTGAACGCATTTCTTAATGATGGGATCGATACGATTATGGGGCCGATCAGCCAGAACACGCTGATGTTGAACGCCATCGATTATGCGCAACAGAAAACGGGGAAGCGGATGATCTTGGTTGATACGCCGATTCTAAACGTCTCGGATTCCAGGTAGGCCCGCGCCGAAGCGGAAAAGACCATTAGAGAAAGTGCGAGGATCGGTTCCACTTTCTGCCTGATCCATCATTCCAGCGCCGAACAACTTGTCAACAAAAACACCGCGACTATTAACCGCTTGGACGATTATACTGCTATGATCCGCGACGAGGGAATGAAACCGGGGCTGTCCGCCCATATGCCGGAGCTGATTGTTTATTCGGATGCCAACGGGTACGACGTTGAGACCTATATTCAAATTTACAACTGTCTCGGTTTTATGATGCAGGTAGAGATCGAAACGGTGTCGTCTATCATTCACAGCGCGAAAAAACCGGTTATGACCATCAAGCCGATGGCCGCGGGCCGCTGCACACCCTACGTGGGTCTGAATTTCGTATGGAACACCATCCGGAACTGCGACATGGTAACGGTGGGATGCTTCCATGAGCGTGAAGTCCACGAGGACGTCGAGATATCCAGAGCGGCTCTTGAGCGCCGTTTTCCAAATCTTTCGGGACGTTCCAGCCCGAACCGGAATCAAGCTGTGCTTGGAAAAAGATAAATTATCCCCTTTGCGGGATGTTCTCCCGCTTATCTTAACGGTCTCAACGACCGGGTATATCGCTCTCTGGCGACAGGCGGGCAAAAAATCCCCCTTCTCTCTTTCTCTGCCTTGGAACGCCCCCCAAAAAGCCTGTAAGGCTGATTTCTTACCCAGGGGAAAAAATAAATATCCGTCCCGGCGCTGTGTGTGTCAGCACCGGGATTTTTTGTTTTCAATCTATGCTTTCCGCCTTACAGAGAATCTGTCTTTATACTTTTTCGAGGGAAATTCCTCTAAAATCGCGGTCTTTTTAAAGGAGAATGCCGGCAGGTTTGACGTTTCCCGAAACAGGAGTCGAAAAAAATGAGGATACCTTATCTGACAGGCGGATTGACTTTGTCACGTGCTTTTTAGTATGAAAGTAACGAAAGGCGGTACACGCTGGATTCTGTCTTTCCTATTCCCGGGGTGCCCTTACCCCCTCTCTTGCTGATATTACTTTTCAAATCCCGGTATTCTGCAAAAGCCGAGGCCGGCTGTTTTGGGCATTCGGATGTGCGGCCCGAGAAACTCCGGGCCGCCTTCATAAGGGTCCGTTCTGCAAAGGCTTGGGCCGTCAAGATCCGCTTTGGTAATGACCGACCGGCCGGCGGCAAGGTGAGCGGCGGCCGATACGGCCAGCTTGCTTTCCATCATGCTGCCCATCATGCATTTTACGCCGAAGATCTCGGCAATTGAACAGATTTTCAGAGCCTGCCAGATTCCGCCCGCCTTCATCAGTTTGATATTAATCATATCGGCCGCGTGCCGCTGAAGAATTGAGAAAGCGTCCTGAGGAGAGAATACGCTTTCGTCCGCCAGAATCGGGGTTTGCACGCGGGAAGTAACATACGCAAGGCCGTCAATGTCATGAGCCGGGACCGGCTGTTCGATGAGTTCCGGCAGGACGCCGGAATCTTCCATCTCCGTGATAATACGGACCGCCTGTCTCGCGTTCCATCCCTGATTGGCGTCTACCCGGATGGTGACTTCAGGCCCTACGGCCTCGCGGATGGCTTTCAGCCGTTCCACGTCCCGGGATCCGTCCTTTCCCACTTTGATTTTTAAGATGTGGAACCCCCGGCCTACGGCGGCTTTTGCGTCGGACACCATTTCAGGAATCGGGTTTACGGAGATGGTAAGATCGGTTTCAATTTCCGCTTTGGCTCCTCCCAGACACTGGTACAGCGGTTTTCCGCAGCTTTTGGCATAGAGATCATAAACCGCCATATCCACGGCTGCCTTGGCGCTTTCATTATGGACGATGCACTTTTGCAGCTTTGTCATGATGCCGTCCAGGTTCTCAATTTCCATTCCCAGGAGAGCCGGTGTGATGAAACTTTCGACTGCCGTCCGGATGGAACCGAGCGTGTCGCCGGTAATCACCGCTGTCTGCGGTGCCTCGCCGTAACCGGTTTCGCCCGTATCGGCCGTGATCCGGATAAGTAGGTCGTGAACCGATCCGACCGTGCGAAGCGCCGTCTTGAAAGGTTTGCGGAGCGCGATGGAAATTTCACCGGTCTCGATCTTTGCAATTTTCATTTTTCTGTTCTCCTTCTCTGCTGATTCAGAAATTCAATAAGGCGCCTGCACCTTTTTATGGAGGAAAATAAAATCCGGGCCGGATGGAATCCGAAAAGCGTTCAGCCTATCAGAAAGCGGAAAGCTGCCTGGGAAATCCGGCCGATCAGGCGGGAGGCAACCGGGTTTTCCCTGGAATTTTCCCTGGCGTCCCAGACAAAGCAGCCGAAGAAATAGTCCCGCTGAGGCAGATGAAAGATTCCCGCGTCGTGCCGGAGAAAATCGAGGCTGCCCGTCTTATGCGCAAAAACGATCTCTCGGGAACAGAGATATCGGAGTGCCTTGCTGAAATCGCGCTGGTGTTCCAGAATCCCGAGGGAAAGGCTGCAGAGCCCCGGCGTCAGGATGGAGCGGTTTCTCAGAGCCGAGAAAAGTTTCAGCTGATCGGCAGCGCTCGTGTAATTTTCCCGTCCTTCCCTGACCGCGTCCCAGTCCAGCATTTTGCGCTGCAGGAGGGTCTGCTTCAGCCCGAGGGAAGCGCAGTATTGATTAATCGAATCTGCGCCGAGCAGGCGAATCAGCACATTCGCGGCCGTGTTGTCGCTGTCGATGATCATCCAGGTCAGCAGTTCCTCCAGCGGAATGGATTCCTCCCCACGGTCAAATACCAGGGAATCCGGAAGGATCTCCCCGGAAGGGACCAGAATGGGCTCTTCAAGCTTCCAGAATCCATTTTTTACCCGATCCAGCGCGGCGAGCATGATAGGGGTTTTGATCATGCTCGCCGAAACGATTTTTCTATCGGGAATCACGGAAGCGACCGTTCTCCCTTCCCGATAGTCGTAAATCAGAACGGAGACGGACGCTTTCGATTTTAAAATAATTTTTTGAATTTTTTTTTGAAAAGAATCCGAAATTTCCATCAGATACCATCTCCACCCGGCTTTTTAAAATTATTTTACTTTCAGTATAGGAAATCCTGTGGTTTTGT
>DAITAP010000035.1:10295-14426 GCA_036824225.1 Caproicibacter sp. | reverse complement strand
CGCCACCCGGATCATCAGAAAATTCTGCAGGTAGGTGGCAAAAGCGGAAAAAAGGTACAGGAAGGCCAGGACAAGGCAGATACGCGCAAGGCCTGCGATATTTCCCCTGGAAATAAACCGGTCCACCGCGTACCCGTTCCACCGGGTCCCGAGAATGGTGATTCCCGTTGAGGCAAGCGCGCAGAAAAATACAAGGATCAGGGCATTCCGATAGACGCCAAGGTAATTTAAAAGGCGCTTCAGGGTCCCTTTCGCATCCTTTATTTTCGCTTTCCCGGCAAAAAGGTAGGCGTGAGGCCCGCCGGCCGGACGGCCTGGGAAGTTCGGCCGGATCGCGTTATTCTGCGGCATGGGAAAGCGCCTCCTCCCCAAGCTGGGAAACGGCAATGCTGCGGTATATCCCGTTTTCACGAAGCAGACCGCTGTGGGTGCCCTGCTCCGCAATCCGCCCGTTGTCCAGCACCAGGATGGTATCCGCATTCATGATGCTGGAGATTCGCTGTGCGATGAGAAGAACCGTACTGTCCTTTTCCCTCTTCCTGGAAAGCTCCGACTGAAGGCGCGCCTCCGTCGCAAGGTCCAGGGCGCTGGTGGAATCATCGAGGATCAGGATCTTCGGTTTTCTTAGAAGGGTCCTCGCAATGGAAAGGCGCTGTTTCTGGCCGCCGGAAAAATTCTTCCCCCGCTGTTCCACCCTGCTCTGAAGGCCGCCGGGCAGCGCTTGGATAAAATCCCACGCCTGGGCGGTGCGGAGTGCGTCTTCCATCTCCGCCTTGCTGGCCGTTTCCCTACCAAACCGCAGATTGTCTTCCACCGTCCCCTCAAAGAGGACGGAGTTCTGGAACACAAACCGGATCAGGCCGCGCAGCACCGGAAGCGGGATGTCCCTTACATCGCATCCCCCTATCAGGACCCGGCCCTTGTCCGCTTCATAAAGGCGGGGGATCAGGCTGACAAGCGTGCTCTTTCCGGAACCGGTCGCTCCGATAATCCCGACCGTCTGTCCTTCCCGGATCCGGAACGACAGGTCCCTTAGCACATATCTGCCGCTTTCCCTGTACCGAAAACTGACATTCCGGAACTCAATCCCGAAGCTTTCCGGAATCCTCGGCGTCCTGCTTTCCTTTTCGTCCTCCCTGCAGAAGAACACCTCGTTAATCCGGGCGGCAGACGCCTGCGCCCGCGAAATGTTGATAATAAGGTTGACAAGAAACATCAGGGAATTTGTGATCTGCACGAGGTAATTGACAAAGGCCATGAGTTTGCCTGTTTCAAGCCCGCCTGCAGTCACCATGTTCCCGCCGAACCACAGGATGGCCACCACGGTCAGGTTCATGAGCAGGGTGACGATGGGCATCAGCGAAAAGGTCAGGCCCTGTGCGCGGATGCTTTTTTCCGTAAATTTTCCGTTCACGTCCTGGAAACGCTCATACTGCCTGCCTTCCAGGTGAAAGGATTTCACCACACGGACCCCGAGGAGATTTTCCCTCATGACGGTGTTGACCCGGTCCAGCCAGGACTGCATCTCGGTATATAAGGGCACCGACTTCCTTACTACATACACAATACACGTGATGAGTACCGGCAAAATAACGCAGAAAACGACCGCTAGGCGGGGACTCAAAAGGAAGGACATCAGGATTCCGCCGATGCAGAGCATCGGCGACCGCACCATTCCCCGGAGAAGCATCAGGAACATGTTCTGGATCTGCGTGACATCATTGGTCAGCCGGGTGATCAGGGAGGAGGCCCGGAAACTGTCAGCCCCCGAACAGGAAAGCGACTGTATCTTGCGGAAGAGCTTCCCCCGGACTTCCCCCGCCATAGTCACGGACGCGAAGGAGGCAAGCACCCCGCAGCTTGCCCCGCCAAGGACTCCCACAAACGCGCAGAGCACCATTTTGATCCCCGTGGACCATACGTAGCCAAGATTCCTGCCTTTGACCCCGATATCCACAATATCCGACATCAGGGTCGGCTGCTGGAGATCCATCAGCACCTCAATGAAAATAAGCAGCGGTGCAAAAATGGCGCAGACCAAGGCCGATCCTTTTAAATTTTTCCGGATTAATCGGACCATACGACTGAAATTTCCTTCCCATTTTTCCTTGATTTTGCGGCATCTCTCTTAGCCGCCTTGAATCCGGAGCGCCGGATTTCCAGCCAAAATTTACACGGGACCAGAGCGGAAGAACGGTTTTCCGGTACAATTTTTATCGAAAAGACAGCGCGCCTTTCCATGGCGTTGCCGTACAGTATAACGTTCTTTTCTAGGCAAGTAAAGGGCAAATTTTCGCAGAATCCCTAAAAAAGCAAAGGGGAAAGCACTCTAAGGGGGGCCTTCGGAGGCCGGCTGCAAAAGTCAGGCTCATTCCGAAAAGGCCGGTCTTTAGGAACGGATAGGACTCAGAGCCATCCCCATGGAGTCTGCACCCGGGAAAAGCTCATCCTTCCTATAGGAAGGCGGCAAAAGCAGTTTTCTATGGCAGCGCCCTATTCGGGGACATTTCAAAAAAGTTCTATGGATTTGCTGAATCGGAATTTTCCAAAGGGAAAGATCCGTCACGGCATGCCGTTTCCCTTCCTGACTTTCTGCAGGGCAGGCTTTAAGGCCAATTTCATCGCCTTCACATCCTTTTTTTCACAGTCATTGCTGCTGTACCGCGCCTTTTCATAAAGCGAAACGGCGGTTTCCATATCGCTTGCATCCCGAATTCCCCGCCCGATTTCAAACGGGGTCTCGCTGTCCCTGACAGTCCGCCCGAAGTGCTTTTTTACATGCCGGAAGAATAACCTGCGGATGGCCAGACGGCTGTCGGTATGGGGGAAGAGGTTCCAAAGCCTTTTCCGCCCTTTCCGGGGGCTGAAAGGGATTTTAACCTTGCCGTGCGTCCGGGAAACAGGGAGCAGGGATCTGCTGTCCTCGTTGATATTCTTATTCAGTTTCCTTAAGAACTTTAAAACGGCGGACCCGACGGCGGCGGCGATCAGAACTGCGGCCAGAGCAAGCAGGATCCACATCAGGACTGTCAGCACAGCCCGGACTGCGCCTGCGGCCGGGGATTCCTTCCGGGACTGATTCAATTCTTTGAGAAGCTGTTCCGGCATGGCTTCCGGCGGGCGGCTTATCACCGGCGGCGCCTTTTTCTGCGGTTCCGCCGGTTTCTGATTGATAAAATTCTGGAGGGCGCCGACAAAAGCCTGATCCATCCGGGACATCCCGCTGAACTCCGCGATAAAATACGAAGCCAGCGCGACGGCGGCGGTCCCTGCGACGGTCAGAAAGGCCAGAAAGGCGCTCCCCGCCCTGTCAGCCTTTCCGCCTCCCACCGCATTTCCAGGTCCCGATTTTTTATCCCACAGGGACAGGCAGTACTCTCCGCTTTTCTGATTATAAATCATCATAAAGGCAAAAACAGCCGCAAAATCAAAGGCGCAGAACACCGCCAGATCCGTTGCCCCGAACCCGACCGCAACGAGATAGACTATGAAACTCAAAATGCCGGAAAAGAGGATAATCGGGCTGCCAAAGTATAAAGACCCGGTGTCGGCATCTTCCCTGGAGCCGGGAATCTTTTTCCGGTAAACAGGGAACCGGAACTTCTGGTCCCGGTCTACTGTCCTTTCATACCGCCTTGAAAAATCTTTTCCCGTTTTTCGAAGGGAGACCACCGCGGCGATCAGGATCGCCGCGGTGGCAAAGTAATTTCCCGCAGCGAAGAAAAGAGCAGAGAGCGCGGCAGCGGACAGAACCGTCGCAAGGATGGTTTTCCACAACCTCTCAAGCCTTAGCCGGAAGAACGTAAAAAGGCAGAAACCCGCAGGGAGGAGAAGCAGCGTCCAGACGGCAGCGGATCCCGCCTTCATCAGGCGAAGGATCAGAAGCGCGGGAGGCAGAAGGACAAGAAAGCAGAGAAGATCCTCGGCAAAAAAGAAGGCGTCCGCTTTTCTGCCAGCATTGTTCTTAAAGTCGCTGGAAAACGAAATGAACCGAATCCCGTCCTCTGCTTTTCTCATCGCGGAACCTCCTCGCAGACGTACATATTCGGCAGCCTCACGAAATTTATCCGGCGCGACCTGTCGTGCAGAAAAAATTTCGTGAGGCTGCCGAATATGTACGTCTGCGAGGAG
>DAITAP010000035.1:0-10285 GCA_036824225.1 Caproicibacter sp. | reverse complement strand
AAATCCGGTTTACAAGCCCGCTTCCGTAATAATAGGAAAGGAGGAGATACTGCGTCTGTTCCCCGCCGCTGCGGGGAAGTCCCTTTAAAATGCTGTCAAACGGCGTCAGAAGCTTTTCCGTATTGATTTTTGCCATTTCACGCATCATCGAGAAAAAATGGGCGCGCCCGTTTCCGCATTCCGATTTTGCCATGCCGCCTGACAGAACATCGGAAGCGTTGGTGACAAAGCCGACCGCAATTCCGTTTATGAGAAATTTCCGGGCCAAAAACGCGGCAACACGGATGACATCTTCCTTAATCCGCCACCCGTCTAGCCTGTTGTACCCGTCCAGATCCAGCAGCAGCATAATCTGCTGCGAATGCGTCGTATGATATTCGTTCACCTTTAAGCTTCCCGTGCGCGCGGTCGCTTTCCAGTTGACATTTTTCATGCTGTCAAAAGGATAGTAATCCCGGATCCCCCGGAAAAAGAACGGATCTTCCAGGAGCCTTCGCCGGGCGACGGCCTCTCCGATAATTTTTCGGTAGTCAACCTGAAAACGCCCGATTTCTTTGGAGCGCGGATAGACGTAGAGTTCGGAGGAATCCGGAAAGTGCCGAATCATTTTACAGCGGAACATCAGATCTCCCGCGGTAAACTGCAGATCCTTAAGCCGGTAGCAGCCCCGCCTTTCCGCCGTAAAGGGCAGTTTCTTTGACACCTCTTCGTAAGGGAGCACGGAAACCCTGTCCTTCCTGTAGGAATCGTAGCTCTGGACCGATCCGGAAATGCGCAGAGGACCAGGTTTCATAAACTGGAGGGACGCCCAGAAAATCGGGATTGCCTTCCGGTTTGAGACTATCTCGGTAATTACGCCTTTTTCCCCTTCAAAAATGCCGCTGCTTGAAAACTGAACCGAAAAGTCAAGATTTTTAAACCAGTTCCGCGAATAGATATGCGAAACCAGGCTCCATGCGGCAAATAGCGCGGCCGCGGCAAGGATAAGGTACATTTTAATCGCCGCCCCAGTTTTCGGAGGGCACGGAAAGGGAAGAAAAGATTTCTCTGATAATTTCCTCCGGCTCTCCGGCCCCCTGCTCATATCCGTCGCCCAGGACGATCCGGTGGGCAAAAGCAAACGGGGCCAGGTATTTGATATCTTCCGGTGTGACAAAATTCCGGCCGCACTGGGCCGCATACGCCTTGCACGCGCGCATCAGCGCGATGCAGCCTCTCGGGCTGACTCCAAGTGTCACGCCGCTATAGGTGCGTGTCTTTTCCGCTGCAGCAACGATATATTTTAACAGGTCGGGATGCACATAAACGCTGCGGGCCGCCTTCTGCGCCCCCACGATTTCGCCGGCTCCGCATATTTCCGTAAGGGTACTGTAAGGATCCCCGGTCCCGAAGCGCGACAGGATTTCTACGGAACTGCCGGTTGACGGATATCCCATTTTCGAGCAGAACAAAAATCTGTCGAGCTGGGCTGCCGGCAGGGGGAAAGTCCCTTGAGTCTCAACGGGATTCTGCGTTGCTATGACAAAATAGGGTTCCCGGAGCGGATAGGTCCTGCCGTCAACCGTTACCTGACGTTCTTCCATGCACTCGAGCAGGCTCGACTGCGTGCGGGGCGTGGCGCGGTTTATCTCGTCGGCAAGCAGAATATTCGTAAAGACGGGTCCCTTTCGAAAAGTAAAATCGCTTTCCTTCTGATTAAAATAGTTGATTCCCGTCAGATCGGAAGGAAGCAGATCGGGTGTAAACTGAACGCGGCGGAATTCTGCCCCTATGGATTTTGCAAGCGATTTCGCCAGCATGGTTTTTCCTGTTCCGGGGACATCGTCAAGAAGCATATGGCCTCCCGCGAACAGTGCCGTCACCGCCAGCTTGATCACATCATCCTTCCCGGCGATTACTTTGGAAACATTTTCGCAGATTTTTCTGCCGAGTAACGCGGTTTCTGAAATGTCCATACCTTCCCCTTTCCATATTTTTATCTCCGCTTCCGCTCTAGGAGAGCGGGGATATCTCCAGAATTCATGCAAAATGATACTCAAAATTCTTTGCCGTGCGTTCTCCTTTTCGGGCCGGCAAATAAAAACCAGGCCATGACCTTAAGCTTTGAATCAAAAGCAACGCGGGAAAGCACAGCGGCAGGCATCCAAGAGGGGGGAAAATCCGCTGTCAGAAAAGAGGGGCTGTTGCGGGGACTTTATCTTTCCCCAAAGGGCCCTCCCCTGCCCCCCCTGATTGTCCGACACATTTTAAGAATAGCACAAAACCGGCCAAATGGAGATGATTTTTTATAAAAACCGAATTATTTTTTGCTTAGAACTGGCGCTGTGTGGATACGGGCGGCGTCATCTTGACAATTATCAGATTTCCCACCATAATAAATATAATTATAGAAGTAGTGCTTAATTTTCAGCAAGAAAGGATTGTGGAACATAGGGAAGGATCCTATAAAAAATGCCATCAGAAACGGGGAAACCGCCTTGGGAATTGAATTTGGATCGACAAAAATCAAGGCGATCCTCCTTACGAAGGATTTTGATCTGGCTGCCTCCGGCAGCCATGACTGGGCGAGTTCTTATAAAGACGGCATATGGACCTATTCGCTCGGCGACGTATGGGAAGGGCTTCAAGACTGCTACCGGAAACTTGCCGGTTCTGTAGAGGAAAAATATGGGCTGAGCCTTAAAAAAATCGGCTGTATCGGAATTTCCGCCATGATGCACGGATACCTCGCTTTCGACCGCAGCGGAAAACTCCTGACCCCATACCGCACCTGGCAAAATACGATGACCGGGGATGCCTCATCAAAATTATCCAGTCTGTTCCATTTTAACATTCCGCAGAGATGGAGCGTTTCCCATCTCTATCAGGCAATTTTGAACGGGGAAAGCCATGTAAGCCATATTGCTTTTCTGACTACGCTCGCAGGCTATGTCCACTGGAAACTGACCGGGCAGAAAGTCCTTGGAATCGGAGACGCGTCAGGGATGTTCCCGATTGACAGCGGGACAAAAGACTATGATGCCGGGATGATGGAAACTTTTCAAAGCCTGGTTTCTTCCCGCTTCCCCTGGAAAATACAAGAACTTCTTCCCCGTGTCCTTGCTGCAGGCGAAAACGCAGGGACGCTGACTGCCGAAGGCGCGCGCCTCCTGGATCCTTCCGGAGAACTTTCGGAAGGGATTCCTTTCTGCCCGCCGGAAGGGGACGCGGGCACCGGCATGGTTGCGACCAATTCCGTCGCCGCGTGTACGGGCAATGTATCCGCCGGCACTTCCATCTTTTCCATGGTGGTCCTCGAAAAGCCCTTGAAAAAATATTACCCTGAAATCGATATGGTAGCGACACCGGCCGGAAAGCCTGCTGCCATGGTCCACTGCAACAACTGCACGAATGACATGAACGCCTGGGTAAACTTCCTGAGCGAATTTTCCGGGATGATGGGAAGAAAGGAAGGGCTCGACTCCATTTATCCAAAATTTTATCGGAAAGCCCTGGAGGGGGATCCCGACTGCGGCGGCCTGCTGATCTATAACTATCTTGCAGGCGAGCCGGTTACCGGCGTCATGGAAGGGCGCCCCATGCTGATCCGTACCCCAAAAAGCCGATTTACCCTGGCAAATTTCTGCCGGGCGAGCATCTATGCCACTCTGGCTACGCTGAAAATCGGCATGGATATTTTATCCAGTGAAAATGTCACCATCCGGAGGTTGACAGGCCATGGCGGATTATTCCGCCACGCAGGCACCGGCGCAAAATTTCTCTCTGCCGCCTTAAACGTCCCGGTTTCCACCATGGAAACCGCCGCAGTTGGCGGACCGTTTGGCATGGCGCTCCTGGCCGCCTATCATCTGGAAAAATCCGGAAAGGAAAAGCTGGACGACTTTCTGTCAAACCGGGTATATGCAGGGACAAAAATTACCGTGACACGGCCAAATCCAGTCGATGTGGAAGGTTTTAAAAAATTTCTTACCCGTTTTCAGGCCGGCCTGCCCGCTGAAAAAGCAGCTGAGAAAATTTAAAATTCAGAAACTGCTGTAAAATTACCTGTAAGGAGCATGTCAGTGTCAAAAAGGCGGTCCGATGATTTTACTGCCTGCCAGGATATTCTTTTGTGAAGCTGCTTTCCGCAGAGAGAGAGAGAGCGGCTTCACAAATTTCAGTTTTCCGCATAAATATAAATCCGCCGTGAAGTCAAAAGGCGCCCGAAAGGTATTCGTTTTCCCCTCCTCCTCTGCCCCGGCTTCACGGCGGATTTGCATTTTTTCGCTCTGTCGATTGATTCCCGGAACAAAAACTGCCGCTTTGGAACATGCCAAAGGGAGTTTCTGACAGTCACAGATTGATTCTGCGGCGCGTAAGCTGATAGAAAAATCCATTTTCTTGTTCTGGGGGCAAGAGGATGATCACAATAAGTTTATGCATGATTGTCAAAAATGAGGAAAACACAATCGAACGGTGCCTCGCTTCCGCTTCCGCCGTTGCAGACGAAATCATTATCGTGGATACGGGATCAACCGATCATACCAAAGAAATCGTCAAAAAATTTACTGAAAAAATATATGATTTCAAATGGGTCAACGACTTTTCAGCCGCCCGCAATTATGCTTTTGGGAAGGCCTCCATGGATTATCTGCTCTGGCTGGATGCAGACGACATCATTCTTCCGGCCGATGCCGTGAAATTTAAACTTTTGAAAAATACGATTCCCGCCGAGATTGACGCGGTCATGATGAAATACAACACCGGCTTTGATCAACAGGGGAACGTAAATTTTTCCTATTATCGGGAAAGGCTGGTTAAAAAGAGCTGCGGGTTCCAGTGGAAGGAACCGGTTCACGAATATCTGGAGATCCGAGGAAAAATCCTGGAATCCGATATCTGCGTCACCCACACGAAACAGCCGGGGCATTCCGGAGACCGGAATCTTAAAATCTATGAATCCCTCCTCAAGGGAGGGAAAACTCTGTCGCCCCGCGGAACGTACTACTATGCGAGGGAACTGAAAGATAATGGGAAATACCGGGAGGCAATTTCAATGTTCCGCAAGTTTCTCGACTCCGGAAAGGGCTGGACCGAGGACAACATTTCGGCGTGCGGCGAGTTGGCCAAATGCTGTCAGATTGAGAAAAAAGACTCGGATGCCTTGGCGGCGATGTTCCGAAGCTTTCAATTTGATCTCCCGCGGGCAGAGCTCTGCTGCCAAATTGGATATTTCTTTAAACTGCGCGGGCAGTGGCGGCAGGCAGCTTTCTGGTTTAACCTGGCTTTGAACGTGGAAAAGCCGCAAAACTCGTGGGGGTTTCTCCAGAAAGACTGCTGGGGATACATCCCGGCTATCGAATGCGCCGTATGTTATGATAAGCTCGGCAATCACGAAACGGCGGAACAGTATAACAACAAGGCGGCGGAGTTTAAGCCGTACGCCCCCGAAGTCTTATATAATAAAAAGTATTTCAAAGGGCTGAGGCAAGCCGCAAATTGAGCAAAGCAGGGAGAGGATGCTTAAATGTCAATGCCAACATTTCCAACCGTCAGCCCTGAAATAACGCGCGACGAAGCTTTCAACAGAATTCTGGCCTCCATCGCCACAGAGGAACTGGGCTTAAGCCATATCGTCAACGCTGAAGGCGAAAAAATTCAGTATGTCCTGGGAACTCTGCCGGGAAGCACAGGTACGGGCGCCACGTTGGATCAGGTGATCGATGTAAACAAAAGCGTAAAATGCCTTTTAGACAGTGTGATGCAGAATCAGATGATTCTAAAAGGCAAAATGGAAAAAGTCCTTGACTCTATCCATGAACCGAATCCGGGCCCCACTGGGCCGACCGGACCAGCGGGCCCGACGGGAGCGCCGGGAGGCACGACCGGGGCAACCGGTCCAGCCGGTCCGGCAGGAGAAACCGGTCCAGCCGGTCCTACCGGGGCGACAGGACCTGCAGGACCGGTTGGACCCGCTGGAAACCTCTGCGTTTCCGCGTTTGCCGCGTCTTCCGGGTATTGCTGGAAAGCCGGGACTTCCCTGCCCTGGATGGTTCCGGATTGTGCACCCTGCTGCTCAGCGTGCCTATCCTGCAATGATCATACCAGGATCGTGCTTTCCCGCGGAAGATGTTATCTTATCAGCTTTTCTGCCAATTTATGCGTTCCCTGTCAGGATGGGCAGGAGGTTTCCATTGGACTGCAGACGCTATCTTCCAGCGGTAAAAAAAATGAATTCATCTGCCATCAGCCATTCTTCCGCACAGGCACCCGGTTTACGGCTTCTGCCGGCGGAATTATGATCTCGACCTGCGGCGCCCTCTGTCCCGTGCAATTGATGCTTACGCTCCTTAACCCCCGCCAGGTTGAGGCAGAGCGGGCAAACATCGGAATCATCGAGATGCGGCCCTGCTTTTCCCGCTGACTCTTCCGGCCGTCTGCGGATTTTTCTTCCTGCGTGACTTTAAAAATTTCCTGTTGATTTCCGGGCATGGGAAAGGCACCTGCTTTTAGAAAGCTGCATAGGATAGGATAAGATCCTTAACTTTAAGGAGTCTTCTGCCAATCAACTGGTGTACACCATCCTCCCGGATACCCTGACGTATACGGAACCGTACGTAGGGACCAGTGAGGGAACTGTTCCAAAATACACTCTGCGGAACGGTTCGTCAACCAACCTGAATGTTACAATTCCGGAAGGCACTCTCGTCGCCTTTATCGTAGGATGGAGAGGAGACGGCGTCACCTCGGAGCAATACGGCTATTTCTCGATCTTCGGCGGAGTCTTCGTGGATTGAATCGGAAGAGAGGGCCTGTATGCGGAATTCTGTCGGCATACAGGTCCTCTTTCCTGTCTTCGGCAGATTTGGTATCAGGAGAAAGGAAACAACTGCAATGATCCGCGATGAAATCCTTCAGATGATTCGAAAAGAAGAGCCTGGATCGATCCCAGTCGGGGAAAAGACGAACCTTTACACAGATCTGGGATTCGATTCGTTATCATTTATCCGTCTTCTGCTGGAAATCGAGCAGGTTTATTCTATCACCTTTGGAATTGAAGAAATGGAACCGTGCCTTGAGGCCGGCCATCTAATTACACTGGTTGAAAAAAAAGTAAGGGAGCGCGGAAGACAATGATCAGGCGCCTGCTGCTGAACCGGGGAAACCTGGAAAAAACCGCTTTGATGGACGGAAGAAAAAATATCACCTATGGCGAGCTGGCCCGGAAAGGATTCGCACTTCAGCACCTTCTGCCGCCAAAGCCGTCAAACGTTGCGATTTTTCTGCCAAACGGCATCGATTTCATCGCCGCCGTTTTCGGGACGTTCTGGTTTGGAATGACGGCGTTTCCCTTAAACGTCCGGATGACAGAGGATGAAATTCTCCCGCTCCTGAAGCAGGCAGATGTATCCGCCGTCATTACCTCGAAAAAAGCCGCCCCGATGTTTGAAGGCTTCCGGGCAGATCATCTTCCCGATTTCCAGGTTCTCTGCATGGAAGAACTGTGTCCTTTTGAATCTGAAAATTTTCCGCCGGCGGCCGAATCCGATCCGGATGAACCGATGGTGCTCCTTTCGACATCCGGCACCACGGGAAAGGCAAAAATCGTACAGCTGTCGGAAAAAAACGTCGAAAGCTCCGTATTGGGCTACCTCGACAGAATCCGTTATTGTTTAAAGTCTGATAAGAAGGAAATCCGGTATATTATCGTGGCTCCGTTTTCCACCGCCTACTCGCTGATGATTCTGTCCGTCTGCCTGATGAGGTCGTACCCCATCGTCCTGATGCAGGAAGGTTTTACACTCGATACTTTCTATCGGACAGTGCAGGATTCCAGGGTAACAAATTATGAAGGCGGGGCTATGGTGCCGTTTCTGATGGAGCAGACACTGGGCAGACCGATTCCCTATGATCTTCATGGGCTGAAGCATTTCGGTTTCGGCGGAAGCAAAGTTTCCGGCAGAACGATCCGGAAACTTTCCGATGCCTACCCCTGGATCGATTTCTGGCAGGGATATGGAATGACGGAGGCTTCGCCGCTGATCACAAAATATGCGGATACAAAGGGTAAAAAGCTGGAGTCCGTCGGACCGGCGATCAAACGGGTAAGGATTGCGATCAAATCCGGCGGCAGAATTACTGAATTTCCTGACACGAAAGGGGAAATTCTCGTGAAAGGTCCAAACGTCATGCTGGGGTATTACAAAAACGGGGAAGAAACCCGCAAAATACTGAAAAACGGGTATCTATACACCGGAGACATCGGTTATCTGGATGAAGACGGCTACCTATATCTCTGCGGCCGGAAGAAAAATGTGATTATCGTCCGGGGATTCAACGTTTATCCGGAGGAAGTGGAGGCATGCATCCAGAACAGCCTGCTTGCAAAGGACTGCCTCGTTTACGGGGAGACGGATGCGCTGGGAAATGAAACCGTATGTGCGGATATTGTTCCGAGGGATCCGTCGATCCAGGCGGATAAAATCCGGGCCTATCTGAAAGATCATCTGTCGGACTACAAACAGCCGCAGAAAATCCGGTTTGTCAAAGCAATTCAAAAGGCCGCATCCGGTAAGTCAGAAAGGGCATCCGGCGCAAAGCGATGAAACTGATCAATTTCCGCGGGCTGAACTGCTACCTAAACTGTATTGTCACGGTTGCAGCTTCTCTGGGTGTGGATTATCTGTCTTCTTTTGCCACGCTTTGGTCTGAAACGGATTTTACCTATGATCCGATCAGCCGGGTGTATCTGACGAAACGGATGATTTCAAACCTTGAGGCTTTGGGGGCAAAACTTGAAGCCCTGAATTGCTCTTCGGAAAACGACAGGGAAAAAAGCCTGTCCCAGTTTCCGGCTGGGGAATGCATCATTGTCGGAATGGATGCCTTTCATATTCCATGGAACCAGTATTATCACAGGCTCTGTGGTATCCACCACTTCATTGCCCGAAAAGGGCAGGACGGTTCGCTTTCCTGCTTTGATCCGACCTACAGCCAGCAAGATATGCGGATCACACCCGAAGAGATTGTCTCTTACGCCTTTGACATGAAACGCCTCCGCAAAGTCGCAAAGCGGCCCTTCCATATCGAAGGAACCCGGGAAGCGCGGGAAATCCTTCGCACCCATCCCGAAACGCGGGAAATTTTGCTTCGGAAGATCGGCGGATGCACGGGCGCAAAACAGAAAGATGCAGATATGCTGGCAAAATATATCGATGCCATGATCCGCAACCGCTATCTTTACCGGCATTATCTTCAGAACCGTCCATCCGCTTCCGAAGGGGATTGGCAGCTTTTCAGCGATGAATTTTTCCTGCGGTGGACGGCGGTAAAAAATGGGTTATATAAAGCTTTCCTTATCCGGCCAAACGAAAGCGTCCTGCTGGAAGTGTGCCGGCAGTTTCGCGGTCTGATCGATGAGGAAATCGCTGCTGCCGGAAAAATGATAAAAGCAGCTCCTGCTTGTTAGGACTCCGTCCTGTTCCAGCCGAACAGGAACTGGACATCCGGACCTGCCCGGCTTTTGGAATCGTGTATTTGGGAAGGGCGCAGGGACCCGGATCCCGTGTAAACACGGCCCCCGGAAAAGCGCATGCACTGTTTTTCGAAAGCCCGGCACCGTTCTGCAAAAAAAAAGCAGATACTGGTTCCGCCGCTTCGTTCTGGATACCGCGGGTACGGGAGAAAACCGGCAAAAGCGCTGTAGTCCCCCCACATCAGCATGCCCGATGGTAGGCTGATCGGGACTTTCCTTCCCTGCGCGCAAAAAGGGATAAGGCCGGTATGATACCGTCACGCGCGGCCGCTCCCCGGTTTCCGAAGAAAACCGCGTCCTGCGTTTTTAAACTCGCTTTCGTCAGCGGACCGCCGGTCAGGCGGTTTTCTTATCCCCAGCAATAGTCTTCTGCCAGCAGACAAATCTGCGTGCATCTTCTCCTCTGCCGTCTGGGGGCAGCAGCAGTTTTTGTCAGCAGAAAAATCCGCTGCATGGTGAAAAATACAGTGGGAATCCTTGTCGAATTTACGGAGAAAAACTTTCCATTACAGGTTTTTCAGTGTATAATAGGGAATGTTTTTAGATCGAGGAAGATCGGTTTCACAGCCTTCCGCAAACCGCCGATACGCAGTTCAGAGCCGCCCTTTGAACTGCGTATCGTTTGATATACGTTTCTAGAGGATAAAATAATTGCAGGAGAAGAAACGAATGAAAAAAACAGTTAATTTTATTGAAGCGCTGGCAATTGTGGTTGGCATGATAATCGGCTCGGGAATTTTTCTGAAGCCGGGAATCGTATTAAAGGATGCG
>DAITAP010000034.1:11062-14583 GCA_036824225.1 Caproicibacter sp. | reverse complement strand
TTATCATCATTTCAGTTAGAACGGATGATGAAGTTTACCGGTTGGCAGAGAAAAGAGTAAAAAGATAAAGAGATGGCTGTTGGCCGTCTCTCTTTTATTTATGGAAAAAATAGTTGGTATAGTGACTACTCCTCGAAAGAAGTCGACACACAACATTCACCCAAGGAGGCTGCGAACCATGTTCGACGAAAAGATTAGGATGGACAGGCCCTTATATTTTTATAAGGCCTGTTTTTTATCTTATTGCATTTTTGATTGCGGATGTATTTTTCGACGACATCTTTTCTCCTATTTCCCAGTGTGTGGAATGTAGGAACAGGAACGCCCGCCCCAAGATTGTGACTGCCTTGTCCGATATCCATTGGCCCCCCTCTGCATGCCACTAGCGTTAGTCGGTGGTCACTGTTCAGAAATCGCGAAGTCCCCGTTCCTCTTGGGAAATCTAATGGAGGAGAGGATACAGCAGCAGATACCGGGGATATCCGAGTTTTTTTCTGCATACTGCCGGAAGTTCGGCATAGAAGGAGAAAAGTTCCTCCCGTTCTCCGGCAGATGGATCCCGTTCGCCGAAACGCACCTCCGTATAGATCTTCGTGACCCGGTCGAAGCTGACGCCGCCAAACGAGAGATGACCGCGGACCCTGCCGGCGATTTCCAGCGGCGTGTCGGAGGGGGAGAACGAAAATCCGAGCTTTTTTAAAACGGAGACAAAATATCCATACAGGGACAGGACGGTTCCGCATCCGCTTTTTCTCCGGACCGCAGCGAACCAGAGCGCCCGGTATCCTGTTTTCCCGGCGTAGGGGAGCAGAATGAGGATGAGAAGGGACGTAAAAGCCCAGATCCAGGAAGCGGGATTTGTCCCGCCTTCTACGCCGGGTGTGGATCCGGAGGAAACGGCTCCGGACCCGGCCGGCATGGACTCAGGGCTGGAAGAAGACGCCGCGGAAGAAGAACCGGCGGAAGACGGAGAACTGCCCGAGGACGCCATGGAAGCTTCGGAGGAAGAGGCCTCTTCCATTTCGGAGCGGGTATAGGTTCGCGGGAGAGCGGAGGCGGGAGACGGATCCGCTGTAAGAAAGCCAAAGAGGGGGGAATAGTATTCCACCCAGGAGTGGGCCTGCGCGTTGGTCACTTCATAGAGGCCGTTTCCGGAAGCGGCGGGGGAGGCATACCCTTCGACAAACCGCGCCGGCACGCCGCTTGCCCTCAAAAGCATCGCCATTGCCGTCGCGAAATGCTCGCAGTACCCTTTTCTGGAATTGAAGAGGAAGAAATCCACAAAATCCTCCCCGCCCCAGGGCTGCGGGGGAGACAGGGTATAGGTGCAGTGGTCCGCGAGCCATTTCTGAATGGCCTGCGCCTTCTGAAATTCGTTGGAACAGTCCTTTGTGATGTTTTTCGCGAGATCGATGGTGCGGTCCGTCAGCCCGTCTGTGGATCCAAAAGCAGCTTGGATGCTGCGGTTCACCCGCCGGTTTTCCGATGAGGATCGGTAGGAAAAACGGACGCTTCCATCCAGAGCGGACTTCCATTCCTCCGGAACGGGCTGATAATAAGTATAGGAGTATTTTGTCCCGAGCGGCAGAGGACGCGAGGATTCATAATCGGGGTAGGTGTGCCGGAGCTCCACGCTGCCCTTCAGATTCCCGTCGAGTTTTCCGGCGGAAGAAGGAAGAAACAGGTATTTCTGGCCGTCCGTTTTCGTCGTAACGCTGATCTGGTGGGAAAGCAGGAGAGGCTGAATCCGGTTTTCCAGGCCGTTGATTCTGCTTCTCTCGAGAACATTCTCTCCGTCCCAGGATCCGCGGGACGCCATGAAGAGGTTTTGATGATAAACGTCGTTCTCGTCCGACGAAGCCGCCGCCTGCCAGTTTTTCCCCGTATAGGTATCGTAGACGCGGCCCCGCAGATAAAAAGGACCGTCCGCCTGAACTTCCATAACAAGGTTGTTGTTCATCGAAATCCGCAGCCCGAGGAGCCGGTTTGGATTATAGTCTCCGAACCCGCTTGTGGAGAACAGCGAATTCTGCATGCGCGTCGTAAAATCCAGAATGCTGATTTTCTTTGTTTTCCCGAATACCGCATTGAGGCCCGTAAACCCTATCTGCGATACCGCGAGCACAGCTGTCAGGATTCCCATGGCAACAGCCGTCGAGCGGAGCAGAATCCGCGTGCCTCCCGCGGATTTCGCGAGACCTGACCGGATGCTCTCATAGCAGAAAAGCGTGGCACAGCATCCCGTTATCACGAGGAGCGCCGGGAGGTTTTCGCCGTGTCCCGTATAGGCAAGAAAACTGAGAATCGCCATCATTGCGGCCCAGAAAACCACGATGGTCAGGCGGCGCCTGCTGCAGATTGCGGCGAGAAGGGAAACGACGGCGGAAGCCGCGCAGAGAAAGACGGTGGAATAGCTCTCCGGTTGAACCAGCATTCCGCTGAAGGCGTTCAGCCCGGAGGATTCCGCCTCGAAAATCTGATAAAAGAAAAGAATGGCGCCCGCCGACAGAGAAAAGACAGCCAGAATCCAGACTGCTTTTCTCGAAAGGAGGTCGAGTAAAATGATGGCCGCGCAGCAGAAAAGGACTGCGGGAAAACTGCTTTTTAGCGTCCCGGAGGGAAGGAAGGAACCAAGAAGGCTGTAAGAGCAGGAAAATCCCAGTGCCACCAGAAGCAGAAATTCCACTGCCCTTCCGCCTTTCGAGTCTTTTTTCATTTTTCCCTCCCAATCAGCGCAGAGGATTGTTTTATCTGAAAAGCCTGCTCCCGGTTCTTCTGCGCTGGGGAAGCTCTGAGAATCCGGTAGCTGACGCCGTGCTCTGACAGGACGTTAAAATAAGCGGCCGCGGATTCCTGCCGGAAACCGGCCGGGGCAATATAGTGAAACAGGGCTTTGCGGGAAGGGCCGGAATATCCGCAGAGAAAAAGAGAAAGATCTCCGTCGAGGTGTGCGCCTGTGATCAGCACTTCCCCCGCGGCCGGAAAGATCCCCTGCATGCCGGAAAGACTCTGATACGACGGCCGGGCTGACGCAAGGCCTACCGCCGCTTCCAGAAGCCCGGCTTCCGACTTGACCCAGAGCGTTTTTCGTTCCTCCCCGCTTAAGAAGACGGCGCGGACTTTTGCTCCGCGGGCTACCAGGCTGCAGATCGACCGGTAAGCCGATTCGCAGAGCCTGTCGTGCACGCAGAGCGCTTCTTCCGCCGGGCCTTTCCAAGGGCGCAGATCGACCGCTACGGTTACAAAATCTTCCTCTTCTTCGTAAAGGCAGGTCATAATCTTCCGGGTATGAGCCGTAAGTTTCCAGTGAATATTTCGAAGAAGGTCGCCGGGGGCGTATTCGCGGACGCCGTCATAGCTTCCTGAATTTCGGTCACCGTGCGGGATTTTGTCAGAGCTTTCGTCGAGGCCCGCCTTTGCGTCAGCACCGGGAATTTCTTCTTCTCCCCCGGAGGGGACGGCGGCGGACACAGCGGCCGGCCCTGCGGGAAACCTCAGGCTGAAAAGCCCGAGTGGTCCGC
>DAITAP010000034.1:0-11045 GCA_036824225.1 Caproicibacter sp. | reverse complement strand
TTAACTGCATCCGGTAAATCCCGATATGGGCAGAAGAAAAGACTGCCCGCAGGGTTTCGGACGTTTCCGGAGACAGGACAAAAGATATTTTCCTTGTCTCAGCCGGGACGCCTTCCGGCCCCGTAAGACTCAGCGATACGAAAATCCGGCAGAAAAGGAAGCGGCTGCGGTTCTGCCAGGAATAGGAAAGAAAAACGGGATCGCCCCGTCGGGATTCCTGAAACGGCGCAGGGGGGTTGAGGTGCGTTCCACGTCGGACGAGGCGCACGCAGACGGCGTCCACGGGCGCAAGCAGAACCAGAAAGAGCAGCGGCGTATAGCCGAAGCGATCATTGAGAAGATAAGCCCCGAAAGCAGACACCGTGAGGAAAATCAGGTAAACTGCCCGGCTTTTCAGCCTGATCCAGCTTTCCATACGCGTTATGCCCTGAGGGCAGGGACGGGTATCGACCGAAGGATCCCGCCGATAAGATTGGAAGCTTTTCTGCCGGAGACTTTCGCTCCCCGGGACAGAACCAGGCGGTGGCAGAGCACAAAGGGCGCAAGGTATTTTACGTCGTCCGGTACCACAAAGCTTCTTCCATGATAGAGGGCGAGCGACTGCGACATCTTAAACAGCATAATAGAGGCTCGGGGGCTTGCCCCGAGCGCAATATCGCCGTTTGATCGGGTCGCGGAGACGATGGCCAGAATATAACGACCCACTTCCTCGGAGACATGGACGGACTGAACCGCTCTCTTTGCGGCAATCACATCCTCGGCGGACGCGACCGGCGTGAGATTTGAAGCCAGGTTGAAATGCGCGTTATAGAGGATGCGGAGCTCATCTTCCGTATCGGGGTAGCCGAGGGAGACCCGGACGGAGAACCGGTCGAGTTCCGCTTCCGGGAGGGGATAGGTCCCCTGGTATTCGATGGGATTCTGCGTCGCGAGAATCATGAACGGCTGAGGCAGACGATGGCTTTTGCCGTCAACCGTGACGTTTCCCTCCTCCATGATTTCCAGCAGGCTTGCCTGGGTTTTCGGGGAGGTCCGGTTGATTTCGTCCGCCAACACAAAGTTGCTCATGACAGGGCCGGGGCGGTACTCAAACTGGCGCGTTCCGGAATTGTAGATGGAAAACCCCGTAATGTCGGAAGGCAGAATGTCCGGTGTAAACTGGATCCTTTTAAACCCGCAGTCCACTGATTTCGCGAGCGCGCAGGCAAGGCTTGTCTTCCCGACCCCCGGAATGTCCTCAATCAGCACATGACCCCCGCTCGCCATGGCGAGAACAACCAGTTCGACCGCCCTCTTCTTCCCGATAATTGCCTTTCCGACGTTATTTACCACATCGGTAAGCACCTTACGCGCCTGCCGCATCTCATCCATGAAAATTCACACCTTTCCCGGCTTTCATTTTGCAGAAACAGGAGAGCCTGCTTCTGCTCTTACCAGCCGGATCTTCGAGAAAGGGAACGGCTTGTCCCTTAAGAAGTTTTCAAAATGTTCTCTTCTATTTATCATATCATAGGATCCGCGGGAAACTCAAGGATCCGGACTTTTTTTTAGGTTTATGCCAAATTTCATAAGAAAATATCGCCGAAATTAGCAGGAAATGGATTTTCCTACTTTTCCGGCGCTTGCGCGATATCCGGGAAGAGACTCCGTGATATCAAAAGCGCCCTGCGGACAAAAAAATTCCGCAGGACGAAATAAAGGAAAGGAGGCAGAGAGGGAGAGAAACTCGCCGGCGGGCAGGGAAAGAGACTTCCTGCGGCCGGCCTTTCAACTATCCACACTTTCCACCGAGTTCTCAACATCTTGTGGCCCAAAGAAGAAAAATCTGCTATGGGTTGAGAAACCGGAAAGAGAAAAGAGGATGTCAGACTTTTAGTCGCCCGTCTGCCCCGGCTGTCCCAGAAAATCTTTCCCTTTGGAACGATCCCCCTGAAAGCCGCTGGAAAGCCGGCAGTCCGTATTGCCGCACGCGATGTTCTCGCAGGACTTTGTAGATGTCCCGTCCGGATAATACCGGTAAACCACCGACACATACTGCTTTAAATAGGTGCAGTATTCCCCAATCCTTTTGGTATGAACCATGTCATTCACCTCTCTGCTTTCCATTATAGCACAAGGATCTACCGGTCTGAACCGTTCCGGCGAGGCAGGAGAGGGTTAGCCCCCTAGGATTCTGTACTTCAGGGAGGCGCTTTCCTTGGATTTTCTAAGGGGGCAAGTTCATCGCATGTCGGAAAACATGGAATCGGATTCTCCATGCTGTTCCCGGCAGAAGTACGCCTGCTTTTTTGGGAAATTTTTCCGCTGACGATGATTTCCCCAAGCGGAAGTTGACCCTTCGGGAAGGGACTGGTATGATGAACCTTAGAGAATCAAAGGATCAGGAAGGACAGATTTTTTAGGAAAGCTGGTTTTAAAATGAGCACACACGGCGTCCGCTCTTTTCGCCCAAAAATTCATTTTACCCCGGAAAAGGGCTGGGCAAACGACCCGAACGGCCTCTGTTTCCATGAGGGAAAATATCACCTTTTCTATCAGAATAACCCCGGCGGAACTTCCGGAGGCCCGGAATACCCCATGTACTGGGGCCACGCCGTCAGCGCGGATTTAATCAGCTGGCAGCATCTGCCCGTCGCGCTCTGTCCGGATAAAGACGGATCCATCTTTTCCGGCAGTGCGGTCTGGGATACGGAGAACTTT
The DNA here is from genome assembly GCA_036824225.1 of Caproicibacter sp. GTDB lineage: Bacteria > Bacillota > Clostridia > Oscillospirales > Acutalibacteraceae > Thermocaproicibacter. The sequence goes on along the minus strand of DAITAP010000034.1, from coordinate 8,345 downwards.
TCCGGATTCGGCACAAGGGGAAAAATCCCCCTGATTGCGATGTATACAAGACACGGAAGACAGGAGACCCAGTGTATCGCCTGCAGCCTGGACGGGGTGAATTTTAATAAATATCAAAAGAATCCGGTTATCCCGAATCCAGGGCTCCGGGATTTCCGAGATCCCAAGTTATTCTGGAATCCCGTGAGGAAGGGCTGGAGCGCCGTAATCGCGGCGGGGGATCGTGTATGCTTTTATTTTAGCAGGGATCTTCAAAAATGGGAAAAGACGGGAGAATTCGGTCCTTCCGGAAACGACGCGGCAGGAATATGGGAGTGTCCCGATCTGGTTCCCCTCGGCTGCCACGGCCGCAGGGTCTGGATGCTGTCCGTCAGCATGGCTGCGAAGCGGGAAGAAGGCGGAAACATGACACAGTATTTTCTTGGAAAGTTTGACGGGGATGCCTTCTCCTGCACGATTCCTTTCGGCCACCCCGAAAGAATGGACGAAGGGTATGACGATTACGCCGGCGTCACGTTTACCCAGACACCGGTCCCCATCCGGATAGGATGGGGACTCTGCTGGGACTACGCGGGGGATACACCGACAGGAGAATACTGCGGGGTAATGACTCTCCCGCGGGTCCTTACCCTGCGGGATACTCCGGAAGGACCGCGGCTTTCTTCGGCACCGGCGGTGGAAGATACTTTCGGGGACGCGGAGCCTCTCGGGGATGGCGGCCTCCTTTCGGAAGAAACTTTCCGGCTTACGGTCCGCGGGGAAGGCCCCTGCTCCCTCGCTTTCCTTAACCGGGAGGGACAGAAGCTGCTCCTGGGCGTAGATGAAAAGAACCGGCTTTTTGCAGATCGTCTGAAAGCGGGTGCTCAGGATTTCAATCAAAACTATGCTCTCCCGCTTTATGGGAGCCGGGCGAAGGAACGCTTCTTTCAAGGCCCATATACGATGGATATCATTTTTGACGTCAGCATGCTGGAAATTTTTATCGACGGCGGAACCCGGAATATCTGCATGGCGGTTTATCCGGATTCCCCATACCGGATATTTCACGTAACAGGAAAGGCGGAAGCGGAGATCCGTTCCCTTAGGAAAGTTGCCGCTGAGACTTGACTCCTTTCCTCTGGGAAAAGAAAGCAGAAAAGCCTGCAGACACCGGAAATCCGGGATCCACAGGCTTTTTATGTATTTTTCCGGAAGGGGAAGAGTTATTCCCGCAATCCTTTGCTTTCCAACAACACGACGTTTTTCGCGAACGCCGCCGCATTTTGAAGATCCTGCCGGTTCGGCCTTCCCCGGTGCAGAAACAGAAAACTTCCGGGGCAGTGGAATTCCTTTTCCGAAACTTTGACGCCCGCTGCCTCAAGGCGCTTTTCTATTTTCGGGTAAGCGGAGGAAAGAACCGCGGCGGTGCTGAAAACGGCGGCTTTTTTCACCTGCCCCGGCTTCAGATTCGCAATGAATTTTTTGAGGGAATCGTCAATGTCCGCCGCGTACACCGACCCTCCTAAAAACAGCAGATCAAGAGGTCCTTCCAAAGGCACTTCCACGGTTTTCACGGGTGCTTTCACCGCCTGCCCGATGGCCAGTGCAAGCTTCTTTGTATTTCCCGTTCTCGAAATATATCTTATTTCACATCTCATTTTGAAAACTGCTCCTTCCTTTTTAAGGCTCATCACCCGCGTTGATTAATTTTCAAGACGTACGGCAGAACCGTTTTTGAAAGAGCTGGTCAAATATCCTAATTAAATCCATGATAGCAGAAAGCGGGAGGACGTTCCATAGACAGAACTTGGACTGTGTCGTTTTTTCCCTTTGTCCGAAAAAAATCCGCTTGGAAGGTGCCTCTTAATTTCTCTTCTCTAGAGAAACCGGAGGGAGGAACATTGCTTTTCCCGCTTTCCTATACTATAATTATTCTGGTGGTATTCTGCCGGAAAAAGGCAGAGAAAGTTTTTGGCTTTCGCCTTAAACCCGGCTCAGTTTTTAAAATTGGGAAAATCCGCCGGTATTCTTCATCTGGAGTCAGGCCGGAAAAAGCAGCCCGACAGAAAAGGGACGATCACATTTTGAAAAATCTGCTTGACGGGGTCAGGCGGGATCTCGCTTCCAGGCTGTATTTCGATCCGGAATATCTTGACTGTATTTCCGATCTGATTCAGAATGAGAAAGTAAGATCCATGAGAAAATATATTCAGCACGGCGGAATTACCTGTCTCGACCACTGCCTGGATGTTTCCCATGTAAGTTACCTTGTCTGCCGGAAGTTCGGGCTGGACGCCCGTTCGGCGGCAAGGGGGGCGCTGCTCCATGACTTCTTCCTTTATGACTGGCATACGGAGAACCCTTACGGTTTCCTGCACGCTTTTCTTCATCCCAGGGCGGCGCTCTGCAACGCCGAGCGGTATTTTACCTTGAACCCTCTCGAAAGAGAAATTATCTTGAGACACATGTGGCCGCTGACGTTGATTCCCCCCATGCATCCGGAGGCGCTGACCGTTTCGCTGGCCGATAAATACTGTGCCTTTCTGGAAACCGCGAAAGGGAAAAGTGTCCGCGTCCTTCACTTTTTGAAGAGTCACCGCCGTCTGGAAGGAGCCGCGAGGATTTTTGTACGGTTCCGGAAAGAATGATTGGATGGGAACCGGTCAATCTTTCGGGGAGGATTTTGGTTTCCGGCTGAGGCAGGATGGCTGCTGCGGCTCTTTCTCTCTTTGACAGGAGATGGATCATGCCCGGGTTTATGAAAAAGCGATTTGACTGGAAAACGGTCGTAAGCGTTGTGTCGATTCTGATTTCAGCTGGAATTCTGCTTTATTTCTGTATTTCGGATAACGGCCTGCTTACCCTGCTGGACCAGTTTTACCGGTTTGAGGTCAGGTGGATCGTTTTAGCTGTTCTGTGCATGTTTGCGGATTTGTTTTTCGACTCCTCTCTTATTTATCTATTTACCAGGAATGCGGAGCCGGGCTATCGGTTCCGGTTTGCTCTGAGAACCTGCCTTTCCGGACATTTTTACAGTGCGGTTACCCCATTTCAGAGCGGTGGGCAGCCCGTCCAGATTTACCTGATGCACCAGCAGGGGGTCGACCCGGGGAACGGGGCCTCCGTTTTAATCCAGAAATTTTTTGTCTACCAGACCGGCGTCACCTTTTACAGCCTGGCGGCCATCCTCCTGCAGACCTGTTATTTCAGAATCCGGCTGACTCCGGCGAAGTGGGGGCTTACGTATCTCGGCTTCGCGGTTCAGGTGGCCGGGGCGGCCTTGCTCCTCCTGATATCCTTCAGCCGGAAGTTGACTCACAAGCTGCTCTGCTGGGTTGGGAAAATCCCCTTTGTCAGAAATCACGCCGATCTCCTTCCCGCCTGGGAAAAACAGGTGGAATTCTTTCATCAGAGTAACCGGAAGATTTACCGGAACTCCCGGCTTCTTCTGAAAACGTATGCCTTGACATTTCTGCAGCTTACGGCGATTTTTCTAATCCCGTATTGCATTTACCGGGCGTTTGATATCGGCCATGCTTCCGTGCTCCGAATGCTCTGCTATCAGGCTTTCGTCATGCTGGTCTCTTCCCTTTTTCCGCTCCCCGGTTCGGCAGGGGCCGCGGAAACAAGCTTCTATTCGTTCTTTTCTTCCTTTTTTACGCCTGCGACCATCAAATCCGCCGATCTCCTCTGGAGGGCGATTTCCTATTACCTTGTGATTCTGGTATGCGCCCCCTTTTCCCGAATCGGAAAGAAAGGGAAAACCGGATGACAGGAACGAAAACGCCGGCCGCCTTTCGAGGACGATTCAGAAAAACACCCATACTGCTTTGGTTCGAACAGAATACAGAATTTTTTGATTGATTCACGGCGCGGCCGGGCTGGAAAGTTTTCTATAACTTTAGTATCGGCCAAGCTGGGGAGGCGGGTTGATTTTGGAACTTCGGTACAGGCTGGTCAGGCAGGTTATCGGCAGAGCCGTCGATAAGGCGATGGAAGACATGGTGAAAAATACCGGCCGCGGGATCCGAAAACTGATTGATCTTGGACAGATGTTTGCGCTTAGTGATAACCAGAAATGGTTTTTTGACAAAGCCCAGGATATCGTTTCCAACCCCAAAAATTCCTATAACAGGCTGACGGCACGCATCCTTGACGAAGTCGACGGAGAAACGCTCAAGACAATCGGCCTGAACCTCGGGTACACAAGCCTGGTCTACGGCGCGCGGAAACTGCAGAAGCAGCAGGAATTGTGGGGCGGACTCCTTCCATGGATTTTGATCTTTGACGTTCCTGACGGACTTGTCCCCGATACGGAAAAAATAGAAAAAATGATAAGGGAAGGCCAGAATGCCGGCGTCTATTCCTATTTTTTCCGCCTTCACGATTCCGAATCCGCATCCCCATTAAGCAAAATCGCGGAACGGAACGAGGAATGCTTTTTTGCGTTCCGGATGTCTTCCCGCCTGATTACAGAAAATACGGCCGAGATATTAGGCAGACTTCACAATACTGCCGTGTGTGTGGAAATGCCGGATGCCGGATTTTCCGAAAAAGGCTGCGAAAAAGCTTTCCGGCTTTTAAGGAAGCACCGCTGCTTTTACGGATTCCATACCATCTACCAGGATGAAAGCAGAAAAACGCTTGCGAGTCCCGGATACCTGGGAGAAGCTGCTTCTGCCGGGTGCGTTTTCGGCATTTTCCGGGCCCATGAAGGGACCTTGAATTCCAGCAGGGATGAGGTGTACCGCTTTGTCATGAAAGAAAGGAGCGGAAACGGTCTCCCGGTAGTCGGAATAGAATGGGAACGAGATTTGGAGGATGTCAGCCGCAGAATTCACGTCCCGGGGGGCTGCAGGTTGATTCATCTTACTCCATGAAAGTCGGTTGGAAGAGAAAAAACCCGGATCTTCCGGGCTTATAAACTGGAGCGGGGCTGAACGTCCGTTTTAAGGAGTCAGCCGCCCCGCCTCTGGGAATTCTGCTTCCGGGCTTTTTGAGTTCCGGAAGAGAAAGGGCGCGATCAACCCCTGCCGGATTGGAATTTAATGAATTCGGGCCGGAATTCCCGTGACTTAAGTCTTAGAATGGACAGGCCCTTTATTTTTTTAGGGCCTGTTTTTTTTGCCTCATTGTATTTTTCTGGACATTTCAGAGTAGCTCTGATCCTTAAATCCACATACGCAGTATTATAGTTATTTTGGGGGGAGATGTCGATTTTGTGTCCCGTTTTTCTTAAAACTGTCTTCCGGCTGCCGGAAGAGGGGATTCCTTTTCGGAAGGCGCCATGCTGCGCCACGCGCTCGGCGTGAGCCCGGTCAGCGATTTGAAAAGCCGATTAAAAAATTTCAGATCGCTGTAACCGACTGCCTGGGCAATATCCACGACTTTTCGATCGGTGCTGCGCAGAAGATCGCAGGCTTCTTCAATGCGCAGCTGCTGGATATATTTGAGCACCGTCATGCCGGTGCATTTCTTAAAGCTGATGCAGAAATAGCTGGTGCTTAAAAAGCTCATCGCCGCCAGATCTTCGAGCTTGATGTCTTCCTGATAATGCTGCTGCATAAACCGGATGGCCTTTTCAAAATACCGTTTTCCCCTCAGATGGCGTTCTTCGTTTTCCCCGCCGTGCCATGCGCGTAAAATGAGAATCAGAAGCTGAACAAGGCATGCCCGCAGCATATCAAGGTATCCGTAGGGACGCCCGGTGTACTCCTGATACATCCTGTCGTAAAGCCAGCCGATTTCCCGGGTATCCCTTCCGATCAGGTGAAGGTCGTTGCCCGCTCCTTCTTCTCCCAGAGAGCTGAAAAGAAAAATATGGTAGAGATCGGAAAAACAGCGCGAATGAACAAGGGAACGGTCAAGAAACTGCGGCCGGAATACGCAGTTGCAGACATGAAGCCCCCCGCTGTCGAGGGAAGGCACCGAGCGGAATTCATGGGGGACGTCGTAGTTAATGACGAAAAGATCCCCTTTTCCAACGCGGTATTCCCTGCTCCCTATCCTGTGAATTCCCTTTCCGGAAGTAATATAGGCGAGTTCGATAAAATCGTGAGCGTGGAGGTGTTCGCTTTTTTTCTCCGTGCACCGGTTCATGAAAATTTCCTCCCCCCGCCGAAACAGGCGTTCCCCGCTGTTATAGGAATAATTTCCGCTTTTCAAAATATCACCCCCTGTTTTCCATCATATCAGCCGCAGTACCGTCTGGCAAGAGAATCTATAATGGAACCGGATATAATTGGGCATGCGGCAAAAAAAGGGTGATTTGAAATGCTGTATGAAAAATCAAAGGAAAAGTCCCTTTCGCCGGAGCTTTTCCGAAATCCTACGGCGGAATTCCGCGGCGCTCCGTTCTGGGCATGGAATGGCAGAATGGAAGAACCCCTTCTGATGAAAGAAATCGAAGATATGAAAAAAATGGGTCTGGGGGGCTTTTTCATTCACTGCCGTTCGGGTCTTGAGACCGCCTATCTCGGCCCAAAATTTCTGTCTCTTGTGGTTTCCTGCAACCGAAAGGCCCGCAGGGAACACATGTTGAGCTGGCTTTATGATGAGGACCGATGGCCTTCCGGTTCGGCAGGAGGCCTGGTGACTCGAGATCACCGGTACCGCGCAAGGCACCTTGTCTTCGAGCCGCGCGGCATCCGCTCTGCACGGCACGCGGAGAACGACTCCTCCGCGAAGGCAGTGCCCGGAGGCGAGCGGAAACTCCTCGCTTGCTATGAAATCCGGCTGAAAAACGGCAGGCTTGACGGTTACCGGCGCCTTAAGCCGGGAGAGGATCCGGCTCCGGGAGCGGAAGGATGGGATGCTTTTCTGCAGGTTGCGGGAAATTCCCCCTGGTTTAACAACCAGGCCTATGTCAACACGCTGGATGCGGCTGCCGTCCGGCGGTTTGTCGAAATAACTCATGAGACTTATTATAGGACGCTTGGTGGGGAATTTGGAAAATCGGTGCCGGGCATCTTTACCGACGAACCCCAGTTTACTGCTAAGGAAAGTTTAAATTTTGCGGAAGAAAAGAAATCCGTTGTTCTTCCCTATACCGACGATTTTGAGGATACTTACCGAAAAGCATACGGAGAAAGCCTTCTCGACCATCTTCCCGAACTGTTCTGGGAGCTGCCGGACGGCAGAGTTTCCGTTGTCCGATACCGCTATCATGATCATCTGAGCGAACGGTTCGCGTCCGCCTACGCTGACACGATCGGGCGCTGGTGCGGGGAGCACGGACTGATGCTGACCGGGCATATGATGATGGAAGATACTCTCGAGTCCCAGACTCGGGCTCTTGGCGACTGTATGCGCTCCTACCGTTCGTTTCAGCTTCCCGGCATTGATGTCCTCTGCGACGCAAGGCTCTTTTCCACGGCCAAACAGGCGGCCAGCGCGGCTCATCAGTATGGGAGGCCGGGCGTGCTCAGCGAGCTTTACGGCGTTACCAACTGGGATTTTGATTTCCGCAGCCACAAGCTGGCCGGAGACTGGCAGGCGGCGCTCGGTGTGACGATGCGTGTCCATCACCTCAACTGGTACACGATGGCCGGAGAAGCAAAGCGCGATTACCCTTCGCCGATCGGTTACCAGGCCACCTGGTATCAGGAGTATCCGCTGATAGAAAACCATTTTGCCCGGCTCAACACGGCCCTGACGCGCGGCAGACCGCTTGTCCACGTGGGGGTTGTGCATCCCGTGGAATCCTACTGGCTCCACTGGGGGCCGAAAGACCAGACACAACTTGCAAGGGATGAGCTGGAAAATCGATTTAAGAATCTGGTAGACTGGCTGCTCTATGGACTGATCGATTTTGACTTTATCTCGGAATCGCTGCTGCCTTCCCAGTCTTCCGCGGAGCAGGGGACAAAATTCAAGGTCGGCCGGATGCAGTACGACGTGGTGCTGGTTCCGGGATGCGAGACGCTTCGCTCGACGACGCTTGAACGGCTGAAAAGTTTCCGGAAGTCCGGCGGATGCGTCCTGTTTGCGGGAAAGCCGGCTTCCTTAGTCGATGCGGAGAGGACGGATGCCGTCGAACGCTTTGCGGAGACCTGTGGGAAGATTGAATATACACGCAGGGCGGTCCTGGAATCGCTGGAGCCTCTCCGGGATCTGGATGTCCGCGAGAGCTCGGGAACACGGGCAGGGAACCTTCTCTATCAGATGCGGCAGGACGGCGAAAAGCGCTGGCTTTTTCTCTGCCACGCCCGCCCCATGCCCAACCCGGACATCGCCAGCCCGGAACATGTGGTGATCCGGATTGCCGGAGCCTGGTCACCGACAGTCTACGACACGATGAACGGTTCCATTTTCCCCTGTCAGGCGGAAAGAAAAGACGGGTCTACTTTTATCCGGCGCGTTTTTTA
>DAITAP010000033.1:11406-14619 GCA_036824225.1 Caproicibacter sp. | reverse complement strand
GCCACTGACTTTAGTCAGTGGTAGTTGACAAGTGTCCATTGCCCCGGACCATAAATTACGGCGGAGCATAGGCATTTATATTCATCACTTCCAATTTTTGTATTCAGCAGACTGTAATCCAAACCGGTCTGTTTAGGAGCAGGAAGTAGGTAAAAAACAAGCTCATCCCTGAAAGATTTGTAATTTTTGGCTCTAAATTCCAACAACATAAAATCCCTCCATTCTGCAAAAAAACTGCAAAATCGTACTTATATTCTACTCCATTATGGAACGAATAATCAATATGTAAAAATATCTTGCAAAATAATTATAACGCTGCGCTTAGCGTGAACAGAGAGAAGGGGCTGTATGTGGAGTCTTATAAAGGCATGCAGAATCATGGTGCATCCGTTTTTCCGGATAGTTCAGGATCCCGGCCCAGCCAGAAAGGGAACGGATAAGGACAAGTGAGGCTGGGTGGTTCTGTAGGGAGGAAAGGGTCTTCCGGGCAACGAAAGCGTGGAAAAGCAGCAAAAATAATTGAAACTATCCATAGATTCCGTTGCTTTTATTTAAGATTATCATATAAAATAACTCCGGAAGGTCAGATCCTTTGTTTTCCCGCCGGGAAAGGGATATAATAGAGGAAAGAAAAAAATACCGGAAAACGGGCCCGGAAGAGTCCGGGCTGCTGATTCCGGTGGAAAGGTGGTTTGTCGATATGTCGGTTGTCGGCGCGTATATCATGCCCCATCCGCCCATTGTGGTCCCCTCTGTCGGGAAAGGGGAGGAGAAGAGGATAGAAAAAACGGTTCAGGCTTATCGAAAAGCCGCGCGCGGGATTGCGGAACTGAAGCCGGAGACCATCGTGGTCACTTCGCCCCATGCCGTTCTGTATGCGGACTACCTGCATATCGCGCCGGGCAAAAGCGCGAGCGGGGATCTGCACCAGTTCGGATCGGCGGATCCGCCGGTTACCTTTCCGTACGATACGGATTTCGTCACGGCTCTCACGGTGGAAACGGGGAAGGAGCATATCCCCGCGGGAACGTTCGGGGAACGGGATCCTTCCGTCGATCACGGGACGCTTGTCCCGCTGACATACGTCAATGAGGCGTATCGGGATTACAAGCTGGTGCGCTGTTCGATCTCAGGCCTTGATCCCCTTACGCATTACAATTTCGGGCGGTGTATCGCGCGCGCCGCGGAAAAGCTGAACCGCCGCACCGTCCTGGTAGCGAGCGGCGACCTTTCCCACAAATTAAGGGAGGACGGTCCCTATGGCTTTGCGGAGGAGGGCCCCCAGTTCGACCGCGAAGTGACCGAGGCAATGAAAAAGGCCGACTTTTTAAGATTTCTGACTTTTGATCCCGAGTTCTGCGACGCTGCCGCGGAGTGCGGTCTGCGCTCGTTTATGATCCTTGCGGGAGTGTTTGACGGAATCGCGGTTGATCCGGAATTTCTTTCCTATGAAGGGCCGTTCGGCGTAGGATATGCCGTGTGCGGCTTTCATCCGAAGGGACCGGACAAAAGCAGGTGCTTTGCCCCGAAATATCTCGAGTGGAAGCATCAGGCGATGGAAAAACGCCGGAAAGGGGAAGACCTTTACGTCCGTCTCGCCAGGATGTCGCTCGAGTCCTGGATAAAGAACGGACGCCGTCCCGCCGTGCCGGATGATCTGCCGCCGGATCTGACGAAAAGACGCGCGGGGGTGTTTGTGTCGCTCCATAAAAACGGATCCCTCCGCGGCTGCATTGGCACGATTCTGCCGGTTCAGGGAAGCGTGGCCGACGAAATCCTGCGCAACGCCATCAGCGCCGGCCAGCATGACCCGCGGTTTGACCCCGTGCGGGAAGAGGAACTCCCTGACCTCGTTTACAGCGTCGACGTCTTAAGCACCCCGGAGCCTATCGCGTCAATGAACGAACTGAATCCGAAGAAATACGGCGTGATTGTCCGGAAAGGGGATCGGTGCGGCCTGCTTCTGCCGGATCTTGCGGGCGTGGACACGCCTTCCCAGCAGGTGGATATTGCCCTCCAGAAAGCGGGTATCCGCCGCGACGAGCAGTTCCGCATGGAACGGTTCGAGGTGGTGCGCCACACATGAGCGGAACAGTATGCGGGATCTGCCCGCACCGGTGCCGGCTGGAAGAAGGGCAGGTCGGGTTCTGCGGCGCCAGGGTCTGCCGAAACGGGGCAATTGTGGATGATAACTACGGATGGCTTACCTCCATCGCGCTCGATCCGATTGAAAAAAAACCGCTCCGTCGGTTTCATCCGGGTTCGCGCATTCTGTCCGTCGGCAGTTATGGATGCAATTTCCGCTGCCCGTTCTGCCAGAATTATGAAATCTCCATGTCCCGCAAACGGGAAAGCGGAATGGTTTACGTTCCGCCCGGCACGCTGGCCGAGCAGGCAAAGTTGCTGGTCCCGAGAGGGAATATCGGAATTGCGTTTACCTATAACGAACCCTTTATTTCCTATGAGTATGTGCGGGACTGCTCTCAACGGAACAGGGAAAACGGCCTCTCTAACGTGCTTGTCACCAACGGGTATGTCTGCGAGGAGCCGCTGCGGAAAATTCTACCGCTGATCGACGCGATGAACATCGACCTGAAAAGCTTTTCGGCGGATTTTTACCGCCGGATCAGCGGCGGGCTGGAAGACGTAAAGCGGACGATCGAGATTTCCGTCCGCGCGGGGTGTCATGTGGAAGTAACCACGCTCATCATACCGGGTGCCAATGATTCGCCGGGCGAGATGGCCCGGCTCTCCGGGTGGCTTGCGGGGGTGGATCCGGATATCCCGCTGCACGTCACGCGCTTTTTCCCGCGGTATAAGATGACAGACCGGCCGCCTACGCCCGTAGAGGACGTCTATTCGCTCGCGGAAACAGCGCGGAAATCCCTCCATTATGTCTACGAGGGAAACTGCTGAAAAGCAGCGGGCACGGGATCCGGGAAATTTTTTCCCGGATCCCGTGCCCATATTCGGCGTCAGGCGTTTTCCAGCTTTTTTACAAACATGCGGGACGTGTCTGTCCCGTTGAGGACGCCCGTGTAGGTGACCTTGATCTTGTCGCCGATATTCATGCTTTTTAACTTCGAAGTATCAATCCCGAGCCTCCGGACGGTTATCTTGTTTCCGTCGGGGAGTTTTAAAAGGATGCTCATCATGGCCCCGTCTTCCATCACCCCTGTGACGGTGCGCGGGGTTTTGTCAAAGGCCTTGTCC
>DAITAP010000033.1:0-11396 GCA_036824225.1 Caproicibacter sp. | reverse complement strand
GGCGAAGTGTCCGACGGGCCGAATGTGAAACCCCCGCCGTTGTCCGGATCCACAAGGATCTGAAGGCCCTGCTGATAGTCTTCATCCCAGATCTCAAAAGTATCGTAGGTCTTCCCGCCGAGAGTTTTCTTTTCTGCCGCGGGTTTCAGCTGGTATTTGTCCCAGTCCAGCTTGATCTGGGCGCGGGCTTTTTCGGCGGATCCGGTTTCCGCGGACCGGGATGAGGGTTCCCGGGAGGAAAGGACCGGATTTTCCGAAGATTCGGAAAGGCGGGAGGAGCCGGACGGGGATTCCGACGAGGAAGCCCCGCGGATCCCGGCGGACGGCGCCGAAGAAGAGAGGGCGGACGACGGTCTTGAGTAGTAGAAGGTGAGAAAGACGGCTGCTCCGGCCGCCGCGATGAAAAAGATAATCCAGAATTTTTTCATTAAAAAACCTCCAGGTTTCCGAAAATCATGCCGCCGATCCTAAAGAAAAACGGGGCGGCGGTTCAGGCCAGGCCGGAAGCCGGCCCGCCCTTTCATGTTTTTCCTATTTCCCACTATACCCGATTCTTCTGAAAACCGCAAGGAACAAATCTGTAACTGCCGGGCGTCCTGTGCGGGAAAAAGGGGCGGATCTTTTCTCAAAAAGCTTCCGATCTTTCCCGGAAAAGTGCATGGGAAGGGGGCGGTTCTGCTTTTTTCCCTCGGATTTTTGGAGCCGAGGGATTTTTTCCGAAAGAATTATCTTTGAGGCATTGCGCCGAAGCCGCGCCGCTGGTATAATTTTTATAAGGTGAAAAACATATGCTGAAACAGGTAAGACCCTATCCGCAGGTGGCCGTTACCAAAAAAGCGGAGCGGAGCATCGCAGGGGGCCACCCCTGGGTTTACAATACGGAGGTGACAAAAGCCGGAGATCACGAAAACGGCTGCCTTGTGGACGTTCTGAGCCCGCGGGGAAGTTACCTTGGAACCGGGTATATCAGCGACCGCAGTAAAATCCGGGTGCGGCTTATCTCGCGCAATGCGAACGATAAGTTCGACGAGGCTTTTTATGAACGCCGGCTCCGCTACGCGTGGGAGTACCGCAAGGCCGTGATGGGGGATGACATTTCCTGCTGCCGGATAATTTTCGGGGAATCGGATCAGTTTCCGGGCCTGACGGTCGACCGCTTTTCGAATATCCTGGTAACGCAGACCCTGTCTCTCGGGATCGAAAAAATAAAGCCCGTTCTGTTTCCGATGCTTTATCGGATTCTCCGGAATGACGGACAGAAAATCGACGGCATTTACGAGCGGAACGACGTTGGAATCCGGAAACTGGAGGGGCTGGAAGAGAAGAAAGGCTTTTTCCCCCTTCCGGGCGTCCCGCTTCCGGAAAAAACGGAGACGGAGATTCAGGAAAACGGCGTCCGGTATCTGGTTGACTTTCAGAACGGGCAGAAGACGGGCTTTTTCCTGGACCAGAAATATAACCGCAGGGCGGTGGGAAAGCTCTGCCGCGGCCGGAAGGTGCTCGACTGCTTTACGGATACCGGATCGTTCGCGCTGAACGCCGCGGCTGACGGCGCGCTCCATGTCCACGGGGTGGATATTTCCGCCCCCGCGGTGCGGGCAGCCGAAGAGAATACCCGGTTAAACGGTCTCGGGGACCGCGTGGATTTTGAAACGGCGGACGTATTTGACCTTCTGCCGCGCCTTTCCGAAGTTTTCCCCCGACGGTACGATTTTGTCATTCTCGACCCGCCCGCGTTTGCCAAATCCCGCCGGGCGGTTTCCGGCGCCGTGCGGGGATATAAGGAAATTAACTACCGGGCCATGAAACTTCTGCCGCGCGGCGGGTATCTTGCGACCTGCTCGTGCTCTCATTTTATGACGGACGCCCTCTTCCGCAGAGTGCTTGCTTCCGCGGCGGCGGATGCGCAGGTTTCCCTTCGGCAGATTGAGGAGAGACAGCAGGCGCCCGACCACCCGATCCTCTGGAATGTGCCGGAAACGGATTACCTGAAATTTTATATTTTTCAAGTCGTCTAAAGGAGAAGAACCTGCAAGGAAAAATGAACCTGGAATTTTTTAAAGCAAAGAGGAAAGAAAGGATACGGGAAATAAAATGAAAATTGCAGTTTTCAGCTACCGGCCGGACGAAAAAAAAAATTTTGATACGGGGTGGAGCTTTCCCTTCATAAGGAACCCCTGAGCCTTGAAAACGCCGAGGAAGCGAAGGGAAGCCTCTGCGCAAGCGTCCTCGTGTCGCCCGTAAAGCGGGATCTTATCGAGAAGCTGTACGGCTGCGGCGTCCGCTATCTTTCGACGCGCAGCATCGGGTATGATCACATCGACCTGAAAGCCGCGAAGGAATGCGGGATGCATGCGGGCAACGTCAGCTATACTCCGGACAGCGTGGCCGACTATGCCGTAATGCTCATCCTGATGGCCGTCCGGAAAGTAAAAAGCATTTTTCTGAAAAGCGCTGCCCAGGATTTTTCCCTTTCCGGCCTTCAGGGTTCGATCCTCCGCAACAAGACCGTCGGAGTCGCGGGGACGGGGCGGATCGGCCGCGCCGTGATCCGGAGGCTTGCGGCGTTCGGGTGCCGCATCCTCGCCTACGACCTCTATGAAAACGATGAAGTCAGGAAACAGGCCCGGTACGTCCCGTCCGCCCAGCTGCTTTCGGAAAGCGACATTCTCACCCTCCATATGCCCGCGACGAAGGAAAATTTCCATTTTATCGGCAGGGACGCCCTGTCCCGGATGAAAAACGGCGTCATTCTGGTCAACACGGCGCGCGGTACGCTGATAGACTCTTTGGCCCTGGCAGAAGCCCTGGAAAGCGGGAAAGTCGGCGGAGCGGCGCTGGACGTGATGGAAAACGAAACCGGCATCTATTACCATAACCATGAGGGAGAGGCCCTTTCTAACCGCGGCCTCGCGCTTCTTCGTTCCTACCCCAACGTGATCGTGACTCCGCATACCGCGTTTTACACGGATCAGTCGGTCAGCGACATGGTGGAAAACTCCATCCGGAGCTGCGTGCTTTATTCCGAAGGAAAGAAAAACCCCTGGCAGATTGTCTGAACGCCGAAATTCCGGGAGGGCTGTCCCATGCGATTGTTCCTTGCGCCGGACTTTTTCCGGCAGAACCCCGGCGCCGTAAGCCTCCTTCTCTCGCTTTCTGCCCTGATCGTCCTGCTTTCGCTCTGCGGACGGATTGCGGGGGGCGCCGTGCGCCTGATCGTCCGCGCTTCCCGAAAGTCCGGCGGAAAATGGGGGGAGTGGTTTGCGGAAGGGTTCCGCAGGCCGCTTGCCGTCCTTACGGCGGGGATAGGCTTTTACGTCGCCCTGCGCGGGCACCCGTACCTCTCTGCCGCCTGGCCGGCGATTGACCGGTCCTTCCGGAGCTTTCTTGTCGTGACGGCGGCCTGGGGATTTTACCGCATGGCGGATCCCGGGGAGCTTTCCCGGGCGGGCTTTCCGGGCTTAAGAAAAGGGAGGGGGGAACTTCTTCCGGCCGTATCCGGTGCGGCCCGCTTTTTCCTGATCGCGCTCGCGGTGCTGATTATCGCGCAGGAATGGAATTTCAGCGTCAGCGGCCTTCTGGCGGGGCTGGGCCTCGGGGGGCTGGCGTTCGCCCTGGCCGCGCGCGACATGCTTTCGAACCTGTTCGGGGGAATTGTGATTCTCCTTGACCGTCCTTTTACCCTGGGCGACTGGATCCGCACGGGCGGCGTGGAGGGGACGGTGGAAAACATCAACTTCCGGAGCGTGAAGATCCGCACCGCCGACCAGGCGCTTGTCACCGTCCCGAATTCCTCCGTGGTGGGGGGAGCCGTTTTTAATTACAGCCGTTCCGGAAAACGCCTGCTCGAGTTTTCCGTTTCCCTTCTGCCGGGATCCGGTCCGCGGGAGTTAAAAGCCCTGACGGACAGGATCCGCGGCCTTCTGGAAAAGGATGCGGATTTAAGGGAAGTTTCCGTCGCCCTCAAAAGCGTCGGCGAAGACGGCCCGCGCCTGTCGGTTTCCTGCTTTGTCAGGACATCGGACCGCGGAACATACCTGCGGATACGGGAACGGGTCTTCTACGCGGTCCTGGGCACTTTGAGGACGGGGAAAGACGGCGCGCCCGACGGCTTTCGGAGTTTAAGGCGCGATTGAAGGAAGACCGTCCGGGTGGGGGTATCCTGGGCGGAAAGGAAAAAAGTCCGGGGGAAGGAACCGCCCTTTGCAGTGCGGGTTCTTCCGGGACATTTTCTGGAAACCCGAACGGGTATTTTATCAATAAGAAAGACTTTTTCCGGAGGCTCCCGACATGGATTATGACAGGCTGGTCAGCACTACGGCCGACGTAGGGGTTCTTCTGATCAAGAACGGGGCGGAGATCTCCCGCGCGGAAGAGTCCATGCGCCGGATTTTCCTCGCCTACGGCGTCGAGCAGGGAGAGGTTTTCGCCATCCCGACCTTTATCAGCATTTCCTGCAGCGCGCCGTCGGGGCGGCCGGTGACGGCCATCCGGCGGATTCCGTCGAGGCGGGTAGACATGACGCGCGTCGACCTTGCAAACAGTCTCTGCCGGCGCGTCTGTCGGCAGAAGCCGGATTTTTCCACCGTGAACCGGGAATTAAGGAAGATTTCCGCCCGCCGGCCGTTCCCGTTCCCGGCGCAGATCGCCGGGTTTGCGGTTGTCGCGTTCGCGTTCACCCTGTTCTATGGAGGCAGCTTTGCCGACGCGCTGGTCGCCATGGTGTGCGGGGCGGTGACCAAACCCGTTCTGCGGCTGCTCGAAAAGCTCCGGTCGAATCTCTTTTTTCTTAATGTGGCCGCGAGTTTTGTCACGGCGGCCGTCGCCCTGACGTTCGCGCATTTTTTCGTGTACCTTAGCTATGATAAGATCATAATCGGAGCGCTTATGAACCTGGTTCCCGGCATCGCCATCACCGATTTCATGCGGGACGTCATCGCGGGGGATTTGATCTCGAGCGTCCTGCGCTTTGCGGAGAGCATGATGATTGCGGCGGCTATCGCCATCGGCGCGGGCATCGCGCTGACGGCGACGCGCATGCTCTGGGGGGTGTAAAGGTTGATTCGTTTTCTTCCCTGTCTCTGGTCTTTCCTCGCGTGCGCGGGGTTCTGCATCGTTTACAATATCCGGGGAAAAATTCTGGCGGTCGCTTCCCTGGGGGGAGCAGTGGGATGGCTAACCTATCTTCTCCTGACTCCCATCGGGAACGACGTGATTCAGTTCTTCCTCGCGACGGTCGCCACGGCGCTTTACTCGGAAATCATGGCCCGCGTGTTTAAAAAGCCGGCTACGGAATTCCAGATCGTTGCTCTCCTGCCGATGGTCCCCGGCGGAGGGATCTACTATACGATGGAATACTGCGTAATAGGGAACACCGAAATGTTTTTAAAGACCGGCCTTCACACGCTCGGCATCGCGGGTGCCCTGGCGATGGGGATCCTGCTCGTATCTTCCTTCTTTCGTATTTCCGCGGTATCGTCCCTTCGGAAACGGGCAAAATAGGAGGGACGCGATCCCCCTCCCGGCGCCTGCCTTTCCCATCCGGCGGGGACGGGAGGTTCTTTCTGCTTTTCAAAATAAATTTATCATCGTTAGAGATGGACAAAAGGTGAATTCATGACATTTAAGGAAGATTTTAAGGAACGGATTCAAAAGCTTTTCCGCCGTTATGAAGGGGAAAAAGCGGCGCTGTTTTTCCGGGGCTTTTCCGCCTGTCAGGACAGAATCATCCTGTCTTCGGGAACTGGTTTTCCCCGGAAGGGGCTTCTGGGGGAAGACGGGACGATCCACATTGAGACACTCGAAAAGGGAAAGGGGGATCTTGCGCGCTTTCTGTCCCAGCCTGCAGAGGGGCTGTTTGCGGGCATCTATGAAGAGCTGATCGCCGCGCTTTCCGTTCAGCCTTCCTTTCCTCAGTCCCGCGGAGGAAAAATCCTTGTGGTGGAGAACAACCTTTTTTCCGGAAGGTTTCCGAGCGCGCTCCCGGAAAAGGCGGCGGGGGATCTGTGCGCGTTTTTCCGCGGCGAATCAGCGTCCGCTCCGCCTGAAGTGGAACCGTATTTGAATTACTATGGGGAATGCGTCTCTCCGGACGACCGCCATTACTTTCTTTCCTTTCTCGACCGGCATACCGACGAAGGGTTTCCGGTCATCCCGTTTTATGAGGAAAGCGGGAATCCGGAGATCGGGACAGAAAAGTATGCGGAAACGGTGCCGGTGCCGGGGACTGAGTTTTCTGTCCGAAAACTGGAGCTCGAGAATGGCAGGCCGCCGGTTTCCTTTATACGGCGACTTCCCGGGAAGAACTGAAAAAATCGGGCTTTTTCGCTTTTTCTTCGATTCTTTCCAGGCTGGGCCTCTCCTATGGGATTCGCCTGGGCGGGAATTTTAACGACGAAAGGGGCGCGAAAGCGGACGAGTTTCTGCCGCTTCTCCGCCGATACTGGGGAAAAGACGCCTCGTTCCGGGAACTGGAGTTTTACAGGAACCCGGACGTTTCCAACGAGACGGAACGGATTTCCCAGGGGCTAGTCATCTCGCAGATCGCCCGTCAGTGCGCCCTCGCGCTCGACGGGAAAGAATACCGGAATGTGTTTGTCACCGCGCCCACGGGAGCCGGAAAATCCCTGCTTTTTCAGCTTCCGGCCCTTCACCTCGCGCTTACGCGCGGGGCCGTGACCATCGTCGTTACCCCGCTGATTGCCCTCATGGTGGATCAGGTCGAACAGCTGGAACACGTGCACGGGATTTCCTGCGCGACCTATTTAAATTCTTCCATCACGTTTGAAGAACGGAGGGATCGGATTTCCCGGATTCAGTCGGGGGAAATATCCATCGTCTACCTCGCGCCGGAGCTTCTCGTTTCCTCCCCGCTGGAGTCCATCATCGGAAAAAGGACGATTGGGCTGTTTGTCGTCGACGAGGCCCATATCGTCACGACATGGGGCAAGGATTTCCGCGCGGACTACTGGTATCTGGGGGACTTCCTCGCGGATTTAAGGCGGAAGGGGAGGCGTTTCCCCGTTCTGTGCCTTACGGCGACAGCCGTCTACGGCGGACCGGAGGACGTCGTCAAGGAAACGGTGGAAAGCCTCTCGCTCGGAAACCCCATTCTTTTCCTCGGCAGTGTCCGCCGCCCGGACATCCGATTCGATATCCGCCGAGCTGACCCGAAAACCGTGTCCTGCGGCGTAAAAGCGTTTAAGATTCGGAAAACGGCGGAAGCAGTCCGCCGCTGCGTCGAGAAGCGCGAAAAAACGCTGGTCTACTGTCCGTTTGTCTCTCAGGTCGAGGAAGTATACGCCCGCCTGGATCCGAAAGTCCGATCCGCCGTGCGGAAATATTACGGATCCATGGACAAGTCCGTCCGGAGCGAGGTGCAGGAGAGTTTCCGGGAAGGCAGATGCCTTGTCATGATCTGCACGAAAGCGTTCGGAATGGGCGTCGACGTAAAGGATATCCGCAATGTCTACCATTTTGCACCGACGGGCAGCCTCGCGGACTATGTTCAGGAAATCGGGCGCGCGGCACGGGGGGAAGGCATGGAAGGCCGCGCCGTCACGGATTTCCTCCCGACGGATATCCTCTACGAGCGGATTCTCTATGGGATTTCCGAAATGAAGCAGTACCAGCTTGCGGAGATTCTGCGGAAGCTCGGCGTCCTATTCCGGAGGAGAGGCCGCCGGGGTCTCCTCGTGTCCGTCGATACCTTTTCCTATCTCTTTGAGGACCGGGAAGCCGAGAATAAGGTAAAAAACGGCCTTCTTCTGATTGAAAAGGATCTAAACGGCAGTTACGGATTCCCAGTCCTCAGCGTCAGACCGAAGACCGCGTTTGCCAAGAGTTATGTAAATGTTCCTCTGTCCGCCGAAAAGGCGTTTGGAAAACTGTACGGCAGGCATGCGAAACTTCTTGACGACAGCGCCGTGCACGGACTTCCCTCGCCCGGCCGGCTGCATGGCACGGCTGTTGTCAACAGCGGCCGTATCTACGAGCTCGATATGGAAAAGATATGGGAAGAGGGATTTCAGGACGTCAGTTTTCTTCAATTCCGGAATCTCTTTTACGGCGGGGGCCTGTTCCGCTGTAAAAACGGCGAGCGGCTTTCTCCGAGGCTCCGCGTCCGTGTCGCTTACTGCTGCGATTTTTCAGAGGCGATCCGGAGATTCCACTTCTGCCTTACATCCCTCTCAAACATTTTCCGAGCCTACCGTCCCGCCGGGACGACTTTTACGGCCGAGGATTTTAAGAACGCCCTCCTGGGTTCCAAAGCCGGAACTTTGATCAAGCCGGGATTTTCCGGGGTCCTGCTCGATATGTTTGTGGCGGATCCCTCGCGCAACAGGGGGTTCCGCATGAACCGGGACAGGCTGCGTTTTGTCGCGTCCCGCAGATCCCCGTCCGGCGGGGAGACGGTATACCGCATCATGAATTCCGGGTACCTTTCCATGACGGATTACCTTCTGCGCCTTGCCCAGCAATGCGCTCCCGGAAAAGACGGCATCTATCAGGCGTTTATCCCGAGCGGAAAAAACGGGAGCCAGCCGGAACGGATCCGCCTGCTGTGCTTTCTGGAACTTTTCGGCCTTGCCACATATGAGGTCGACGGAGGGAAAAATACCGGCATATTTGTCCGTGTCAACGATCCGGAAAAACTCATTCAGATTGCGCGCGGGAAATACACCAACCGCCTACTGACGGAAATCCGGCGCAGACACCGCTCCTCCCAGGAACTGATGCTGAAATTCCTTTCCGGGGATTTTACGAGCAGACAGCGCTGGGATATGATTGAGGAATATTTTCTTGGGCGCTGGCAGCCTTCCCGGCCCGCGGAAGGCGTTTAGCGCCGGACAATTTTATCGTAGAGCCTGCAAAGAAGCAGGGCCGGAATGGTAAGGACGTACCAGAGGAAGGAAAACGGGACACAGATCTGCCCAAGGATATTAAACGGGATGGAGGAATAGTCCCATACGTTCAACTTGAGAATCAGATTTACCAGGATCCCTATCCCGAATTCCACGCCGGTGATGATAGCCGATCCGGCAAGGCATTTTACCGGCAGCGGCATCATCTTGAGTTTCCCATAACAGAACCGGTTAATCAGGCATAGGCAGGTTCCTCCCGCAACGGCCATCGAAAAGTCCGTCCTGCCGCGGCACAGGATTTCGAGGACCGGATAAACTGCACCGCCCGTTAAAAATAAGGCCGCTTCTTTTTTCACAAATCTTTCCCCCTACGCTGCAGAGTCAAGTTTCAGTATTTGCGGCGGGGGGAATTTTATTCTGCCGGGAAGGGGAAAAATAAAATCCTGCCGGAAACTGGATTTTCAAACCCCGTTTATGGTATGATGGGAAAGAAAGAGGAATGAATAGCTGTAAGGAGATGTTCTCAAGGTTGAGCTTTGGAGAGAAAATATTAAAATACAGGGATTCCATGGAAGAAAGCCTTGCGAAAATGGTTGCCATCCCGTCCGTCTGCAGCCCGGCTTCTCCAGGTCTTCCGTTTGGAGCGGAATCGGCCCGCGCCCTTGATGCCATTCTCGGAATAGCGGATGGAATGGGCCTTGCGACAAGGAATATCGGCCATTATGCAGGACATGCGGAATACGGGACAGGGAGTGAGATTGCCGCCGTCGTCACCCATGTGGACGTAGTTCCCGCCGGGGATGGCTGGAATACGGATCCGTTCCGGCTGACCAGAAAAGGAAATCTCCTGTTTGGACGCGGGACAGCGGACGATAAAGGAGCTGCCGTTGTCTCCCTCTACTGTTTAAAGGCTCTTCAAGATGAAAACGTTTCTACAAAGCGCCGAATCCGGGCAATTTTCGGAGCGGGCGAAGAGATTGCCAGCAACGACCTCGGAATGTATTTTAAGAAGGAACCGATGCCTTCCATGGCGTTCACGCCGGACAGCGATTATGGCATCTGCAACAGAGAAAAAGGAATCCTCCGGCTGAATTTCAAAAGCGGTGCCCCGGACAGTGTTATCCGGGAATTTCAGGCTGGAAACGTTTTAAATGCTGTCCCGGATTCCGCGGAAGCCGTGCTTCGCTGCGGGACAAAACGGGTAACGGACATCGAAAACGCAGCGAAAAAAGCCGGTTCCGCGTTTGAAGTGCGGAGGACGCGGGACGGTGCCGAAGTTTTCGCGAAGGGAAAGGCGTCGCACGCCATGCAGCCGCAAAAGGGCATTAACGCGGCGGCTGTTCTACTGAAACTGCTGGCGGAAATCTTTACGCGGGAAGAGATGGGCGGATTCTTTTATTTTCTGAACCGCTTTATTGGAACGCAGACTGACGGCGCTTCCCTCGGCGTGAAACAGGAAGATGCCCAGTCCGGTCCGCTGACGCTGAACCTCGGCGTTGTGCGGGCAGACGCCGAAGGGACCAGCGCCGGGATTGACATCCGTTATCCCGTTACGTCGGACGGAAAGAAAATTTTCGAAACGATTCGTGCCTGCGCGGAGCGCTCCGGACTGAAAGTGGAACTTCTGCAGGATACAAAGCCTCTCTACCTTCCCGAAAAAAGCCCTTTAATCTCTCTTCTGCGGGATTCTTACCAGGCAGTGACGGGAAAACCCGCCGGACTGTACGCTACGGGAGGCGGGACTTATGCCCGGGCAATGGCGGGAAAAGCCGTGGCATTCGGGCCGTTTTTCCCGGACGAACCGGACCGCAGACTGCATAACACCAACGAAAATATCGATACTGCAAAGTTTCTGATCCACGCCCAGATCTGCCTTGAAGCCGTATACCGCATGGCAACGGCGGAATAGGTTCTGCAAAAGCAGAAAAAAACCAGTAAGAAAAACAGAGGACACCGCTTTTTGATCCGTGTTTTGAAACGGTGCCTTTTTTTCATGAATTCGGGCCTATCCACCCCGTGACTGAAGTCTCGGGATGGATAGGCCCTGTTTCTTTTGTCTCAATGTATTTTGAGTTACGGAAGGAACTGCATTCGTGGCGGAAGGAACACAGGAAACGCCGGTAAAAGAGCGGATACTTCAGAACGGAACCGATTCCTTGAAAGGTTATTCTCAGTATTACAGGGTGACGTCAGATCCATTGCGATCCTATTTTAACAGCTTGAGTAACAAGATAGCAAATATCACAGCTGGTTGCTGTAGGAACGGCCCTGAACTACTTAAGGACCTTGTCCGTTGTCCAATGGTCCCCCTTCTGCATGCCGCTGATTTTAGTCGGTGGTAGTTGACAATCTGCAAAATTTGAGACTGAATGAACAGGGCAGGAGAATTTCCTCATTTAATTTAGAAATTTTCCTGCCCTGCCGGATTATGCGCCGTTTCTCAAAATCCCATCCGTTCTGCTCCGGGATTTTTAAGAATGTTTTTTAAAATATTCGATTAAAGAATAAATTAATTTTTTTTCATCTTCTCCG
>DAITAP010000032.1:1161-14776 GCA_036824225.1 Caproicibacter sp. | reverse complement strand
CATAAGGAAAACCCGTATGAGTGCTGAAAATCCAGTATTCATACGGGCTTTTGCTATATCTAATTCGGAATTTCCCGGAACGGAACTACAAAGTAATAATGAAGTAGGTGTTTTGGTAGGCGCTTTTTGCAAAATAATATCAAGCCCAATGCATCCGCGTTTACCCCGCAAATCCGGGTGGCTTATCGCTTGCCACGTATCGGCAGGCGACAGATCAGCCGAAACTTTTTTGGGTTTTCCCAATTCTGTACCTTTTTGATTGCTCTAATCTTCAGTTTTCTAATCCTGCAATCAATCATCAACCCGCCAAACTAAAGAGCAGCCGGCATATGTTCTTTTCCCTCGCTCCATATTTTCTCCAGCCACCGCCATGCCCGGCGATCAAATTCCGCCGACCAGTCGTGCGCAAGCCCGGGCAGAGGGATGATGGCCTTCTTTTCCGATCTGAGCCTGTTATAAACCGCAAAAACGCCAGAAGGCGGTGACACCCTGTCGATTAGCCCCACATTCATCAATACGGGGCATACGACGTCCGGCGCGAAATTCATGACGTCATAGTAAGCAAGGCAACGGGACCTCACACTCTTCCCCCGGGCCGCGTCCATCCCTACGCCGTCGCTGCCGGCATCGTTGGCCGCCCGTGCGAAATCAAGATACGGCAGGTTTGCAAAATGGGTGATGGCCGGGACGGCCGCCCGGACACGCTTATCCAGAGCCGCAACAACCGTCGTGAGCCTCCCGCCCTGGCTGCCCCCCACTACGGCAAGCCGGGACGCATCCGCATCCTCACGCGAAAGCAGATAATGAACCGCCTGTACACAATTTAAGTAAACGTTGTGGTAGTAATACCGGTCGGCCGGGTCATATATAGCATCTGCCCCATATCCCGGAAGGGATTTGTACTCCTGCTGGTCAACTTTCTGCCCGTGTACCTGGATATCCAGCGCAAGATACCCGTGACGCGCGTGCTCCAGCGGAATCGGGCGCGCGGCAAATCCGGCCCCCGGCAGCACGAGCATAACCTTGAAGGGCCCCTTTCCTTTCGGCTTTGCGAGCCACCCGTAGATACGGATGCCGCCCAGACCCGCAAACGAAATCTTGCTTGCCTCCACCTTCTCCGTCTGGTGCCCGCAGGGGTCATAATCGGGCGGCAGGCAGGCCCGCGCGTAATTGTAGTCGTCTATCTGAGCGCCGGAATAGTCGGCATAAAACGACTCCCGCGCTTCCAGGGGAACCTCCGCGAGCTTTTCAAGCCCTTTCTTCCAGAACGTGCTGAAATCACCGGGGCGAGTATCGCAAATGTCCATCTCCTCCGGCTTCCAGCCGAAGGCACACAGGCCGCCGACGGTGCCTCCGCCGCAATCCGCCGTCACAGAAAGATCGTAAAAACCGGGGCGCAGAGATTCGGACGGTATGGAAACCTTGAAGCGGTTTGCCGGAAGAGGCTCGCCACTGCCACACAAAAAGGGGATGTCTACCATATTCCGGCTCAGCGACCAGGTCAGTTTCACCGAACGGTTCAGCACTTGGCAATAAATTTCAATTGTCTTTTCTTTTTCAAAAATCAGGTTTTCGTTCCGGGGGGAATAAAACGAAAGACCACTGTATGCCGTGGAGAAAGAAGAATATTTTCCGAAAAGATTCATTTCCATGGGGTGACCCGCCTTTTCTATGTATTTTTCATACAGAATAAAAAAGCAGACGGGATACCACTCTCGCAGCATTCCCGCCCGCCTGCCGGTTTTAACAGTTTCCGATTAAAATGCGGACTTTTCGATATTTGACGCCCGGATCCGCCGTTCGAGCCTCAAAAAAACGCCGGTTATTTTTTGCTGGTTCTCCACTTGTCATACTGGGCCTGCTCCTCCTTGAGGAGGTCGCTCATGCCGTTGTCCTTGAGTTTCTGCACCATCTGTGGCAGATAGGTGGTGGGATCCACCGCACCGACGGCCAGAGAGGGAAGATACTGATTGAGGACATTCTGCATCGCGGCGATCTGGGTCTTGACATTCGTGTTGTCAAAGCTGAAGCCCAGCGCCGGCGATTTGACGGCCTGCTTATTAAAATCCGCAACCTTGGTCCAGTGGTCGGCGGGGATGCCTTTGCGCACATACGAAAGCCGTTGGTTGCCAACGCACCAGGCGGAAACGTTGCTGTATTCGCTGGTCTTCCCGGTCACGCCGGAGGGGTAGTCGATGGTGTTGTCGTCGACCTTGACATAGTCGGTGCCCTCCTCGCCGTAATCGACGAGATTAACAAGCGTTTTGTCGCTCCAGAGCAGGTTGAGGAACATCATGGCTCTTTCTTTGTCGTCCGAGGAGTTGGAAATGGCCTGCATGGCGCCGGTACCGGCCGAGCTGAAAATGGCAGGTTTCTGGATAAGCGCGGCTTCGCGGGTGACGCCGTATACATCCGGCGTGCCGACGGCGTCGGGCGTCCAGGAAATCTGCCGGGCAAAATATTTTCCGCTCTTCTCAATATTGGGGTCGGCCGTATTGGTGGCGGCGTCCTTGGCGATGTAGCCCTCCTGATAGAATTTATGCATCGTGGCGAAATACTCCTGGTATTCTGGCAACTCGTACTGGTCGACGATCTTGGTGGACTTGCCGTCCAGCGGGATCACACCCGGGAGTGTGCTGGCGCTGCCGTTGATCGGGTCATATGGGAGGTAGTTGTACATAGCGAAACCCTTGTCTGCCACGATGGTGGGGATATCGGGCTCCTTTTCATGGATGATCTTGAAAAGAGGCTCTGCGTCCGCAAGCGTCTTGATATTGGAGATATCGAGGTTATACTTGTCGAGATACGCCTTGTTGAAGGTCCAGGCCCAGGCGTAGGCGGCCTCCTTGTTGACCGGCACGGCGTAGATGTCACCATTGATGGAGGAACTGGTAAGCAGCGCCGGATCGATCTCCTTTTTCAGATCCTTGCCGTATTTATCAAGGAGTCCTGTTTTGGTGAGATTGACAAAATTTCCTTTGATTGCGTTCTGATGGTAGTCGGCGACCCAGCTGGCCGTAAAGCAGACGTCAAATTTTTCCCCTGAGGAGATGATGACCGGGATTTTAGTGGCGTAGTCGCTGCCGAGGTTGTTGATGGTGATGGTCGCGTTGATCTTCTTCTTGAGGTAGTCGCTGATCTTCGCTGTGACGCGTGCATCCCCTTTGGCCGAGGTGGTGCGCATGTACCACACAAGGTTGTACGGCTTGAGATCCTCTGAGGATGCCTTCCCGCTCTCTGAGGATGCCTTCCCGCTACCCTGGGTCTTGCAGCCCGCGAGCAGGAACGTCATGGACAGAGCGCAGCACACAAACAGACTGACGGCTTTTCTGATCTTGACCACGAAAATTCCTCCTTTTAAATTTTCTCCTTTTAAATTTTAAAGCTTCAGGCAAACCTATATGTGAACCGGCCGGCGGCCGGTGTCACTCCTTGACGGCCCCGATGGTCATTCCCTTGACGAAATACCGCTGGAAAAACGGGTAGGCCAGGATGATGGGGCCGACCGAAAAGAGCACCATCGCCATCCGGGCCGTATCGGAAGGCAGGTTGGCGATCCACGCTTCTTTATCCGCGCCCGGGATATTGGCCGTCTGCTGGAGCATGTCGAGGTTATTCTGGATGCGCACCAGCAGCAGCTGGAGCGGCACCAGCTTGTTGTTGTTGATATAGAGCAGGGCGTTGAACCATTCGTTCCAGTAGCCGATGGTCAGGAAAAGGGCGATGGTGGCGATCCCCGGTCCCGAGATGGGGAGGGCTATGCGCAAAAAGGCGTAAAACTCGCCCGCGCCGTCAATTTTGGCGGATTCGATCAGGGAAGCCGGCACGTTGCTGCTGAAAAACGTACGCAGGATGATGACGTTGAAGGCGCTGCAGCAGGCCGGCAGAATGATCGCCCAGATGGTGTTGGTCAGATGATAATACTGAGTGTTGATGATGTAGGAGGGCACCAGCCCGCCGCTGAACATCATGGTAAAGAATACGACGAAGGAATAAAAATTGCGGTATTTGAAGTTGGGCCGCGACATGGGGTAGGCCAGCATGGCCACGATCGAAATCGCGAGCAGCGTACCGATCACTGTGATGAGGATGGTGACGATATACGAGTTGAGCAGCTGGTGGCTGTTGAACATGACATATTCGTAAGCCCGTGTGCTGAAATTCTTCGGGATCAGCCGGTAACCGTACCGGGCGAGCGACTTTTCATCAGTGAACGAGACGCCGATGCACAGCAGCATCGGGTAGACGCAGACGAAGGCGAAAAGCCCGGCGATCAGGGTCAGCACCGCGTTCGCTACCGGGGAAAACTGATTGCGGAACCGATATCTGTAATTTTTCATGGATCTGCCTCCTGCGTGCAGTTTAAAACAACGCCTTTTCCCGGTCGATCTTCCGGACGATGAGATTTGAGCCGAGCACCATGATAAAGCCGACGATCGACTGGTAAAACCCGGCGGCCGAGGTCATGCCGACGTCCCCCATCGTGGTCAGGCCGATATATACATAGGTGTCGATGGTCTGGGTCACGGGATACAATATCCCGGAATTGCGCGGAACCAGATAGAAAAGCCCGAAATCCGACCGGAAAATGCCCCCGATGGCCAGCAGGAAAAGGATGGTGATCTGCGGCTGGATCATGGGGATAGTGATCTTGAATATCTGCTGCCACTTTGTGGCCCCATCGAGCAGGGCGGCCTCGTAGTATTCCGGATTGATGCCGGTAATCGCTGCCAGATAGATGATGCTGTTGAAACCCACGGTTTTCCACAGGTTGGAAAAAACGAGGAAAAACGGCCAGGGCTTTATAGTGGAATACCAGTTGACCGCTTTCATCCCGTAAAATTGCTTCAGCATGCGGTTGAGGATACCCGTGTCGGTGCTCAGAAAAGCATAGACCAGGTAGCCCACGACCACCCACGACAGGAAGTGCGGCAGCAGCATGCCGGTTTGGAAAACCTTCGCCAGCCGTTTCCCGTTGATCTCACTGAGGATGATCGCCATGCCCACCGAGCATACAATCCCGATCGTGATGAAGACGAGATTATACAGCACCGTGTTCCGTGTAATAATCAGCGCGTCAGAGGTTTTAAAGAGAAACTCGAAGTTTTTGAAGCCGACCCATTTGCTCCTGAAATAGCCGAGAAGCGGCGTGTAATCCTTGAAGGCGATGACAATTCCAGCCATCGGCAGATAATTAAATAAAAGCAGGATTAGAAGCCCCGGGAGCGTCATCAGATAGAGCGACTTGTTTTTCAGAAGCTCCTCAAAGAACGGCATGCGGCCGCGCCTTTTCCGTTTGACGGATGTTTGTGTGGTCATTTGTTGACGGGTAGTCAGTTGCATATCCATTTTCGCCCCACTCCGATTCCGGCGGCCGTTATGACCGAATATTCCCGCCTGCAGCGGTTGCCGGTTTTGGTGAAATTGTTTGTTTTTGCCCTTCTGGTATACCATATTTCTTGTCACATTCACAAGGGAAAGATTTATCGAAAAGGTGTCTTTTTCATTGTTCGCCATTTTTCTTTGCGGTTGCCCGGCCGACGGGCCGGAGGTGGTCGAGGTGGATTTTTCATCTAGGCAGTGGATTTTTTATGCATGACTGCCCGTTTAGTTGGCTTTCCGATTATTTTTCGTTATAATCCATAATGCAAATAAGACATAGAAATATAATTTATGATATTTTCCACAACGCTCTGAATTGTTTTCAAACGGAAGTGAGGCGTTCTATGCTTAAGGTGTTGCTGGCCGATGACGACGCGGTTGTTAACCGGGGCCTGAAAAAGCTAGTGCCATGGGAGGAACTGGACGCCGCCGTCATCGGTGAGGCGCGCAACGGCCAGACAGCGCTCGAGCAGGTTTTTGCCTACCGGCCGGATCTTATAATTTCGGATATCCGGATGCCGGTGATGGACGGGCTGGAACTGTGCCGGCGGGTGTCCCAGGCAATGGTGGATGTGTCGATCATTCTGTTGAGCGCATACGAGGATTTTTCCTACGCGAAAGAGGCCATGAGCTACGGCGTGAAGGATTACATCATCAAGCCAATTGACCGGCCGAAGCTCAATCAGCTCATCGGGCGGATCCGGAGCGCCTCGCGGCGGCTCGAGCAGCGCAACCGCTTCTATTCCGATTTTTCCGGCGCCGACATCGAGAGCCGGCTTTTCGAGATGGTCAAATCGGGGGACAAAGCCGCCGTCACCGGATTTTTCAACGCGCAGTTCGCCGGGCTCCAGAGCGACGGCGGGCTCATCCGTGAGATGAGCTTCAAATATATGAGCACCCTCTTTCAACTCTTTGCGCGGCTCGACCTCAAAACGGAAACCTGCGGCCTCGACAAAGGGAGCGTGATCGCCCGGCTTTTCGCACTCAAAGACATCGGCGAGCTCAGGAACTATGTTTGCGGCTGTTACTGCCGGCTCATGGACTATGTGGACAGCCGCCGGAATTCCCGGGCGGTCAACCTTGCCGAGGATATCGACCGCTATGTGCGGGCGCATTTTGCCGACCCCGACCTGACGGTCGCCAGCATGGCGGAAGAGTTCCGGATTTCCGCCAACTACCTGAGTTTCCTTTTCCGCCAGGTAAAGGGGCAGAACATCGGCACGCTGATTACCCGCCTGCGCATCGAGCACTCCAAGGAAATGCTGCGGGATACCCGACTCGCCGTGGGGGAAGTGAGCCGGGCCTCCGGATACCTGGATATGCATTATTTTTCCAAAGTCTTTAAAAAGTCGGAGGGAATCACGCCGACCGAGTTTCGCAATATCGCCTGCACTCCCCGCGAGGGCCGGTGAATCATATGCATCGGTGGAAAAGTATCAATGCGCGGATGTCTCTCCTCCTTATCCTGATCACTGTGGTGACGAGCCTGGCGTCGAGCATCACGCTGTATCTCATTTTCAGCCATATTATGCGCGAGCAGGTCCTGCGGGATCTTGACAATCTGATGGAACAAAACAGCGGGAACCTCGACGCCCTCTTCAGCAGCATCAACCAGGCTTCTCTCTATCTCTGCACCGACAAAACCGCCGCGGATATCCTCAACACCGACGAGCCCGATCCGGTAGACAGGGCGGCGGACGCGAACTTTCTCTCCAGCGAGGTCGTCAACCATGTGGCCATCCCGCTCAACGGTGTACTGAACAATTACACCTATAATTTTTTTGTGGCGCAGCAGCTGCCGCTGAGTCAGGATTTTTCTGCCGCCTACAACTTTACCGCAAGCGGAATCCATAGTGACAAAGGAGTCTGTCAATCCGACTGGTATCTTAGGACCCGGGAGCTGGCGGGCGCTTTTCATGCCTTTACCATGACCCTTGACGACGGCCAGAGATGCGTCGTGCTCACCCGTTCGGTGTCGAACCCCTATCTCATCCGCGACACCCTGCCGGACGGCTACCTGGGCATGATGATGTTTTCCATCAGTTCCGCCCAGATTGCCCGGAAGATCGATCCGGCCAAGCTAACTGAACACACGAGGCTCTTTCTGGTTGACGGAGACGGTTCCATCCTGTACAGCCAGAATTCCGGCCCCGAGGGAAACGTCACCCGCTATCTGCCCAAAAGCCTGCTGAGCGGTTACGACAACAAGCGACTGGCCAACGTCATCTATGCCGGCAAAACGTACATCACCAGCATCAACGACCTCAAATACGGCTACCACCTCATCGCCATGACGCCGGACAGCGACATCACTTCCCGCCTGACGCCGGTGCGCAGCGCCATCGTGCTGACCGGCGTCCTGTCGGCGGCGCTGGGAGTGCTGCTGAGCCTGCTGTTTTCACGCTCCTTCACCCGCCCCATCCAGAAGCTGGCCGCCGCCATGACCTCGGTCAAAAGCAAGGAGTATTTCGACATCTTTATCGAGCCACCGTCTGAGGACGAGGTCGGCGTGCTCTACGACAGCTTTAACCGGATGATGAAGCGCATCAACAAGCTGGTTGAGGACCTGCTCAAAAGCGTCCGCCTTCAAAAAGAGGCGGAGCGGAAGACCCTTCAGGCACAGATCAACCCGCATTTCCTTTACAATACGCTCGACGCGGTCAACTGGCTGGCCCTGAGTGACGGGGACGATACACTCGCAGAGGTCATCTCCTCCCTCGCGAGTATCATGCGCTTCAGCATCCGCAATCTCGACAAACTGGTCACCATCGGGGAAGAAGTCGAAAACATCAGGAACTATGTCACGATACAGTCGACCTGCCATGCGGACAATTTTGACATTACTTATGCCGTCGCAGATGAGATCCTGACTCGCAGTTGCCCCGCGCTGACGCTCCAGCCGCTGGTGGAAAACGCCATTCTGTACGGCGTTGAAAGAGTCGGTGTCCGGGGCATCATCCGCATTGAGGGCACCGCCGAGGGGGACACCATCTCTCTTTCTGTCGTCAATAACGGGCCGCCGGGCACCGATACCGACGAGCTCAACGCCTACCTAGAGGGTCGGCAGACGGTGCTGAAAAATTCGGACGGTCTCGGAATCCGAAGTGTGAACCAGCGCGTCAAACTGCATTTCGGCGACAGATACGGCCTGCGTTACAGCACAACGGAAGAGGGCTTTATAAAGGCGGACGTCACCCTGCCGCTGAATCAGAAAGGCGCAAAGTAGCCGGACGCACGCATTTTCTCAGTCTGAGACGGTGTAATCGGCCGTCAGCCCGAATGGCTGGAAAGTTACCCGGATTTTCGCGGGGCGAAGCTCTAACTCCTCAAAAAAGACGAGGACATTGTGCGGCTGTATCAGGCTCAGCGGGAGCCAGAGAGAATCCTGCGGGCCAATATTCCAGTATCGGCCGACGTTGCGGCCGTTGAGCCAGACGCTGCCCTTGACTGCGGCGCCTTTCAGATGCAGCCTGACCGCACCGTCAAACCCGGCGGGCGCGTCAAACTGCGTTCTAAACCAAACCGGCCCCTTGACCGGGCCGTCGGCAAAACCGGCGGGCCAGTTTTGCGCGGCCTCAAACCCAGTTTCAACCTCCGGCCAGTCATCGGGGTGCTCGCCCGCGCGCAGGCCGCCGCGCATCTTCCAGCCCCTCATCTCTTCACCATCCAGCCAGACCGGGCCATAAATGCCTTTGGGCTCGCCCAGCGGGATATCCATTTCGGCACCCGAATTCATCATGCCGAGATTTTCGACAAGGATGGCCAACAGATGCCTGCCGGGCCGGAGAGCAATCATCACATTCCACCCGAAGTGGCTGTGGCTCCCCCGCACATTCACAAAACTCCCGTCCACAAAAACCAGCGCGCGGTCGGCCGCACCGCTGAAACAGATCGTATGCGGCCCCCCGGCGGTCACCGTGAACCCAACCCTGTACCAAGCCCTGCCCTGCCCGTTTGAAAATTTCGCCATCGCCTGGGGCTGCTCCGCGGCAAACCATCCGCTGTCGTCAAAATCCAGCCGCGCCTCGCCGAAGTCTGCCGACGCACACCCATCCCGGCAACTCACTTCAAAGGGCTGCGTTTGACCGGAAAAGGCCGGCTCGAACTTTTGGAAACCGCCCGCCGTCACCCGCCAGCATTTCCGCGGCACGCGCGCCGAAAGCTTCAGGGTCACGCCGCGTCCGGCCATGACAACATCCTCGATGCGGTCGGGGCCGCCGACAATCAACGGCCGCATTCCCGGCAGGGCGACACGCCAGCAGCGCTCCACGGCGGCACGGCTGAGCAGCAGCACCTGCATCCGCCGGCCAGCGGATGCCAGCGTACAGCGGCAGGGCTCCGACGCCGGTGCCCCGGCCTCCAGCAGGACTTGCCGTCCGCTCCCCGTAATGGTGAACCCTTCGCAGTTTACGACGGTGGTTTTCTCCGGGCAGAGCAGCTTCGTTCGGGTCTTTTCACCCTCCGGCGCATACAGCACCAACGCGGGATCGCACGCAAAGACCGCGGCGCTGCTCGTTTCAAGCCAAAATCCGGCAGCCAGCGAAAGATTCCGGACCGACCAGGAGACCGCACCGGCCGGTATGGACATATCGACGGCGGCCTGTTCCTTTTCTGCGTCGGCGATGCGTATCTGATCGGGGCTGCGGTTGATGTAAAAACTGTATTCCGTTTTACCGGAACGAAGAGTGGATTGCAGAAGGTTTTTGCCCTTTTGCACAATTGTGGGTCCGGTCGCCGTCGCAAGCGCAGCCATGCCGGACATCAAGCCTGTGAAATGGGACTTAAACAGGTAATATTTGCGGCTTAACAGGCCGTCGTCGAGAATGGGCGCGCCGGGGCCGTAAAGGGTAGTCATGAAATTGTCGTCCGAACAGATAGAGCATCCATGCCAGTAGCCGAAATGCGCGCCGCCCGAAAACACAAAGACATTCAGGCCGGCCGCGCCGCCCGCCACGATTTCCAGCGCGCCGTACAGTGATTTTTTATCCCCATAAACCGCCGAACCTTCTCGTCCCCAGTAATCAAAAGCTGAGATCCAGTATTCGGTGACCATCAGCGGCGCGTCGGGCTGCAGCAGGCGCGCTCTCTCCAGGTTGCGGATGGCGTCGCCGCCGAAATTGCAGCAGAGGTTGATTCCATCCCATTTCATCGGCTTTAGGCGCGCAAAACGAATAAAGCTGTCGCAGTTGATGACCGGCACGTTTATCCCGCCCCTTAGCAGACCGTCGCGCAAATGGTAGATATACCCGCTCTCCTGGTGCTCACCCATATGCCCGTATTCGTTTTCCACCTGCACCAGGATGACAGATCCCTCTTTGCCAAGCTGATATTTCGCGAGGATGGGCACGATTTTGTCCCACCATAAGTCGCAGTAATGCAGATAGAGCGGGTCGGCCGTGCGCAGACGGATTCCCTTCTTGACGCTCAGCCATGGAGGCAGGCCCCCGCACTGCCATTCGTCGCAGATAAAAGGGCCCGGCCGGGCAATGACGAAAAGCCCCAGCTCGGCTGCCAGCTTTAGAAAATAGCCGACGTCCCTCTCCCCCTTAAAATCCCACACGCCCTCCTCCGGCTCGTGATAATTCCAAGGCATGTAGACCGACACGGTGTTGAACCCGGCAAGCTTCATCTGTAAGAGGCGTCTGCGCCAGTCCCCCCTCGTTAGCTTAAAATAGTTGATTTCGCCCGAAGCCAGCCAAACCGGCTCGCCGTTGACAAAGTAACATCTGCTGTCGAAGGTAACGGGTGATTGCATGATCTTCTTCCTTTCCTTCCTGCCGTTAAGGAAGGCGTCTGTCCGGCAACGATTTCGATCCGGTTGCCGAACTCCCCTTCCTTCTCACAGAGATTGGCAGAGACTGCCTGCCTGCGCCGCGCCTGTCAGCGGTTTCCCGGTTTGCAAGGTAACCTGCGGTTCGGCTCCGGCACTCTTATTTTAGAATTTTGTAAGCGGTTTTACAAAGGCAAAATCAGCGGATCGCGTGTCATTTTCTTTGATAACGGCAGATTTCTAATATCACAGGCCGCGGGAAAAACGCCCCGCCGATAACGGCGAGGCGCTCCAGTATCGAAAAGAAACAGTTCAGAAAAAGATGATGCGCAAAACCAGGCGCAAGGCGACAAAAAGGCATTGAAATACGGCGGTTAAGCCACTTTGCGGCTTAACCGCTTATCCAGAGTTATCCGCACAAAGGCGGAAGGGTAAGTCAAGGGCGGGGGGACAAGATAGCCCAAGCGGCATGCAAATTTCAAGGTGGCGGATACAAAAAAACAAGGAAGGGCAGATAAATTTATCTGTCCTTCCCTAAAACGGTTTATCGGTGTCATCGGGCGATTCATAAGGCTCCAGTCCCATTTCCTCCCATGTAACACCGTAGGGAGCACCGCCCGAAGTGTAACCAGCGATATAATAAAACGTGTCGTCCGAATCGGGAAGACTGTCAAGGGACGCCTGCTCCTTTTTAAGTCCCCGTCCCTTTTGTTTCTGACGCAGCCGTATTTTTTCCGCGCGCCTCAGCGCTTCAAGTTTCTCTGGCGGAAGCGCTCCGATGGCTTCCAGATCATTCAACGCGCAGGCAACTACCACCTTGAAGTGTGTGCGGTAATCCTGGACAAGATGGGAGCCGGAATAGGCATGCACCCATTGGCGTGCTCTGCAAAGTCTCTGTTCCCGACTTTCCTGTTTGGGTTTCAATTTTTTCCGTTTTGACATTTCATTCACCGCCGTCTGTTCTCTATCCCCCCGATTATAGCCCGGGACGGATAGTCTTGTCAACCAATTCAGAGGGACAAATGCTCCAATCCGCGGATACTGGCAGAGGCGCGGCCAGTATCTTTTCCGTCCTGTCCCATCTTAAAGGTCGTAGTTTTGGCGCAAACCCTCCACGTCTTTCGTAGGAAGGCTGACAGATTCTCGTTTACGCGGCGCGCGATTTGGTTCAGGTTATCGGTTGTGTCGTGCCGCAGCGAGACCATTTTTTGACGTCGGCGAAATTAAGGGACTGCCTATCTGTCCAGAGGCGCCGTCTTGCGCTGTCAGGTCCCCCGGATTTTTCGTTCCTATCCGCTTTCTCTTTTTCCGGATCCGCGCCATTTTATCCTCCGACCCTATCGAAAGGGAAACTCTGGATATTCCGTTCTCGGATGGCTTTCGTCAATCCTTCCAAAGCATCCCGCTCTGCTTCGGACGGCGCTCCAAGGGCTTGTCCGGCTGTCATCCAGCTTGGCGGATGGTTGATCCTACGCGGGATTGCCGCGCGGGAACGAAGAGATCGGCAGAGCCCCTCTTCTTTACCATATCCTTTTTTGAATTCTCTCTGCTTTTTCCCGTCTTCCTCAATTTCATGCTTGACTTTTCATAGTTCATCTTCCCTATTTTCAAGAAATAGATTATAATATGCTATATCACAAGAAAATGGAACGCCGACTGCGTGAAAGGATATGAATGAATTGGGGAAGAACAGGATTAAACTGAATATCTGCGGCTGCGAATGTATCCTGAGTTCTGATGACAGCGAAAGCTACATCCGTTCCGTCGGCGATGAAGTACAGAAGTCCATCGACGATATCATGGCAAAAAACGAACGAATCTCGGTCACCATGGCGGCCGTGATCGCCGCTTTGAGCTACTGTGACGACTGCCGGAAAGCTTCCGCTTCCGCGGAGAACCTGCGCAAGCAGATTAAGGATTACCTGGAGGACTCCTCCCATGCGCGCATGGAAGCCGAGGAAGCCAAACGCGAACTAGAACGTGTCAAGCGGGAAAATCAGACGTTGAGGGCCCGGCTTTCCGCGTCGGGCGGGAAAGGAAAGGGATCCTCGGGGGAAAAACTGCCTCCCATCACTCCCGGAGCGCCGGAACAGCAGCCGCAGACCGGCGGCTTTTCCCATGTTGAGGGCGGGACGCCGGATGACCAGAAAAACTTTATGAGTTTCTTCGAGAAGAAGACCGATGAGCCTTAAACCTGAGGTCCTGGCCCCGGCCGGTTCTCCGGAAAGCCTGATTGCCGCTGTCCGGGCCGGTGCGGATGCCGTTTATCTCGGAGCGAGCAGGTTCAGCGCCCGTGCGGGCGCTGAAAATTTTGACAGGCCCCGGCTTCAGTCCGCCGTGAAGTTCTGCCATGAACACGGCGTCAAAGTCTATCTCGCGCTGAACACGCTTCTGACCGACGCGGAAATGCCGGACGCTCTGCGCTTTGCGAGGACTGCCTGCGC
Source organism: Caproicibacter sp. (assembly GCA_036824225.1). Lineage (GTDB taxonomy): Bacteria > Bacillota > Clostridia > Oscillospirales > Acutalibacteraceae > Thermocaproicibacter. Next base: position 1,180 of record DAITAP010000032.1, on the reverse strand, counting down.
GCTGCCGGTAGACGCGGTT
>DAITAP010000032.1:0-1151 GCA_036824225.1 Caproicibacter sp. | reverse complement strand
GGGCGTCCATACGGCGGCGGGGGCCAGGGCGCTGCTGGAAGCCGGGTTTCGCCGGGTCGTCCTTGCCCGGGAACTCTCGCTGGAGGAAATCGCGTCGATTCACCGTTTATGCCCCATCGAGCTGGAAGTTTTTGTCCACGGCGCCCTCTGCATGTCCGTAAGCGGGCAGTGCTATTTCAGCGCGGTCCTCGGATCGCGGAGCGGAAACCGGGGACAGTGTGCCCAGCCGTGCCGGCTGCCCTTTTCCGTGCCGGGCGGGACGGGTCATGATTTAAGCCTTAAGGATCTGTCGCTGATTTCCCATATTCCGGAGCTTGTCCGCGCCGGTGCGGTCAGCCTCAAGATTGAGGGCCGCCTCAAGCGTCCGGAATATGTGGCGGCCGCTTCCCGGGCATGCCGGCTTGCGGCGGACGGCCTTCCGGTTCCTCCCCGGCTGACGGAAGAGCTTCGGGCTGTCTTTTCCCGATCAGGGTTTACCGACGGCTATGCGGAGGGACGCCGCGGACGGGAGATGTTCGGTTTCCGATCGCGGAAGGACACGGAGGCCGCGACGTCGTCCGTCTTAAAGAGCCTCAGGCGCCTCTATGCTTCGGAAACTCCCAGGGCACCGGTCGATTTCAGCCTGGAGATTGCGGCGGGCCGGCCCGTCCTGCTGACGGCGGAAGACGGCGGGGGAAAGCGGGTGCAGTCCGTGGGAAGCCCTCCCATGGCGGCGCGGAACAGGCCGGTGGATCAAAAACGCTGTTCGGAACAGCTTTCCAAGACCGGGGGCACGCCGTTTTTCGCGCACCGGATTCACTGCCGGATTCAGGACGGCCTGGCTGTCCCGGTTTCGGAATTAAACCGCCTGCGCCGGGAGTCCCTTAGTCAGCTAAAGGAAATTCGCGCTTCTTCGGTTCCGCAGATTCCCTTCCGCGCGGACATGGTTTCGCAGCCCCGGAAGCACCGGGCGGGGCCGTTTCGTCTCCGGGCCCGTTTTCCCGACGCGCAGGTTCCCCGGCAGGCAAGGCGGTGCGAAATTGTCTATGTTCCCTCTTCCACCGATCCGCAGAAGCTTTCCCAGCTTCGGGAGGAAGGCTTTCCTGTGGCGGTGGAGCTGCCAAGGGGCCTTTTCGGAATGGAAGACGCTGTGGCCCGCCAGATACGGCGGG
>DAITAP010000031.1:344-14831 GCA_036824225.1 Caproicibacter sp. | reverse complement strand
TTCCTCCCAGCAGCCCTTGTCCTACCTAAGGTCTACTGCATCGAAATTAATTCGGACGGGAAATCCTTTTGTTTCTGCCTAAGGGATTTGCCATGTTTAAAATTAGTTCATGGTGAACGGATCCGGTTTGAGGAAACTTAAGGGAATAGACAAATCTTTGCCGTAAAGCATAAACTGAAAAGAACGATCTTTAAAAGGGGGGATCCTTGCCTGTGATCAGTCTATGCATGATTGTCCGGGATGAGGAACAAAATATCCGGCGCTGCCTTGACAGCGTGAAAGATTCTGTGGATGAAATGATCATCGCTGACACCGGTTCCACGGATCAGACAAAGGCGGTCTGCCGCGAATATGGAGCGCAGGTTTTCGACTTCCCGTGGAAGGAAAATTTTGCGGATGCCCGCAATTTCAGCTTGGAAAAGGCTCAAGGTGATTGGATCTTATGGCTGGATGCTGACGAGGCGGCTGAAATTACTGATTTTCCCTCCTTTAAGGCAAGCCTTAACGGAGAAAAGGACCCGATGATCCGGATTCCCATGATGCATTTTTATGGGAAAGATCCCCCCGAGGAAAGGCGTACTTACCTTTCCTCCGCCGTCCGGCTGTTCCGCAGAGAATCCGGCATCCGGTTTGCGGGAAATATCCATGAACATCTTGTTTCCAGCGTACCCGGCTTTCCCATCCCCACGAAAGCAAACCGGACCATCCGCATCCTTCACTACGGCTATATGGAAAGCGCATGGAAACGCAAAGATGGCCGGAACCTGGACCTGCTGCGGAAAGAAAAGCTGGAGCGGCCGGACAGCGCATGGCTCTACTATCATCTGGCGGCCGAATATCACCGGAGCGGGAAAGAAGCGGATGCGTTTCAGAGTGTAAACAGGTCAATCATTGGTTTTCTCCGCAAGAATCTCCTGCCGCCTTCGCTGGTATATAAGCTGAAATACGATATCCTGACAGCATCCGGAAATTACGAAACCGTGAATTCCGGCATCGAAAAGGCAATTTCCCTGTATCCCGATTATGTGGACCTCCGCTTTTATCAGGGGATCGCGCAGATTGCCATGGGTGAGTATGAAAAAGCGGAACAAACCTTTTCCTGCTGCCTTATTCTGGGTGAATCGAACCCGGACTACCTGATATTGAAAGGCACGGGCAGTTTCCTATCCCTCTATTGTCTCGGCTTCTGCCATGAAAAGCGGGGAAAGCCCGAAGAGGCGAAAGAGGCTTTCCGACAGGCCGAAGAGCTGGATCCCGGCCTTGACTGCACGATATCATCGGGGCTTTGGAATTTTATAGAGAAAAAAAGCTGAGGAACGGATCGGCCAGCACCGCGCCCCCGATCAGTCCGGTAATTTCTTCCTCTGAATTTCTTCGAAGGAATTGCCAACCGGAGGAGCATTAGCGGTTGTACGAAAAAACGGTTCAGCGACAAAAGATTTCAGAAACGGTACCCCTCTATAATTGATTTTAAGCGATTGTTTATAAAAGGGCGGAGTGATATGATACAATTGTTTAGTCTGAAAGTCTGAAAAGATTCTTTCGATGAGTTATTGCCTGTCATAATAAAAACGGAACAAGCATTTCAGTCTTTGAAGGAATCATTCCAGCTGTTTCTTTCAGCGGATTCATATTGCCAATAGAAAGGGAGGCTGCTGTATTTGGATCAGAAAAAGGATGAAAAAAGTTTAAATTCGGTCACGGTAGGCAAGGTCAGAGTCCAGGTGGAAAAGAACGGATCGATCTCGTATTTCCAAAATGGCCAAGGCATTATCAGTTTTACTGCCGAAGCAAAAGATAGAAGCGGCAGGATCCTCACAAGCGAAGAGAAAGTGCCGTCTAAAATCCGGACACTGAATATTAGCGATGAAATCGGTTCCGGGAAAATGCTGGAACTGACATTTTTGGAAAATTCCCTTACCCTCATTCAGAAAATTTATCTTTACGAGGGCAGGACTTTCCTTGCCGTTCAGGCAGAGCTGACTTCCGGGGAAGCGGAAGTAGAAACGAACCATATTGTCCCGGTTGTTACCGGGTGGCCCGGGAAAAACGCCCATCCGTCCCTGCAGAGAAATTCCCTTTGGATGCTGCTGGTGCCATATGACAATGATATGTGGTCGCGGTATGAACTGGCCCCGCTGCGCTCCGGCCGGACCAGCTATGACGTCACCGTGCTCTGCGGCAGGGAGGCTCACGATGGCCTTCTGATTGGAGCGGTCGATTTTGGGTGCTGGAAAAACGGAATCCTGTGTTCGTCTACCAGGGCAAAAGTCTTAAAAGCCGTCTCCGGTGTCGCAGACGCCGGAACCCATGACGTCATACCTCACGGAACCATAAAAGGAAAAACGGTTTCTTCGGCGAGGTTTCTTGTCGGATGGTATGACGACATGAGGGACGGCCTTGAGGAATATGCCCGTGCCTGTTCGTCCGTTCATCCGCCGATGCGGTGGCCTTCCGGGACGCCGTTCGGGTATAACGCCTATTCCGGCCTTGGAAGTGAGGCAAGCGATGAAACATTCCGCGCCGCGGGCGATTTTATCCATACTCTCGGGGATTTCCACGATCAAAACGGCGTGACCTATATAAACCTCGACGGCGGCTGGCAGAAAATGACGCATGAAAAGGCGATCCGGGAATATATCGGAGAACTTCATGCGCGGGGCCAGAAAGCCGGCTGTTACGACGCGCCGTTTGTTGCGGAAGGGAAACCGGATACTCCTCTGCCGGGAGTTCCGGGAAAAACATACGGGGATATTTTCCTGCGGAATCCGGACGGGAGCCTGGCTCCCCGGGTTGATAATTTTATAGCGCTTGATGTTTCTCATCCGCTCTGGGAACAGTCCATGCGGTACCGGCTGAAATCCTGGATCGACATGGGCTTCGACTATCTGAAAATTGATTTTCTGCCAAGCGGCGCGCTGGAAGGGGCCCACTCGGATCCTGCCGTCCGGACAGGCCGGCAGGCATACAGCAAGGCCATGAGAATCATGGATGACGCCATTTCCAGGAAAAACGCAGGCAGGGATTTCTTTTTAAGCCTCTCCATCGCGCCGATTTTTCCACATGGCTATGGCCACGCGAGAAGGTTCTGCTGCGACAGTTTTGCCTATCGATCCGACGTCGAATATGTCCTGAATGCCCAGACATTTGCCTGGTGGCAGAGCGGGCCGATTTATTCAATGAATGATCCAGACCATATCGTTCTCTACCAAAGCAGTGTGATGCATCTGCCGAAAGACCGTCCCAGTACCCTTGCGGAGGCCAGGGCACGGTATACAACAGGCGTTATCGCAGGTTCCGTGATGCTCCTTTCCGACCATTATGGTCCGGGAAAGGATACCGGAAGGTATGAAGAATCCAAAAAACGCGCCCGGATTTTAACGGGAAACAGGGAGGTTAACGACCTTGCGAGGAAAGGAAAACCGTTCCGTCCTCTTTCTTTAAACTGCGAATCCTGCCGTGTGTTTTCCCTGACAGACGGCGGCAGCGTTTATCTGGCCCTCTTTAATGTGACGAATCGCGAACAGTCGTTTGCCGTCTGCCCAAAGCAGGTTTCGGCAGCAGAAAATGGGCTGGGGACGGAGCTCTGGACAAGACAGGACTTTTCCTATCATAAGACGATTGCAAGGACGCTTGCGGCGGGCGATGCGGAAATTCTGAAAATTCCGGCAGCAAACCGGAAACAAGGTATGATATGATTTTCCTGCTCCGAAGCGATCCGGAAGATCTTTAAGGGAGCATCCCTGCCTCAAACCGCTCTCTCTGTTCTCAATTTGCTTCAAAGCAGGGGAGATCGGCGATGAAAACCGCCGATCTCCCCTGCTGGTTTGGTTCATCAGGAAAAATGCTTTTATTTTTGGATTGCTTGAAACAGATGCAGCCTGCGGTATTCTGAAACGCTTTCCAGATCTTCATATGTACCATCCATATGTACCGTGCCAATATGTAGAAACGCGGGGTGGAACCTGCCGGAGTCCATCTGGGAAGGAACAATGCAGAATTCAATCAGATTTCCTTTTTTCGCCTGTTCCAGCTTTTTTTCTAACTCCCTTTTGTCGACTAGAATCCTCATGATAAACATCCTTTCTGGCAGCCGCTGGTTCCGCTTCGTCTTGAATCTATTATAATGGAAATTATTCTTATTCTCAAGAGCGAAAAATGTCGAATCCAATGAATTCTCTGTTCCGTTTAAAAATCAATGTCGGCACACCAGAATCATGGATATTTTATATGGGATGACAGGGGGATACAAGATCGGAACTAGAAGGGAATTTACCGAATTCCGGTTCGTTTTCCGGCAGACGTCGTAATATTCTCCGGAAGATCGCTGATGAAGGAAAATTCAGAGTTTCCCCTTAAAAAAGAAATCCAGAGGGCTGTTCCGCTCGGAACATTCAAAAATTGCGTCCGGTGCAATAGGACGCGCCCCATTTCGCATATATTTGCACGAAGGGGGTAATGAGACGATGAAGGCGTTTACCATAAAGGGAAAAACGCTCCTGACAGTCCTGTTCACCGCGCTTGCCGCCGTTCTCGTGACAGCGGTCTGTGTAAGGAACGCGCAGGCGGCGGCAGTATCGGCTCCAAAACAGGAGCTGCCGATTTATAGTGTGCAGAAAAAGGATAAAACAGTATCGATTACCTTCGATGTTGCCTGGGATGACGCCGAAACGAAGCCGCTGCTGGATATTCTGGACCAGTACGATGTCAAGGCGACCTTCTTTGTCGTGGGGGCGTGGGTTGACAAATATCCGGATTCTACCAAAGCCCTGGCGGACGCGGGGCACGAAGTGTGCAATCATTCGGACACGCATCCCCATATGCCGAGACTTTCCCAGTCGGAAATTGAGAATCAGATCACCGAATGCAACCGTAAAATCGAGGCTGTAACAGGAATCCGTCCTATCTTATTCCGTCCGCCATACGGCGACTACAGCAGCGAAGTAGTCCGGACTGCGGAAAAGCTTCAGATGTATTCGATCCAGTGGAACGTAGATTCCCTGGACTGGAAAAACCCGACACCGGAACAAATTAAAAACAGGGTTCTTTCCGGAATTAAGCCCGGATCTATTGTACTGTTTCATGATGGAGCGAAAAATACTCCGGCGGCGCTGCCGGGCATTCTGCAGACCTTAAAATCTCAGGGTTACAGCATCGTGCCGGTTTCGCAGTTAATTTACAGGAGCGGCTACACCATGGATTCCGCGGGAACGCAGATACCAGATTCTCCTTCTTCGTCGGCTGTCTCCAGTCAGCTTTTTCCGGGAGAATCCAAAGCGCCCAAAGGAAAGTGAGTCCCCGCATAAGTCCCGGAAGGTCAGCAGAGGACTACCTGCGCCGTGCCGGAATTCTGCCGGAGGAAGATCCGGATAGGACGGAAAAAAAGCGCTGCCCCTTTTTCTATATTCCACATGGGGGGACCGTCCCGGTCGGCCGTGCGCAGCCGACCGGGGCGGTCCTCTTGTTATCTTGTAAAGCGGCACTCTGGAAATCGGATATCCCGGAAAGAGGAAAAGGAATCCGCGACCCGGACTTAATTTTCCGGCAGTTTCACAGGGAAGAGAGCAGAGGACCGGGGGGAAAAGACGGATGGGCTTCCTGAAATCAGGGTCAGGCGCCACGCTCTGCATGCCGGAATTTTATATTTTAGCTAAAAAATCAATTTATAAATTTATAAAAATATCATTTCCGCTAAATTATGCTGAAATTATTGACATCGCGGAAAAACAAACTTATAATACATAACATATATAAATACAATATTTATAGGGAAGAAAAGAGAAAGGCGGGGAAGCTCTCATGAAAACGGAATCCGGGTGCTGTTTATCCGCGGGTTTTCTGATGTGCTGCCGGGAAATGTGCGAAATCACGGAAGGCTTTTCCTGCTGCGGCTCGAATCCGCCTTTTTCATTTTTCAGCTGACCGGCTCTGCTGCCGGAAAGAAATGAAGAGGTCCGGCGGGCTGCGCCCCCCGGGCTTCTATTTATTTTTCTATTTTAACTGGCTGACCGGAAAACCGGAGGCCTGGAAGATTTTTTCTTCCGGGCCTCCGGTTTTTTAAGACGGCAGACAGGAAGGCAGGCTGGCTTAAAGCGCAGTAAAAACTCAAGCTTCAGAAGAGAAAGGAAATGGAACAGAAGTGAATCTCAAACGGGACTGCGGGCGATGTTGACCGAGAGATTCTAAACAGAGAGAGAGAGACGGCGGGTGAGGTTCCCGACCGTCTTTCCGCAGCGACCCGGAGGATGGCCCTGTCAAGCGCTCAATTTTAAATGAAAGAGGAGAAAAGATCATGAAAAAGCATCTGTCCGTCTTTCTGGCTGCGATTTTTGCGGCTTTTTCCGCACTGTCCCTTTTCGCCGGCTGCCAGTCAAATTCCGGTGCGTCTCTGGCCGCAGCTTCTTCTTCGGCGGATCCTGTTTCCGCCACGGGATCTTCCGCGGGATCCGAAAGCCCGGAATCGGGTTCCGACGAGCGGGACGGAGGAAGCATTGTCGTCGGACTGCAGACCGAGCCCGATCATTTCGATCCATACAAAACCGAAACCGCCGACACGCGTTCGCTTCTTTATAACATTTTTGAAGGACTGGTAAAGGCAGACACGGAGGGAAATTTTGTTCCAGCCGTGGCAGAGGATCTTCCGGAAATTTCAGAAGACGGCCTGACCTATACTTTCAAGATCCGGGACGGGATCAAATTCCACAACGGAAAGGCCGTTACGGCGGAGGATGTCAAATATTCTCTGGAAACCGCAAAGGCCGCCAAAATCTCCACCGTTGCAAATCTTCAAAGCGTGAAGCCGTGGATCCTTCCACCGTCAAGCTGATTCTGAACCAGAGGGACAACGATTTTCTTGCCAACCTGACCATTGCGATCGTGCCGAAGGATTATAAGGACCAGGACGCCCATCCAATCGGAACGGGGCCGTATCAATTTGAGTCCTTTACCCGGCAGCAGTCGGTTGTCCTCGTGAAAAATCCGGAATATTGGCAGAAAGGACTGCCGCATCTTGATAAAGTGACCTTCAAACTGGAGTCGGACACCAACGCTCTGCTCCTCGATTTAAAATCCGGCAGCGTGGATGTTGCAAGCGTCGCGAATTCCGCCGCGGAGCAGCTGACCAGCGGTTTCACCATCGAGCAGTCCAATTCGAACGCCGTCCAGCAGCTGGACCTGAATAACTCCTTTAAGCCGTTTGGAAACATCAAGGTGCGCCAGGCCATCAGCTATGCGGTCGATCCGGATGAGATTATTCAGACGGCGACATTTGGAAAGGGCGTCCGGGTCGGGACCCCCGTTATCCCGGGTTTTAAAAAATATTACGAGGAAAGCCTGGCAAAAGCCTATCCGAAGAATCTGGAGAAGGCAAAGCAGCTTCTCGCGGAAGCCGGATATCCGGACGGTTTCCGCTTTACCATTACGGTTCCGTCCAACTATCAGGTGCATGTGGATACCGCGCAGGTCATCGTGAACCAGCTGAAGCAGATCGGCGTGACAGCGGCCATTCATCAGGTGGACTGGGCTACATGGATTTCGAAGGTCTACACGGGCCGCGATTACGAGGCGACGGTTATCTCGGTAGACGGAGCGGTGCTTACGCCGGCAAGTTTCCTTAGCAGGTATGTGTCCACTGCCAAAAATAATTTCGTGAACTATAAAAATCCGGAATATGACAAACTGTATGAGCAGGCTGTCAAAGAAAGCGACGCCGCAAAGCGCACGGAGCTTTTCAAAAAAGCGCAGCAGCTGATTTCCAGGGACGCCGCCAGCGTTTACATTCAGGACATTGCCTCTCTCACCGCGCTGAAGACCGGAATCAAAGGCTTTACAGCGTATCCGCTCTATGTATTTGACGCTTCCACACTGTATCGTACCGACTAAAGGGGGGAAAAGCGGTTCCGCAACGGAAAATCCGTCCGTCTGCATGGGGGGCAGGCGGACGTTTTTCCACATCTTTTTTTGAGGAAATTCCTTCTCTTGAGAAGCTGAACGGAGGATAAACCGTGAGACATCTGATTCAAAAAATTCTGACGCTGCTGCTTACCCTGCTTCTGGTATCGCTTCTGACCTTTGCCGCTTTTAACATTATCCCGGGAGATCCCGCCGCCCTGGTTCTGGGAACGGAGGCCTCGCCCGAACGGGTAGCCGTCCTTCGCGCGCAGCTTGGGTTAAATGATCCGCTTCCGGTCCGCTATCTGAAATGGATGCGAGGACTGCTGACCGGGAACCCGGGAAAATCCATCCGATATTCCGTTCCGGCGGATAAGCTGATCGCCGAGCGATTTCCGGTGACGGCGGCCCTTGCGGGCATCGCTTTTCTGCTTATCTTAGTCATTTCGGTCCCTTTCGGCGTTTTCAGCGCAAAAAAGCGGGACACGCCGCTTGATCGGATTTTAAATACGGTCACGATGATCAACATTTCGGTTCCGAACTTTTTCCTGGGAGTGATCCTAATCTGGGTTTTTGGAATTCTTCTGAAATTTTTTACTCCCGGCGGCTATGTGAATTTTCAAACCAGCCCCTCCCGGTTTTTCTCCTATCTGTTTTACCCGGCGCTCGCGATTGCGCTTCCGGGAGCGGCGACCGTCGCGAAATTTCTGCGTACCTCAATTCTCGGTCAGATGGACCTCGATTATGTGCGGACTGCTTACAGCAAGGGCAACAGTGACAATGCCGTGCTTTACCGCCATGTCCTTAAAAATGCGATGTCTCAGGTAATTTCTCTTTTCGGGATGATCCTTGCGGAGATTTTTTCAGGAAGCATCGTGATAGAACAGGTCTTCGGCGTTCCGGGAATCGGCCGGCTTCTGATAGCGTCCATCTCATCCCGGGATTTTCCTCTGGCGGAAACGCTTGTGGTCTATATTGCGCTGGTCGTCGTGGCCGCGAACCTGGCAGCGGACGTTCTGCTGCAGGCGATCGATCCCCGGGTCCGGGTGGCGTGATATGAAGGATAACGGCAATTTAGATCTGCGGATCGGGACCGTGCTGGCCGGGACCGTTTTTCTTCTGATGCTGGTAAGTCTGTTTTATACGCCCTGGGATGTCGACAAAATGGATGTTTCGGCCCGTCTCAGTCCTCCCAGTCTGAACCATCTGTTCGGGACGGACAATTTCGGCCGGGATATTTTCAGCCGCGTAATGGCGGGCGCAAAGTTTACGCTTTTCGTGGCGGCGAGCACGGTGCTGATCGGCATAATTATCGGAACGATCCTCGGGCTGACGGCGGGATATTTCGGAGGCGCTGCGGACGAGTGCATCATGCGACTCATCGACGCGCTCAACTCCTTTCCCGGCATTCTGCTCGCGCTGGTCATGGTCTCGGTGCTCGGTCAGAAACAGGGACCGTATACCGTCGTCCTCGCGCTGGGCATTCTTTTTATTCCAAGCTTTACCCGCATCGCAAGAAACGGCGCGCTTTCCTATCGAAACAGCGAGTTTATCAAGAGCGCGGAAATCTTCGGTGCCTCCGCCCCCCGCATCCTGTTCGTTCACCTGCTGCCGAACCTTTTTCCCCAGTTGATCGCGGCGGTTGTCGTCGGAACCTCAAACGCCATTCTGGCGGAATCGAGCATGAGCTACCTCGGACTCGGCATCCAGCCGCCCGCCCCAAGCTGGGGACGGATGCTCTTCGAGGCTCAGTCCTATCTTTTCAACGCCCCGTGGTTTTCTCTTTCTCCCGGGTTGATGATCATGCTGACGGTGCTGGGACTGAATTACATCGGAGAGGGTTTACGCAAAAAATACTGCTGAACCAAAAAAACGGGACGGGAGGAGGGATTGCCTATGCCGGAAAAGCTCCTGCGTGTCGAGAATCTGACCGTGTGTGCCAAGACCGAAAAAGGCATGGCTGATATCGTGGATGGAATCAGCTTTTCCATGAATCCAGGCGAAATTCTGGGGATCGTCGGAGAATCGGGCTGCGGAAAGAGCATGACGGCCCTGGCGATCGCAGGGCTTTCTGCGCGGAACGTGAGGATCCGAACAGGACGTATCTTCTTCTGCGGAAAGGATCTGAGAACCCTCAGCCGGGAAGAAATCCGTAAAATTCAGGGAAAGGATCTATCCATGATCTTTCAGGATCCGCTGACTTCCTTAAATCCGCTGATGAAAATAGGGCGTCAGGTTTCGGAAAACCTGAGGCTTCACAGTACCCTTCCCAAACGGGAAATCCGAAGACGAACGGCGGAAGTTCTGCGGAGGATGGGGCTGCCGGAACCGGAAAAGCTGATGGATGCCTATCCGCATGAACTTTCCGGAGGCATGCGGCAGAGGGTGATGATCGCGGCGGCGGTCATCTGCAGACCGAGGCTGATCATCGCCGATGAGCCGACAACCGCCCTCGACGTCACCGTCCAGGCGCAGATCCTCGGCCTGCTGCGGGAAATTAACCGGGAATCGGGGTGCGCGATTCTGTTTATCTCCCACGATCTCAGCGTGGTAAGCCAGCTGTGCGGACGGATCCTGGTCATGTATGCCGGAGGAATCGTAGAGGAGGGCAGCGCGCGCGATATCTTCCAGAATCCGGCGCATGAATATACCAAAGGCCTTATCGGATCCCTCCCGACGGGAAAAATGCGCGGCAGAAGGCTCAAAAGCATCCCGGGGCGTGTTCCAATGCCTTCGGAAAAAACTGCAGGCTGCCCGTTTGCCCCGCGATGCGGGAAATCGTGTGTTCAGTGCCTCCTGCGGCGTCCGGACTTCATCGAGGTTTCGCCCGGGCACCGATCGGCCTGCGTGCGCGCGAAAAAGGAATCGAGGCCGCCTTATGCCCTTTCCTAAGGATATTTTAAGACTCCGGCATGTGTCAAGCCAGTACGCTGTCCGGAAAAAAGGATTTTTTTCCGGAAGGGAAAACGTTGAGGTGCTTCACGACGTCTCGTTCGAAATTCACCGCGGAGAGACATTCGGCCTGGTTGGCGAGAGCGGATGCGGAAAATCGACACTCGCGCGGGCTATCACGGGAATCATAAAATACGGGGGACAAATCGAGCTTGACGGAGAGAGGCTTTCCTCCAGAAGAACAAAAGCGCAGCGCCGGAAAGTTCAGATCGTATTTCAGGATCCGCTTAGTTCCCTCAACCCGGCCAGACGGATCGGGTGGATTTTGGAAGAACCGCTCCGAATCCACCGGGTGGGAGACCGCCGCACCCGCTTTCAGCTTGCGGGGGAGATGCTGGAACGCGTCGGACTTGACCCGGAATATCGGAACCGATATCCGCGGGAGCTCAGCGGCGGACAGCGGCAGCGGGTCAGCCTGGGATGCGCGCTGATGCTCCAGCCCAGCCTGCTGATCGCCGACGAACCGGTCTCCGCCCTGGATGTTTCGGTGCAGGCGCAGATCCTGAACCTGATGCAGGATCTGCGCGGAAAGCTCGGCCTTTCCTGTCTTTTTATCTCGCATAATCTCAATGTCATCTATTATCTCTGCGACAGGGTCGCCGTGATGTACTTAGGGCGTATCGTGGAGCTGTCGGACGCGGAATCCCTCTATCGCGCCCCGCTTCATCCCTATACCAGAATGCTGCTCTCCGCCATACCGGAGATCGGGAAAAAGCCAGACGGCGTCTTTCTTGCCCGGGGCGAGGCGGACGGATCCGCGCCCGGAGGGTGTTCCTTCGCATCGCGGTGCCCGTTTGCCCGCGAAAAATGCCGCCAAGTTCCGCCTCCGCTCAAGAAGACAGAAGACGGGCGTCTGGTCCGGTGCCATTTCCCGATATTTTAGAAAGGAGACACATCAAGAATGGAGTTTTTCCTGCAGCCTTTCGGGACAGAGACGGGGGAGAAGCGGCTGAAATCCCCGGCGGCCCGCGGAGGGACAAGCGGCTTTTATCAGGTCAGCCGGATATCGTCCGGACTTTATTCCATCCGGGAAGATATTTCCGGAGGCAGGTTTCCCATATCGATCTATCTGGTCGCCGGCACGAGAAAAGCAGCCCTGATCGACACGGGGCTGGGGACGGGAAACCTTAAAAAAACGGTGGAATCCCTCACCGGCCTTCCAGCCGCCGTTCTTCATACGCACGCCCACGGCGATCATGTCGGCGCCGACGGCCAGTTTGATAAAATCTATTTAAACAAACGGGATTTCGGCCCTTCGGGAAAAGGGTATGACGCCGGAGCCCTTTCCCGGCAGCGCGATCAGTTTATCCGCGCTCAGCTTCTGGGAGCCGGAAGGAATGAGCTGTACGGACGGATCACGGAGAATCTGGAAAAAATCCGGGAAACGGTCTGTCGGGAGATCGAAGACGGCGACACCTGGGATCTCGGCGGAGTCCGGATCCGCGCGATCTCAACGCCCGGCCATACGCCGGGATCCTTCTCTTTTGTGGATACGGCGCACGGCTGCGCGTTTACAGGGGACGGAATCGCGGATATTCACTGGTTTGACGGGGGAACCGTGACCGTCGAGGACTTTCTTCATACCCTGCGCCATTTTGAAGCGAATGCGGAAGGAGTAAGGCGGATTTATGCCGCCCATCTTCCGATTCCTTTCGGAATGGATCTTGTCCGGGATCTGGAAGACGCCGCCGAAGCGATTCTCGGCGGCTCCCGGGATCCGGAAGAAAACGCGGACTATCAGTTCCTGCGGCATGGAAAAATGTATGTCCATCGCTCCGGGGCCGCGACCATCTATTATAAGCGGGAATATATTTTTCACAGGCCGCGCTTTCCGCTTCGGCTGTAATTCATTCCCCGGTTCCGCGGAGTCCGCGGACTGCCGGTTCCCCCGGGCGCGGAGAGAGATCGGGAAGAGCGGCCTTCCCGAAGGGAAAAGCCGCTCTACCTTAAGGTTATCTGCTCCGGACGTCCGCTTCTTCCGGCTGAGCTTTTCCCAGTCCGGCAAGGTCCTTGATCGCTTCGCCCGCCAGAATCATCCCGGCTACGGGGGGCACGAACGACACGCTCCCCGGGATCGCGCGCCTCGCCGCGCAGATGCGCCGGGTGCCCGGAGGACAGACACAGTGTTTGCGGCAGAGCGCTTTCTGCCCGCCGTACGGGGGCAGGGGAGGCTCCCTGGAATACACGACTTTCAGAGACCGGATTCCCCTTGCCCGCAGTTCCCGGCGCATGACCCGGGCGAGGGGGCAGATACTGGTTTCATAAATATCCGCGACTTCCAGTTTTGTAGGATCCAGCTTGTTGCCCGCGCCCATGCAGCTGATGATGGGAACTCCGGCCTTTTTGGCCTGCACGATTAGCTCCAGCTTGGCGGAAACCATGTCGACCGCGTCAATGATATAGTCGTAATCAGAGAGGTCAAACTGATCCGCGTTTTCCGCCGTGTAAAAGCACTGGTGGATTTCCACCTTGCAGTTCGGGTTGATGTCAAGCACCCGCTCCGCCATCACTTCCGCCTTCTGCCGCCCTACCGTCGAATGGAGGGCGATAAGCTGGCGGTTGATGTTGGTAAGACAGATCCGATCATCGTCAAACAGGGCGATGCGGCCGACGCCGCCTCTTGCGAGCGCTTCCACCGCATACGAACCGACGCCGCCGATGCCGAATACGGCAACGGCGGCGCGCCCGAGCTTTTCAACCGCTTCCCGACCCATCACGAGTTCGGAGCGGGAAAATTCGAAGGGAATGCCTTTCATCGGTTGCTTTTCACCCGAGGTAATTCGGGGTCGAAAGGTAGCGCATCCCGGTGTCGGGCAGGAGGGTCACGATGAGCTTCCCTGCGTTTTCGGGACGTTCCGCGAGGACCTGCGACGCGTAGACGGCCGCGCCGGAAGAAATTCCGACCAGAAGTCCTTCGCAGCGCGCGAGCTCCGCGCCGACGCGGTAGGAATCCTCATTGGAAATCGTAAGGATCTCGTCGAGAAGGGAAGTATCCAGGGTCTCCGGAACAAATCCGGGCCCGATGCCCTGAATCTTGTGCGGTCCGGGTTTCCCTCCGGAAACGACGGGCGAATCCTTCGGTTCCACGGCGACAATTTTAATTTTAGAATTCTGCTTTTTGAGGTACTGCGCCACACCGGTTATCGTTCCGCCGGTCCCGACGCCCGCGACAAAAATATCGACCTTCCCGTCGGTGTCTTTCCAGATTTCGGGACCCGTGGTTTCCCGGTGGGCTTTCGGGTTGGCGGGGTTGACGAACTGCCCCGGAATATAGGAATCCGGAGTTTTCTTCGCGAGCTCGTCCGCCTTCGCGATGGCGCCTTTCATGCCTTTGGATCCTTCTGTCAGGACAACTTCCGCACCGTACGCTTTTAAAAGGTTCCGGCGCTCGATGCTCATCGTTTCCGGCATCGTGAGGATGATGCGGTATCCTTTCGCCGCGGCGACGGCCGCGAGACCGATTCCCGTGTTTCCGCTGGTCGGTTCAATAATCACCGCGCCGGGCTTCAGTTTTCCGCTTTTTTCCGCATCCTCAATCATATATTTTCCGATGCGATCCTTTACGCTGCCCGCGGGATTGAACAGCTCCAGCTTGGCAAACAGCTGTACCCCTTCGGGTAAATCCAAATGGGTCAATTTCACCAA
>DAITAP010000031.1:0-334 GCA_036824225.1 Caproicibacter sp. | reverse complement strand
ATTCTGTCCTTGACGCTGCCTGCCGGATTGTAATACTCCACCTTGCCGGCGATGGTCGCCTTCAGACCGTGTTTCTTTTCAAAATTTGTCAGTTCCAAAAGCGGTGTGTTTCCGATAATGTCCAGAATACTCTTCGCTATCATGCCAGAAAGCCTCCCTGTTCTTATACAAACTCTGTCTTCATTGAAATCTTTTAACCGCATTTATTATAGTCGCTGACCATGCGGAATGTCAATTATTTTTCTTCGTTCCCGCATTTCCGCATCGATTCCACGGAGAGGAATTAATTTCGATGCAGTAGACCTTAGGTAGGACAAGGGCTGCTGGGAGGAAG
>DAITAP010000030.1:13156-15216 GCA_036824225.1 Caproicibacter sp. | reverse complement strand
GCGGCGAGGATCCGCACCGGCCTGACGGCCGACTGCACGAAACTGGATGTCGCGGACGACGGGACGAAAAACCTTCTGATGACCCGCCCCGCTTTCGGCGGGAACATCATGGCGACCATCATCTGCCCGGAATACCGGCCGCAGATGGCGACCGTCCGCCCCGGGGTCATGCAGAAAATCAAACCGATCGCGGGTGCAGAAGCCAGGACGGAAAAGCTGGATCTTACGATTCCGGATTCTGAAAATGATGTCCAGATTCTGAACGTCATTAAAAAGGAATCCCATAAAATGGATATTCAGGACGCGAAAGTACTGGTATCCGGCGGACGCGGCATGGGCGGGCCCGAGAATTTCAAACTTCTCGAGGATCTCGCAAAAGCGCTCGGTGGGACCGTCAGCTCCTCCCGCGCCGCGGTGGACGCCGGATGGGTGGAGAAGGATATCCAGGTCGGCCAGACCGGAAAGACCGTCCGTCCGAACCTGTATATCGCCTGCGGCATTTCGGGTGCCATCCAGCATCTTGCCGGGATGGAGGAGTCCGACGTCATCCTGGCCGTGAATAAGGATGAGACGGCTCCGATTTTCGAAGTAGCCGACTACGGAGTGGTCGGAGACGCTCTCAAGATCATTCCCCTCTTTACCAAAGAGGTCAAAAAGGCCATTGCCGCCCGCAGATAATGGAACCTTAAAAAACAGAAGGGCTGGAAGATACGGCACCGTATCTTCCAGCCCTTTTGATCATTTCGCGTCTCTTCTGCCGCGACGATAATAATCGGGAGGGAAGTCCCATATATATCGGTGAGACGCTAATCCAGTTTCGCACCGCACTTTGGGCAGAACCGATCCCCCGGGGAAACCGGCGCGCCGCATTTTGTACAGTATCTTGTCCTGTTTCCTTTCGAAACGAGCCGGATGCGGGAAGGGTCGATGGAGGCGTAGGGATCCTGCTCGATGCGGCGGCCCTCCCGCGGGTCGATTTCATACACGGCCCCGCAGTCTGGGCAGGAGACAAAATACCGCTTCCCGAATCGGAAAAGAGGAAGAAAGAAGAGGATAAACCGTTCAAACGTGCAGACAACGGGAGCCGGGGCCCCGCGGATCCCGCAGCAGGGGAAATATCCGCACCGCCGCAGACCGAGCTCTTTTTTCCCGCTTGTAACCGCAAGAAAGAAAAACATGCTGCGCCCCCGTCCTTTCTTTAAAATATCCTACACGGTTTGTTCCCGCCTGTCAAATCCGCGCGAGCGCGAGGGAAGGAATGAAAAAAATGGTCATCCGTCTGTTTGGTCGTCACATCGTCCTTTTTTGCGTGGGTATCCTGGCCGCCGCCGTCGCGGTGACCATGGCTGTAAATTACCACAGGGGAGAAGCCGTTCCGGCCGATCTGCCCGCTTCCGGGATTTTTGGGGAAAAGGCGCAGACGAAAGCCGCTTTAAAAAGCGCCGGGTCTTCCGAAAGTGCTTCCGCGGTTTCGGCCGCCCAGACTGGGAATGAGGAAATGCGGGCTGTCTGGGTGCCGTATCTGAGTCTTGACATGAGCAGGGAAAGCGACAAGAGCGAAGAAGCTTTTCTGAAAAAATTTAATTCGATTGTGGAAACCGCGAAATCCTGCGGGATGAACACGCTGATTGTGCAGATCCGCCCGTTCGGCGACGCCCTGTACCCTTCGTCCTATTTTCCCTGGAGCCACACCGTCGGGGGGACGCAGGGCGTAAATCCCGGCTATGATCCGCTAAAGGACATGGTGGAATCCTGCCATCGGAATGGCCTTAAGATCCACGCCTGGATTAACCCACTGAGAATTCAGACGGGTTCGACGCCCTCCATCCTCCCCCAGGGCAACCCCTACAACCGGTTCCGGCAGGACGCCGCGAAAACCGATTATGTCATCGACTGTGAAAAAGGGAAATACTATAATCCCGCCTATGGGGAAGTCCGCAACCTGATTGCCGACGGAGTGAGGGAAGTTGTGAAAAACTACGACGTGGACGGCGTTCAGTTTGACGATTATTTCTATCCCGTTCAAGACGCGGCTTTTGATAAAAAGGCGTATGACGCCT
>DAITAP010000030.1:12056-13146 GCA_036824225.1 Caproicibacter sp. | reverse complement strand
ACCGCGCTTCGGCGGAAAAGACCGGCACGCCGCTTTCCCTCGCGGACTGGCGCCGGGGAAATATCAGCGCCCTGATTTCGCTGATTTACCGGACGGTGAAATCCGTCAGGCCCGGCGTTCCGTTCGGCGTCGCCCCCCAGGGCAACGTGCAGAACGACCTCGGAATGGGTGCGGATGTGGTCTCCTGGTGTTCCGCCAGAGGGTATGTCGATTATATCTGCCCGCAGCTTTATTATAATTTTGACAATCCCGTCCTGCCGTTTGACGAGGCCGCCAGAACCTGGCGCAGTCTTGTCACGAGTTCGGACGTCAGGCTTTATTTTGGCCTTGCTGCCTATAAGGCAGGGTCCGACGCGGACAGCGGAACCTGGAAGAAATCGTCCGGCATTCTCGCGAGTGAAGTGGAATATGGACGGAAAATCCCCTGCGACGGGTTTATGTTCTATTCCTGCGATTCTCTAATCGGGGAAACAGCCCGGGAGGAAGTAAAGAGCGTTGTCCGGCTGTTAGACTGAGGAAAGAAGCTCCCCCCGGCAGAAATTTTCTTCCGCGCTGACGATGCGCACCGGAACGATCTGCCCGCATAGGCTTTTCGCGCTGGAAAGATGGACGGGCGTATAATTTTCCGTATAGCCCTCCAGAGCCCCGTCCGACGCGCATTTCCGCTCAAAAAGCACCGTTTCCGTCCTGCCTAGCTGGCTCTCGAAGAAACTTTGCCGCATCTTTCCGGCCTCGGCGATCATCCTTCTGCTGCGTTTCTGTCCCTCCCCGCGGGGGACCTGATCCGGAAAAGCCGCCGCCGCGGTCCCGGGCCGGCGGGAATAGAGAAACACGTGTACTTTCGCGAACCCGATTTCCCGCACAAAGTCGAGGGATTCGAGAAAATCCTCCTCGGTTTCCCCGGGAAATCCGACCATTACGTCCGTCGTGACGGAAGCGTTCGAAAAGGAATCCCGCAGGTTTCGGACAATCTCCCGGTATTCTTCCGCCGTATAGTGCCGGTTCATCCGCCGGAGGGTCCTGTCGCACCCGCTCTGAAGGGAAAGGTGAAACTGGGGGCAGAGCTTTTCCTGACGGCAGAGGCGGGCGA
>DAITAP010000030.1:11264-12046 GCA_036824225.1 Caproicibacter sp. | reverse complement strand
GTTTCCCCGTCCAGCCGTTCCGGCTCGAGGGATCCGAGCCGCACGCGGCGGATTCCGTCCGGTTCGGCCGCGGTCTCGACCGCGTCGCAGAGGGAAAGCCCGAATTCCTGTCCGTAGGCGGACAGGTTGATGCCCGTCAGGACGACTTCCCGATACCCGTTCGCGGCGATTTGAAAAACTTCTTTCCGGAAATCCCCGAGGGGCTTCGAGCAGACTCGCCCGCGCGCATAGGGAATCACACAGTAGGAACAGAACCGGTTGCACCCGTCTTCAATTTTGACAAACGCCCTGGTCCGATCATAGAAATGCCCGACACGCATCGGCTCAAATTTTCCGGAGTGGGGCGCGATATCGACAATTCGGCGCCCGCTTTTCAAAAACGCGCGGATATCGCCCGCCAGGGAAGCATGATTGGAGTTTCCGAGGATAACGTCCGCTTCCCCGAGCTTTTCCGCGGCTTCCGGGAAAGCCTGAGGCATGCATCCGGTCAGGACCACGACCGCTCCAGGGCTTTCCCTGCGCACGCGTCTGACCGTCTGGCGGACCTTGCTGTCGCTCGCCGCGGTCACCGTGCAGGAATTTACCACGACGACATCGCTTTCCTCCGCCGACTCGCACGCGGTAAATCCTTCCTCCGAAAGAGAATTCAGCATCGCCTGCGACTCATACTGGTTGACTTTGCAGCCAAGCGTGACGATATAAACCTTCATTGGTTCACCTTTCATAAAATTAAATATTTTACTTTGCTCATGGAGAAAATGTATAGGCAGTTTGCATATTGA
>DAITAP010000030.1:0-11254 GCA_036824225.1 Caproicibacter sp. | reverse complement strand
CCCAAAAGCAATTGGATTATATTGAACTAAATCGCTCGAAAGAACAAGAAGCCCGGGAAAGGGAATATCGTAAAGGAATCTAGGAGTATGGGGGAAATTTGCCATGTATTCTACGTCGATCCTGTTATCCAGCATTGAAGCGGTTAAAAAATTTGTAACTTTGACAAACAGTTATAAATTTCCTGTCAATCTCTCAACGGACAAGTACAAGATAGATGCGAAGTCCATTATGGGAATTTTCAGCCTGGATTTATCGAAGCCCCTGAAAATTGAGGTGGAAGGCGACGATTCCGACGGCACAAGGGAATTTATCCGGCAGCTTCAGCAGTTCCGTTTTGAAAAGGTGCCGAGCAAATCGTAGCGGAACGTGTCTTTCTTAGAAAGCGTCATTTTTACAGGCCATATTTTTTTGCAAGCTCGCTCCATTTCTGGAAGCGGGCTTCATTTTCTTTCTGAAGAGCCGAGATTTTTTCCGTAAGGTCCATTGCCGCCTCATAGTCGCAGGCTTTTTCCGGCGTGTTCAAAACGGCCTTCCAATCGCTGATTTTCTTGTCCCCGCGGCTGATTTCCTCTTCGAGGCGGTTCATTTCCGCTTTTTCCTTTCGAACGGCGGCGTTTTTCCGCCTGCGTTTTTGGTACTCGCTTTTTTCCGGAGACCGCGCCTTGGGGGCGGCCTTCTTTTCTTTTCTCATCGATTCGGCGTAGTCGTCGTAGCTTCCGCAAAAGGCGGTGGTCCCGGAAGGGGAAAGGGCGTAGATCCGGTCGGCCAGCTTATTGATAAGGTAGCGGTCATGCGATACGATAAGCAGGGTGCCGCCGTAATTGAGGAGGGCGTTTTCCAGGGCCTCGCAGGAAGGAATGTCGAGGTGGTTGGTCGGCTCGTCCAGAAGAAGAAAGTTGCTGTGGGAAAGCATCAACCTTAAAAGGAGGACCCTTGCCCGCTCCCCGCCGCTTAAGGCGGAGACCGGCTTAAACACCTCGTCGCCCCGGAAAAGGAATTCGGCGAGCGCATTCCGGACCTCGGTCTGCGTCTTGCCGGGATAAAGGTCCCAGATTTCGTCCATCACCGTTTTTTCCGGATGGAGGCCGGTCTGAAGCTGATCGTAATAACCGACGGTGATGCCGGCCCCAAAGCGAAAGGTTCCTGTAAACGGCTGATATTTTCCAAGAAGTGTTTTCAGGAAGGAAGTTTTCCCGCACCCGTTCGGACCTATCAGAAAGACTCTTTCCCCGCGGTGGATTTCCATCTCCGCGTTTTGAAAAAGAACGCGGTCCCCAAACCGGAGCCCAAGATTCTCGACCTTCAGAACGTCGTTCCCCCCGCGGCTTCCGGCGTCCAGGCGGAATTTCAGGGATTTTTCCTTCTGATCGGGTGCCGAGAGGGTGCCTTCCAGGCGGCGGATCGCTTTCTGCTTGCTTTCGGCAGTCTTGTAATTCCGCTCCTGATTCCAGCGCCGCTGCTGTTCCACAATCCCCTCAAGCCGGTGGATTTCCTTCTTCGTATTCTCATATTTCCGCTCTTCCGACTTTACCTGCCGGTCCCTAAGCTCTAAATAGGAAGAATAATTGCCCGGATAAATCCGGAGGCGGGCATTTTTCAGCTCAAAGGTCCGGTTGGTCGTCCTGTCGAGAAAATACCGGTCGTGGGACGTAACCAGATAGGCTCCCGGAAACCCGCGGAGAAAATCCTCCAGCCATTCGACGGAGGAAATGTCGAGGTGGTTGGTCGGCTCGTCCAGCAGCAGAAGTTTCGCCCCGCAGAGCAGCAGCTTTGCGAGCTGCAGCTTTGCCCGCTGCCCGCCGCTCAGGGTTCCGACCGGCATCGAAAGGTCGCGTTCGGAAAAGCCGAGCCCCAGCATCGCCGACCTGGCCCGGCTGCGGTATGTCAGCCCCCCGTTTCTGTCGAAGCGTTCGGTAAGATCCGCCTGCTTCCGAATCAGCGTGTCCATATTTTCCGGGGCTTTTTCCAGAAGACGGCTGATTTTGTCCAGTTCCCTCTCGATATCCATCAGAGGCTGGAAAACAGTCAGGACTTCGCGGAAGGCGGGCTTTTCCGGATCGCGGCAGACATGCTGCTCCATATATCCGAGGCCTGCGCGGCCGGAAAGGCTGATTGTCCCGCGATCGCACGGAAGATCTCCCGTCAGGATCCGAAAGAGCGTGGTTTTCCCGCAGCCGTTGCGCCCGACCAGGCCGATCCGGTCGTTTTCCTGTATTTCAAAGGAAACGTTTTTCAGAATTTCCGTGCTTCCAAACGATTTGCAGATTCCGCCGGCGCCGAGCAGTGCCATTCGCATTTACTCCTTTATGGCAGAAATAGAATCCGGGACCCGGCGCCAGGGAAAGAAAATGGGGCGCCGCCCCGGAATTCTCCCTGCTCATTATACCGGAACCCGGGGGCAAAATCAAGCCGGACTAAAGAAGGCTCTAAAAAAGGGAAGGGGAGTCCTGACTTGGAAGGTTTCCTCCGGAACAGAACTGGACAGCGGGGCGCATTCGGAATATAATAAAGACTGCTTAAGGGCGGTGAATTTGAATTCGGGCCGGGATTTCGACTGCGTGCCTTTACCCCATGCTTCTGGAAGATTCCTTTTCCACCCTGATTTCCATGGGGTTTCGTTATTTTGAGGTATTTATCAATACCTGCAGCGAACTAAAGGGGGATTATCTGAAGCGTCTCCGCCGCAGAGGGGAGAAGAGCGGAAGCAAAGTCAAATCCCTTCATCCTTTCACTTCCGGATATGAAAACTTTCTGCTGTTTTCGGAATATGAAAGGCGTTTTGAGGACGCCCTGGAGTTTTACCGCCGTTATTTTAACGCCTGCAACCTTCTGGGAGCGGATCTTCTCGTTCTTCACGGACAGCGGCGGGACCGGCGCAGTATTTCGGAGGAAGAGACGTTCCGGCGGTATGAGCGTCTCTATTTTCTGGGAAAAACGTTCGGGGTTACCGTCGCGCAGGAAAATGTCAGCAGCTGCTCCAGCGACGATCCCGGCTTTGTGCGCCGGATGCGGCAGGTCTGCGGCGAAAACTGCGCGTTTGTCTTTGACGTCAAGCAGGCGGTGCGCGGCGGGACGCCGCCTCTCACGCTCCTGTCCGCGATGGGGAAGAGCGTTGTCCATGTGCATATTAATGACCACAACGCCGAATCCGACTGCCTTCTGCCGGGGTCCGGCGCGATGGACTATGCCCCGATGATGAAGGTGCTGAGGAGTTCCGGCTTTGACGGGGGCGTCATGATTGAGGTTTACCGGAAAAGTTTCGGGGCGGTGGGGGAGCTGCTCAGGGCGAAACGCTTTGTGGAAGGCCTTATCTCCCGCGCGTGAAAGCGGGAAAATTTCAACGCCTACTTGAACTGGGGCGGGACGGTATGGTATGATGATGCAAAGCTGCGAAGGGATGAGGAAATGAAGTGTCCATACTGTGGATATGGGGAGAGCAAAGTCATCGATTCCAGACCGACGGACGAGGGGGAGCGGATCCGCAGGCGCAGGGAATGCCTGAAATGCAGGAAGCGCTTTACTACCTACGAAGTCATTGAGACCGTTCCGATTGTTGTGATCAAAAAGGATAAATCCCGCGAGACCTTTGATCGGAACAAGCTGATGAACGGCCTTTTGAGGGCTTGTGAAAAACGGCCCGTTTCGATTGAAACTCTGGAAAAAATTGTGGATGAAATTGAGAATATGCTTCAGAATTCGCTGGCCCGGGAGGTTCCGTCCAGTCTCATTGGAAAATACGCGATGGAAAAGCTTAAAAATGTGGACGAGGTCGCTTATGTCCGCTTTGCCTCCGTTTACCGCCAGTTTAAAGACATCAACAGTTTTATGGAGGAACTAAGCCGCCTTATCAAAAGCAGAAAATAAGGGGAGGGACGGGCGCCGCGCCGGTCTGCCCGAAAAGCCGCCAGGCCCGGAAGACCCAGTATCTGGCGGCTTTTTGCTGCCGGAAAATCGGAAATCACGAAAGGGCGGCAGTTGAAATTGTGCCTTTCTTATTGTAAAATAAATAGTAAACGACGGGAGTGTTGAATTTGCAGCCGAAATACAAGAGGATTTTGCTGAAACTGAGCGGGGAGAGTCTTGCGGGTCCTCAGACGCATGGAATAGATTTTAAAACAGTGCATAAAATCTGTCATGCCATCAAAGAGTGTGCGGACATGGGTGTCCAGATCGGTATCGTCGTGGGGGGAGGAAATTTCTGGAGGGGCCGCTCCAGCGGCACAATGGACCGGACGCGGGCCGATCACATGGGAATGCTCGCGACCACCATCAACGCCCTCGGCGTGGCGGACGCCCTCGAGCAGACGGGATTGACTGTCCGCGTCCAGACGGCTATCACCATGCAGCAGATAGCGGAGCCGTATATCCGGAACCGCGCGGTCCGTCACCTGGAAAAGGGGAGGGTGGTCGTGTTCGGCTGCGGCACCGGCAACCCGTTTTTCTCTACGGATACCGCGGCGGCTCTCCGAGCCGCGGAAATTGAGGCGGACATTATCCTCAAAGGCACCATGGTGGACGGGATCTACGACAGCGACCCGAAGAAAAACCCGAAGGCTGTGAAGTATAGTTCCGTCAGCTACCTCGACGTTCTCAACAAAAATCTCAAGGTGATGGACAGCACCGCCGCTTCCCTGTGCAGGGACAACCACATTCCGATTCTTGTATTCAGTATCCTGGATCCCGAGAATATTGTCCGGGCAGTATGCGGAGAACCGATTGGGACCATTGTGAAGGAGGATGCGTAATGGAAAAGATTCTGGCCGATGCGGAAAGCCGCATGAAAAAAAGTCTTTCCGTGCTCTCGGAAAACTACGCGGCCGTCCGGGCCGGCAGGGCGAACCCCGCAGTGCTCAACAAAATCCGCGTGGATTATTACGGAACCCCGACCCCGGTAAACCAGCTGGCCGCCGTTTCCGTCACCGAGGCCCGGACGCTTACGATTCAGCCGTGGGACATAAGCATCTGCAAGGCGGTGGAACGGGCGATAGAAACTTCCGATCTCGGCATCAATCCGCAGTTTGACGGAAAAATTATCCGGCTGTCGTTTCCGCCTCTCTCGGAGGAAAGGCGCCGGGATCTTGCGAAGGAAATCAGCAAAATGTGTGAAGACTGCAAAGTCGCCGTCCGCGCCATCCGGCGCGACACGATGGAGAAGCTGAAAAGCGAGAAGAAAAAATCGGAACTGACCGAAGACGAACTGAGACATGACGAAAAAACGGCGCAGGACCTGACAGACCGGTACTGCGGGAAAGCCGACACAATGCTGGAAAGTAAAAAAAAGGAAATTATGGAGATTTAACCGATTATGACAGAGAGGGGTTTGCCCAGGCATATCGGAATCATCATGGATGGAAACGGCCGCTGGGCGAAAAAGCGCGGCCTGCCCCGGTCGGCAGGCCATGCCGCCGGAGCGGGTGTTTTTAAAACCATCGTCAGATACTGCAGCAGAATCGGAATCCAGTACCTGACGGTCTACGCGTTCTCGACAGAAAACTGGAAGCGTCCGCAGAACGAAGTAAGGACGCTCATAAACCTCTTCAAGCAGTATCTGGATGACGCGCTGAAAAATTTTCTCGGCGAAAATATCCGGGTCTGTTTTCTGGGGGATACGAGCGTGTTTGACCGGAGGCTGCGGGAACTGATCCGCGATACCGAACGCGCTTCCAGGGATCATACCGGCATGACTCTCAATATCGCCCTCAACTACGGGGGAAGGGCCGAGATTGCGAGAGCGTGCAGGCTTCTGGCGCAGGACGTCCTTAAGGGAAGCCTGAATCCTTCGCAGATCGACGAAAAGGCCGTCTCTTCAAGGCTTTATACGGCGGGGGAGCCGGATCCGGATTTGATTCTCCGGCCGAGCGGGGAAAAGCGGCTTTCCAATTTTCTTCTGTGGCAGTCCGCTTACGCGGAATTTGTGGCCATGGACGTTTTATGGCCGGATTTTAAGCCAAAAGACCTCGATCAGGCGATACGGGAATACGCCGCCCGGACCAGGCGCTTTGGGGGGTTATAAATGAAAGAGAGAGTCACATCCGCCGCGACCCTCGTCCTGTTTATCGCCGCCATCGTAGTATTCAACCATTCTTTTCCTCTGGCGTTAAACATTGCGATTGCCCTTGTATCCGTGCTCGGCGTTTATGAGATTATTCTCGCCATAGGACTTTTGAAAAATCCCGTTCTGGTTCTGCCAAGTCTACTCTTTGCCGCTGTGTATCCGTTTCTCGAAACCGACCTTGGCCGGGAAACCGCCTATTTTTCCTATACGGTCATCCTGTTCGCGGCGCTTCTCTTCTATCACAGTTTCCTGACTTTCCGGGAAGTTGGCGTCGTTTACAGCATGTCCCTCCTGATTCCAACGGCGCTCGGGACCCTTCTGGGGCTTCGGAGGCTCGGGGGGGCGCACGGGATGTTTTATGTCCTCATCGCGATTTTTTCCGCGTGGATTTCCGATATGGGCGGCTTTTTTGCCGGCAGGATGTTCGGGCATCGGAAGTTCTGTCCGGATATCAGCCCCAAAAAGACCGTGGAAGGGGTGTTCGGTTCGTTCGCCTTCAGTCTCACGGCGATATTTCTTGCGGGATTAATTTTCAATTCCCTGAATTTTGCGGACGGAGCCAGGGTATCCTACCTTTCGCTGTTCCTGATCGGCGTTTTCGGCACGGTGCTGTCCATTCTGGGGGATTTGAGCTTCTCCCTTATCAAGCGCTGCTGCCATATCAAGGACTTTGGGGAAATCATCCCCGGGCACGGCGGGATTCTCGACCGGTTTGACAGCGTGATCTTCGAAGCGCCGTTTGTCTATCTTCTGGCCCGGTTTCTGCCGATTGTCCAGTAAATCCCCTTTACAGAGGGAAGTTTATCAGAAAGCGAAATGGTGGATCCGAATGAAAAAATGTTTATCCGTTCTGGGATCGACCGGTTCCATCGGCACCCAGACCCTTGATGTGGCGGAACGGCTCGGCCTTACTGTCTGCGCGCTGGCCGCGAAGAAAAATGTCCGTCTTCTGGAACGCCAGATCCGGAAGTTCCGTCCTCAGGTTGCCGCGGTGTTTGATCCCAAGGCCGCGCGGGATCTGAAAGCCGCCGTCAGGGATCTTCCGGTCCGCGTCCTTTCGGGAATGGAGGGCCTTTGCGAGGCGGCCGCCTGCCCGGAAGCGGACATTATCTGCAATTCCGTCGTCGGGCTGGTCGGCCTGCGCCCGACTCTCGCCGCCATCAGGGCAAAAAAGGACGTCGCGCTCGCCAATAAGGAAACGCTTGTCGCGGGCGGGGCTCTGGTGATGCGGGCGGCGCGGGAAAACGGGGTCCGGATTTTTCCCGTGGACAGCGAACATTCCGCCATTTTTCAGTGCCTCCAGGGAAGCCCGGGGAAAGAAGCGGTTCGAAAGATTATCCTGACTGCTTCCGGCGGCCCGTTTTTCGGAATGGACTCGAAGAGCCTAAAAAGCGTTACGCCGGAAGAGGCGCTTTGTCACCCCACGTGGCATATGGGGAAGAAAGTGACGGTGGATTCCTCGACGATGATGAACAAGGGCCTGGAGGTCATCGAGGCTTCCTGGCTGTTCGGGCTTCCCTCTTCCCGGATTGACGTTCTCATCCAGAGGGAAAGCGTCATCCATTCGATGGTGGAATACGCGGATCATTCGGTGATAGCCCAGCTCGGGGTGCCGGATATGCGCCTTCCCATCCAGTACGCCCTGACCTGGCCGGAACGCCTGCCGTCGCCGGTGAAGCCGCTGGATCTCGCCAAGTACGGATCCCTTACCTTCGCAAAGCCGGACGAAAAAACTTTTCGTTGCTACGGCGCGTGCCGGCGCGCGCTGGAGCGCGGGGGCCTTGCCCCTGCCGCGGCGAACGGGGCAAACGAAGCGGCCGTCCCGCTTTTTCTGGAACGGCGGATTTCTTTTTCCGAGATCGGGGAGCTCGTCTGGCAGGCGATGGAACGTCAGCCGGACCAGGCGGACTTTTCTCTGGAAGATATTTTGAACGCCGACGCGGACGCCCGAAGATATGTTCTGAAGTCCGCCGGCGTTAAATGAGGTGAACCGCCATCATTAAAGTCCTTTTAATCGTCATAGCAGTGCTCCTGTTCGGTTTTATGATTTTTATTCATGAGTTCGGCCATTTCTTCACGGCGAAACTTTCCGGCGTGCGGGTCAATGAATTCGCCATCGGGATGGGCCCGGCGCTTTTCCGTCTGAAAAAAAAGGAGACCCAGTATTCTCTCCGGCTGTTTCCGATCGGCGGGTTCTGCGCCATGGAGGGGGAAGAAGAAGACAGCGCGGATGAAAGGGCCTTTAACAATAAGCCGATTTGGAAGAGATTCCTGATTGTCGTGATGGGCGCCGTCATGAATATCCTCCTCGGCCTCTGCCTCATGATGATCCTTCTGGGGCAGCAGCCTGCGTTTAATTCCACGACGATTTCAGTGTTTGAAAAGGGTTCCGCGCTTGAGGCGGCAGGCCTTCGGGAGGGCGATGTTTTCGTCTCGGTGGACCATTACCGGATTTACGGGGATAAGGATCTATCCTTCGCTCTGGCGACAGCGGATCCGGAATCCGTCGATCTCGAGGTCCGGCGCGGCGGGAAAAACCTCAGATTTGACAACGTCCGGTTCCATTCCCGGACCCTGAACGGGAAAAAATACGTCTCCCTCGATTTTTACGTTGCCCCGATCCGCAAAAACGCCGGAACGCTGTTCGCAAAATCCGTGAGAGACACTTTTTCGACGGTGCGGAGCGTCTGGTACTCGATCATCGGGCTCCTGACAGGAAAATACGGTTTTAATGAGATGGCCGGACCCATCGGAGCGGCGGACGCCGTAGGGCAGGCGGTTTCCGAAGGCCTGCGGGAGAGCTTTCTCTTGGGCCTCAACAACGTTCTCTATATCATGATGATTTTCACAGTCAACCTCGGCGTGTTCAACCTGATGCCGTTTCCCGCTCTGGACGGGGGAAAACTTCTTTTCTTCCTCATCGAGGCCGTCCGCCGCAAGCCGATTGAGGCAAGGTATCAGGGAGCCGTCGAAGCGGCCGGCTTTTTTATCCTGATAGCCTTCATGCTTATCGTATCGTACAGCGATATTCTGCGGCTTGTTACAGGAAAGGGGCTTGGGGCATAGTGCGGAATTCAAGGAAAGTCATGGTGGGGACCACGCCGGTAGGCGGGGGATCCCCGGTTACGGTCCAGTCGATGTTGAACACGCCGTCCCGCGATTTTTCCGCCTGCCGCGCGCAGGCGGAAAAACTGGCGGCGGCAGGGTGCGACATTCTGCGCGCCGCCGTTCCCGACATGGAATCCGTCGGGCTGATTCCGGAAGTAAAACGCGCCGTTCCCATCCCGCTGGTCGCGGATATTCACTTTGACTACCGCCTGGCCATCGCCGCCGTCCGGGCGGGGGCGGACGCCGTCCGAATCAATCCCGGAAACATCGGTCCCGACTCGAGGGTCCGCGCCGTGGCGGACGCCTGCCGGGAACGGGGGATTCCGATCCGGATTGGCGTGAATTCCGGATCGGTTCCGGGGGATCTTCTGAAAAAATACGGCGGTCCCACGGCGGAGGCCCTCGTGGAAAGCGCCCTGCGCCACGCGCAAATTCTTCAGAAATTTGATTTTCACGATATCGTCCTCTCGATAAAATCATCGGACGTAAAAACAATGATAAGGGCAAATCTCCTCGCCGCGAAGCGGTGCGATTACCCGCTCCACCTCGGTGTGACGGAAGCGGGACCCGGACTGGGCGGGGCCGTCAAGTCCGCCGTCGGGATTGGAAATCTGCTCTGGATGGGAATCGGGGACACGATCCGCGTGTCCCTGACGGAGGATCCCGTCCGGGAAGTGGAAGCGGGGATCGAAATTCTGAAGGCTCTCAACCTCCGGAAAGGCGTCCGGGTGATTTCCTGCCCGACCTGCGGAAGAACCCGCATCCACCTCATCCCGATAGCGCGGGAAGTTGAAAAGCGTCTTGCCGGATGCCGGAAGGATCTCACCGTCGCGGTGATGGGATGCGCCGTAAACGGACCGGGCGAAGCCCGCGAAGCGGATGTCGGAATCGCCGGCGGCGACGGATGCGGCCTGATTTTCCGGAAAGGCAGGATTATCCGGCGGGTGCCGGAAAACAGGCTGGTTGACAGCCTGATGGAAGAAATCAAAAGCTTATAGCCTCAAAAGGGTTCAAGGGAGCAGTCTTTTGAAAAAACTTGGAGAATTTTTCAGCGCATACATAAAAACAGAAGGACTTCCGAAGGACATTCTGAATGGGGAAATCCGCTCCATCCGGATTGATCCCGAAAGGCGGATGCTTTCTATCCGGGCGAAGTTTCCTTCCTATTTAGGCCAGAAGGAACTTTCCCGCGCGGAAAAGGACTTCGCGGCGTGCAGGGACCTGCGGCTTTCCGGCGTCGAGATCTGTCCGGAATTTCCGCGGGAATGTTTTTCCGCGGAATGCTTCGAAGATCTGGCGGAGGAACTGAAAAAGCGCGGGGCGAGCATCAACGGGACTTTAAGGGGAGCAAAGGCGCGCCTGGAAAACGGAAGCCTTGTCGTCCGGCTTTTCCACGGAGGAGGGGATCTTCTCGAATCCCGCCACGCGGGACGGATGATTTCGGATCTGATCCGGGAGGAGTTTGGACTAAAAATTCCTGTGCGCTTTGAGGGGATTTTAAAGCTGGACGGCGACTCGCCGGTTTATCTGGCGCATCAGAAAAAAGCGGAGGAAAAAACGATCCTCGAAGAGAACCAGTCCAAAAAATCCGAGGACGGCGGGAAGGGACCAAAAGGTTCCAAGGTCGGGAGTGTCCGGACGATCAGCGTTCGGAAATGGGATACCCTGATGCCCTCGATTTTACCGGAGAGCGCTCGGAAAATTTACGGGCGCATGCCGGCAAAGCCGAAAACGGTGCCGATTTCAGGAGTGGGTCCCGACGCGGGAAGCGTGACGGTCTGGGGAGAAATCTTTTCTTCCAAAGTGAGAGAGACGCGCGACAAGCAGAGAAAAATCTATTCCATTCGTATAACGGACTATACGGGTTCCATTCCAATCAAGATAATCGAGCAGGCCGCCCAGTGCCGTCTTCTGGATACCCTGAAACCCGGGATGTCCCTTCTTGTCCGGGGCAGTGTGGAATTTGACCAATACGACCATGAAATCGAGATTCGTCCGCGGGGGATTTCCAAGGTCGAACAGATCAAAGTCATGGACTGCGCCGCCAAAAAGCGCGTGGAACTCCACATGCACACGAACATGTCGGCCAT
>DAITAP010000029.1:8347-15405 GCA_036824225.1 Caproicibacter sp. | reverse complement strand
GCTTTCTGGGTGTTCCCGAGGTCTTCCCCAAGCTGGGAGCAGCCGTAGGGATGGGGGAAGGAATAAATGCCGTCTATCCCGGGAGCAGGGAGTTCCCGGGATCTCCGCTCGATTTCACGCACGACGGCGTTTACACACCCCACTGTCGGCAGAATCCAGATTTCGTTCCGTATTCCGACCGATCCGTCTTCCCGGCGGTATCCTTCAAAAGTCTGCGGAGACTGGCGGGGCAGAGGGGCGGTAAGTATATTTAAGAAGTCCGCTGAGCCGTGTTTTCACATTCTGCGTATGCACCCACGCTCCCCTGGGGATACGCGAAGACGCGGTTCCGATGGGGAAGCCGTATTTCAGGACGGCTTCCCCTTTCCCGATATCCCTCAGGGCGATTTTATGTCCCGCCTGGACCGGTTCGAGGACGGGGAACCGGTCCTTTCCTGACCCGACTGTCTCGCCGGTCTTTAGATTTTCGAGAGCTACCGCCACATTGTCGAGCGGGCTGATCCGGTAAATTTTTTCCATCATGTCCCGCTTTTCAGCAGTTTTTCCACCGCCTTTGTCATGCCTTCCCGGCGGATATCTTCGAGATCTTTCGTGACAAGTTCCGAAAAGCCGTGGAATTCAGCCGTCAGATCTTTTCCCCAGAATTCCGGATTAGACAGGAACCGCTTCACAAATTCCGCCGCGGGCTTTTTTTTGCTGTTCGCGGCGAAAAATTCCAGCACGTTGCGGTCATCATGGATTTTGTACGGCTGGCCGTTCCGGTCTCCTATCAGCGCGTCTTTTTCCAGTTTGTCGGAAGTATAGAACGCCATCAGCGCGGCGAGCGAGAAAGTCAGATATTTCGGCGGCCTGCCGGTTTTTGCGTAATTGTCCCGAAAGGTCGGAAGAATACGGGCTTTCCATTTGGAAACCGAGTTGAGGGAAATGGAGAGGATCGAATGATCGATGAACGGGTTGTCAAAACGTTCCAGCACGGCGTCTGCGAAATCCACTGCCTCCGCGTGCGGGAGTTTGACCGTCGGAACGATTTCCTGAAACACGATGGTCTCCATCAGCTTCCGGATCAGGGGGTCATGCATGCAGTCGCGCACGATGTCCTTGCCCATCAGATAGCCTGCGAGAACGGTGGAAGTATGCGCGCCGTTCAGAATGCGCACCTTGCGTTCGCGGTAAGGGCGCTGATTCTTTGTAAAGACGACGTGCAGCCCGGCCTTATCAAGAGGAAATCTGCCGGAGATATCCTTTTCGCTCTCGATGACCCACAGCGAGAAAGGCTCCCCGGTATCGAGCAGGCGATCCTCGTATCCGAGCTTTTTCCAGAACTTTTCCGCTTCCACCCTGGGGTATCCCGTGATGATCCGGTCCACCAGCGTGCTGCAGAAAGTATTGTCCTCCCGGACCCATTTTTTGAAACTTTCGCCGAGCTTCCAGAGATCGGCAAGGCGGAGCACGTCTCTGCGGAGATTTTTGCCGTTCTCCTCAATCAGTTCCACCGGCAGAAGGATCAGACCCTTGTCCGGATCTCCGCGGAACGCGCGGAACCGCTCATACAGGAATTTCGTTAGTTTGCCGGGATAGCTTTTAGGCGGCTTTCGTTCGAACCGGTCTGTCTCGTCATAAACTATCCCGGCTTCCGTGGTATTGGATACGACGAACTCAAGCGTGTCCAGTTTTGCCAGATCCATAAACTCCTCGTAATCACCGTAGGCGTCGACCGCTTTCTGCACACAGGTGACGACGCGTTTTTCAACATAGGGCTTTCCGTCCACCCGGCCGCGCAGGACAACCGTGTAGAGGTTGTCCTGATCGTGAAAGCGCCCGAGATCCCCGGACTCAATCGGCTTGACAATGGCGACGTCTCCGTTAAAAACGCCCTTCTCGTTTGCGATGTCGATCATATAATCGACAAAGCCGCGCAGAAAATTGCCTTCCCCAAACTGCACAACCCGGATGGGCCGCGGGCTGCGGTGATAAAGTTCCTGGATTTTTTTCAAAGAAAAGACTCCTCTCTCTTTTTCTCTGGAAATGTAAGAGCTTACATCTAAGATTCTATCATTGAAAATCGAAAAGTCAACACTTTCAAGGAAATTGACGCCCTGGTTTATATTATTTTTAACGGTTTGGGAAAGGTCAGGCCGAAAATGGGGGAGCCATATCCGAAACGCCGAACCACCCTGCGCGGTTTTCTTTCCGCGCAGGGTGGTTCGGGGGTCCAGAAGCAGGGGATCCCGCCTAAATCCGGTTTATGCTCCAAACCAGAGAAGTGGGACAAGGATGACAGTCGGCCGGCCGGAAGCGACCATCTGAATCACGCCGCGGTTTTCCGGCCGGATGTTTTCGCCAGCTTTTATCGTTACGGGAAAAGAGCACCGGGAGCTGGTCTTACCCGTAGAGTGAAGAAGACTCACATGCTTTTTTCCCTCGAGAAGAGTAAATCCCTCCGGAAGAAAATAAGAGATATCGAGATGCCTCGGATCCGGAAGCAGGTTGCGGAGCGTAACAGTCAATTTGGCTTCCCCGCCGGGACGTACGCTGATCCCGTTTCGGTAGAGAAGAGAAACCTCCGTATGGATAAAATTGAAGCGGAGGGAACTGTCTTTCTGGGAAAGCTCTTTCCGGTATCCGGCCGAGGCGGTGAGGCTTTTAAAATCCAGTCCGGAAAAGTCGTCAGGGCTGTCGGAAAGGGAGACGGGGGCCCCGTTTGCCGCGAGCACCTGGGAAGCTGTCCGGATGACGTGACAGGTAAGCTCCGTGCAGGAGCGGGGGACGGAACATGATCCGCGGTCGATCGCGACGGAGACGATATCGTCTCCGACATATTTTCTCCAGTCCGCCGGGATCCCTTTTTCCCCGCCGATAATCCCGAGAATGGATCCGAGCGTGGCGGCTGTGCAGTCGGTGTCATCGCCGCATCCGGCGGCAGTCAGAAGTGATTTCTTAAAATTGCCTTCGCCGTAAAGCCAGCCGATGATTACGAACGCGAGGTTCGCGGGGGCCTGAAACCACCCAAGATCTTTGGAATCGTCCAGGACTGCCTGCCGGACCTTTTTCCAGTCGAGGCCGTGCGAATATCCGTCGAGGACTATTTTTATGCTCCCCGCCACCCGGCATCCTTCCGGGATATGGGACAGGCCGATTTCAATTAATTTTCTACGGTCAGAAAGAACAAACGCGGCGCTTTCCAGAGAAGCCGTAAAAAGTTCCGCGTAAGTTCCTTCTCCCGTCCCATGATCCACGCACGCGTCATACCAGGCATATTTCGCGGCGAGGTCGGGGCATCCGGGCGCGCAGCAGGCCCAGATTTCCGAACGGATCCACGCGCCGTTTGAATCGCGCCACGCATTTTCATAATCGCCGCTCAGCGGCGGAAGGATCCCGGCTTTCATGTTGCTTTTGCCGATTCCATATTCGTTCCAGTGCGGTGGAATATAGTTTATCCAGTATTCGCCGAGGACGTTTTCGTTGATGCCGAGCGGCCCCCGGTCCTCGAGAGCCTTAAGCCAGACAAGCTGAAGATCCAGATCGTCGTTCGCAAGCGGTTTCCCAGGCGGGGAGCGGAAGCCTTTGAGGTCCAGCAGTTCCCTTCTTCCTTCCCACGGCGTCCCGAGCGTTCCGCCGATATTTTTTCCAAGCCAGCAGCCGTAGACTTTATCGGAAAATTTACCAAGATTCAGATTTGCCATATGCTCCTCCTTAAAGACGGTTTTCCCCCCGCAGGCCGGAAGATCGGAAACGGGGAACTCAGCGGCGGAAATCCCGCCGGCACCCTTTCCACTTCTGCCTGACTTTTATAGGGTTGAGGAAGAAAATCAGTCTAAAAATTTTTCATTCAGCCTGACTCCAAAACTCCTGGCAATGGCGCGCAGATCGTCGTCGGTGATGGTCTGGCGGATTCTGCCCTGGCCCGCGCTCAGCGCGAGGACGTAAATCTGGGCGGATTTTTCAATCGTGTGCATCAGCCCGAACGTGGTGTCAAAATCCGGTCCGGAGCAGAAAAGCCCGTGGTGGGCCCACACGACCGCGTCATATTCGCGCATCAGCCTGCTGGTTGCCCGGGCAATTTCAGGCCCTCCCGGAACCATCCAGGGAACGACGCCGACACCGTTTGGAAACACGACCGGGCATTCCGTGGCGGATTTCCACAGAACCCGGGTGAAATCGCGGGAAGTGAGAGGAAGAATATAGGTAAGGGCGATCAGGTTGGCCGGATGGGCGTGATAGATGACGCGGCAGGCGCCCCCCGTAGCTTCCGATCGCACCGAATGGTTCAGAAAATGGCTTGGAAACTCGCTCGTCGGTGACGCTCCCCCCTCAAGGCCCCAGACGGTGCGCCGGCTGTCCCCGCTTTCATTGATTTCGACAATTCCAATGGAATGTTCGGGATCCGGCTCCACGTTCCGGAAAAATTTTCCGCTGCCTGTCGTGATGAAAAATTCACCGGACAGATTTTTTGCGGATACGCCGATTTTTACCCAGGGTCCCGGTTTATGGAAAAAGGGACGGCATTTTTCCACTTCTTCTTTTTTAAGCCGGTAAGTCAGGTTTCCACCGTTGCGCTCATGCCACCCCTGCTTCCAACCGTCGCTGCACATGCGGATATAGGCCTTAACGATGTCAATATCGAGAATTCCCATTTCAGAATCCGCCTCTTTTACTTAAGACGTCTTTTTCGTAGGACCGTATTTTTTCGAACCAGCCGCCGTCTGCGGGGACGCCCTGTTCCTCGCAGTAACGCTCCCAGATATCCCCGAACGGCAGCGTCTTGGATTCTTCCATCAGAACCATTTTTTCCGTAAAGGAACCCCGGTCCTGCAGATCTTTCAGCTTTTGATTCGGCTGAAGGAGAGCCCAGAGAAGGGCTTTCTGGACGCTTCGGGCCCCGATGATCCACGCCGCCACGCGGTTGATGGAAGCGTCAAAGAAGTCGAGTCCGATGAGCACTTTTTCAAGCGCGCCGTTTCGGACAATCTCCTTCATAATCTCTTTGAGCTCGTCGTCAAAAATCACCACGTGGTCGGAATCCCATCGCACGGGCCGGGAGAGATGCAGTGGAATTTTATCGAAAGTACAGAGAAGTGCCGAAATTTTGTCGCTGATTTTTTCTGTCGGATGATAATGCCCGCTGTCCAGCAGATCGTAAACGCCCGGATGGGAAGAAGCGTACCCAAGGTAAAATTCGCTGCTTCCGACCGTATAGCTTTCAAGGCCTATCCCGAACAGTTTGCTTTCCACACTGTCGATGACATGGGGGAGGGGTTCGGAAAAAATCTCGTCCAGGGAGGATTTCAGCCTCATCCTCGGCCCGAACCGGTCCGCGGGGACGTCTTTGAGCCCGTCCGGGATCCAGATGTTACTAAGCACCTTGTCCCCCAGATGTTCCCCAATCGAGTCTGCAATTCTCCGGCACGCTTTGCAGTGGTCGATCCAGAAGCGCCTTACGGACGGATCGGGGCTTGCGAGGGTCATTCCCCCCTTGACCATCGGGTGGGAAAAGCAGGTTGGGTTAAAGTCGATTCCAAGCCCGTTTTTCTCCGCGAAGTCAACCCAGGGAGCAAAATGTCTGTACTCGATTTTATCCCGGTCTTTCCATTCCCCTTCGCCGAATACCGCGTAGCTCGCGTGGAGATTGATTCGCTTTTTTCCGGGTATCAGGCGGCAGGCTTCCAGAAAGTCTTCTTTGAGTTCCTCAAAATTCCGAGCTCTGCCCGGATAGTTTCCCGTAGTCTGGATGCCGTTCCCCGCGCCTCCGTCCTTCCGATCAAAGCCGGTCACGTCATCCCCCTGCCAGCAGGGGAGGGAAATCGCTTTTCCCGATGCGGCCCTCAGCGCGGCGTCCACATCGATTCCCAGCTCTCCGTAGCGCTTTTTTGCCTCTTGAAATCGGTCCCTGTTCATACGACGTACTCCTTTCCTGGAAATGAGTTTCTGACGGCTGCCCTCGCGGCGGACAAATCAGGAAATTCCCCTGCCGCGATCATCTGCACGATGAGATTTCCGAGGGCCGTCCCTTCCACAGGTCCGGAAAAAACGGGAAGGCCCGTCGCTTGAGCGGTAAGTTCGTTGAGATAACGGTCCTTGGCGCCGCCGCCTACAATGTTGACGCTCGTATACTTCTTCCCGGTCATCCGGGAAAGTTCCCGGATGGATTTCCGATAGGAATCTGCCAGGCTTTTGTAGACGCACTGGACCAGTTCCCCGACCGATGCCGGAACGGGCTGTCCCGCTTTCCTCAAGAATTCATTGACCGCCTGAATCATGCTGGCGGGGGAAAGAAACGAGGCGTCGTTTACGTCAATCAGGCCTTTCCCCCCGCCGGAAGACCGGGCTGCGTTTTCAAGTTCGTCAAAACTGACTTTTTTCCCTTCCGCGTTCAGTTCGCGCCGGATACTCTGGATCATCCAGAGCCCCATGATGTTTTTCAGGTACCGGAAGCGGTACCGGTATCCGCCTTCATTCGTGAAATTTAGGAGTCTGCTTTCTTCCGTCGTGATCGGTTCCCGGTTTTCTACGCCCAGCAGGCTCCATGTCCCGCTTGAAATATAGACGGATCTGTCGTCCCGGGCGGGGACGGAAAGAAAAGCCGACGCCGTGTCATGCGTCGCGGGAAGAAGGACTTCGCAGTCAAACCCGGCTTCTTTTCTGACCTTTTCGCGGAGGCCGCCGAGTCTGGTACCCGGGACCGCGAGGGGGCCGAAAATGCTTTTCGGGAATCCCAGCCTCCGGAGGATCTCTCCGTCCCAGGTTTTCGTGCGGGCGTTCACCAGACCGGTGCTGGTCGCGACGGTGTATTCATTCTGCATGACGCCCGTCAGAAGAAAATTGAGATAATCCGGGATCATAAGAAACCGGCGGGCCCTGGAAAGCTGTTCCGGGTTTTCTTTTTTCACGGCCTCCAGCTGATAAATTGTATTGAAAATCTGCTTCTGGATTCCCGTCCGCGAGTAAAGTTCCCGGGGGCTTATCACCCGGCTTACCTCGCGGTCCATCCCCTCCGTCCTTTGATCCCGGTAGGCTACCGAATCCCCCAGGATCTTTCCGTCCCCACCGAGAAGCACGAA